>JAPOOS010000123.1 GCA_026713305.1 Paracoccaceae bacterium
AACCGCTTCAGCGTCTTGAGTCTGCCCTCATACACAACCTCGCTGTCGCGCAGCAGCCGGGCATTGCTGGACTTGCGAACCACGCCGCGCAAAACTCTGCATCCAGCGATGGGTCCCACACCCGTGATGTTGAAAATCTCGAGTATCTCTGCATTGCCAAGTTCGATCTCGTTGATCTTTGGCGCCAGCAGGCCGGTGGCCATGGCGCGAACATCGTCAAGCAGTTCATAAATGACGGAGTAGTTGCGCACTTCCACTCCCTGCTGACTTGCGGCCACTCTGGCCGCGGCATTGGCACGCACGTTGAAACCGATGACGGTGGCGTTGGAAGCCGTGGCAAGCGTGATGTCGGACTCGATGATCTCACCGACGGCACAATGGAGTATTCGAACCTCCACCTCGTCGTTGCCGATCGTCTTGACGGCCTGTTCAATGGCTTCCGCCGACCCGTGGACATCAGCCTTGATGATGAGCTGACAGGCCTTCTTCTGTTTCCCGAGCTGGAAAATGATGTCCTTGGGCTTCGCACGCCACGCCGCTGCCGGCGCGGAGGTCGATAGCGATCGCCGGTATTCGGAGATCTGCCGCGCCTGGGCGTCGCTTTTCACGACATTCAACCGGTTACCGGCAGCTGGCGTGCCATTGAGGCCAAGCACCTCGACAGGCTGTGACGGTATCGCTTCCGCAATCGGCTTGCCCTTGTCGTCGAACATTGCCCGGACTTTGCCCCATTCCTGTCCGACAACGAATATGTCGCCCTTTCGCAGCGTGCCGGCCTGAATGAGAATTGTCGCGACCGATCCCTTGCCATGCGCAACCAGCGCCTCAACGACAGTTCCTTCGGACGGTCTTGACCGATTGGCCTTCAATTCAAGCAGTTCCGCTTGCAGCTGGACCTGTTCCAGCAGGTCAGGAATTCCTTCGCCAGTGACGGCGGAAATCTCGGCGTCCAGAACCTCCCCGGAACGGCTTTCGACGACCACGCTGTGCTGGAGCAAGTCGTTTCGAACGCGATCCGGATCGGCATTGGGACGATCGCACTTGTTTATGGCAACGACTATCGGAACGTCCGCGGCGCGCGCGTGATTTATGGCCTCGATGGTTTGAGGTTTGACGGAATCATCGGCAGCAACAACCAACACCACAATGTCCGTCACCTCTGCGCCGCGAGCCCGCATGTCGGTGAAGGCGGCGTGCCCCGGTGTATCCAGGAAGGTCAACTCGTGGCCATCTGCGGTGGCCACCTGGTAGGCGCCTATGTGCTGTGTAATGCCGCCCGACTCCCCTGCGGCGACGCGGGCATTGCGGATGTAGTCCAGCAGCGAAGTCTTGCCGTGGTCCACATGTCCCATGACAGTGACGACAGGAGCCCGGGGGAGCATTTGCTCAGGACTGTCTTCAAATTCCTCGATGACGTCCTCTACATCCGAATCGGACACTCGAGTGACCTTGTGGCCGAACTGGCTTATGACGAGCTCGGCCGTGTCGGCGTCAATCGTCTGATTTTGTGTGACACGTTCACCGATTGTCATCAGGTACTTGATTACGTCCGCTGATCGCTCGGCCATGCGGTTGGCCAATTCCTGGACGACGATTGTTTCCGGCAACTGGACTTCGCGAATAACGCGCTCGCGGGGGGGCGGCGCAATCGACTTGCGCCTTCGTCGCTTCTCTCGACGCCGGAATGCGGCGTGCGAGCGCTGGCGTTCGCCCTCAAGCGCATTGCGCACGTTGAGCTTTCGTCTTCCTCCGCGCTGGATTCTGCGCGTCCGGTCAGGCTTGCTCTGCTTTCGAACCTGACGACGCACCTTGACTGGTTCAGTCTTGGCAGCCGGCGTTGGCTTGGCCCGTGGGGCGGCGGCTTTGGCCTCCTTGGCCTTCTTCGCCTCGGCAGCGGCAATCTTTTCCTGTTTCCGCCGTTCCTCCTCCGCGGCTTCCTTCGCGGCGCGAGCAAGCTCTTCGGCCTTGTTCCGGCGCAGGATTTCCTGGTATTCCTCGGCCTGCCTTTTCCGGGCTTCCTGAAGCTGGTTGTCCTTTTCCCGCCGCTGCCTGGCCTCTAGCTCCCTCTGGTTGCGGGCCTTCTTGAGCGCATCGACCATCCTCCGCTGCTGGATAAGCGAAACCTTCGGTTCCTCGGCCGTCCGATCAGTTCTGGAGAATCTGTGTGAGGCGGTAGACTTTCGCAGTGAATGCCGTTTGGCAACATATTGGCTACGCTTGCCGCCCGGCTTTGCCTGGACAACGACGACTTTTTTTGTCCTGGTTCGAACTCGGCTTGGCCTTTTGGCCGGTTTGCTGGGCCGACCGGACTGTGCCTTCGGGTTAAGTCTTAGTGTCTGTGTCCCCATTCCGCCTCAATCGATTTGTGAGCTTTGCCGGGATTCGCATTGCGGCCGCCAATTCGCGGTCTTCGCCCAAAAGGCGAAAGCTGCGCAGCCGCCGGGATTCGCCCGAAAGGGTACGGACGAAACCTCCCTGCCTGATGAAAGCCTGTATAACAGAATCCTGTGCAAATGCCACCCCTAATTCGCTGCCGCTGAGGCATCTGCATGCAACTGTGCAATCGCTTTCCGGCCGTATTCTTCCGATCTGGCCGGGCGACCCGTCGGTCGCCAGCAGCAAGAGCCCGGCCGCTCCGCTGCCCAACGCCTGTCGAACGCGCATGGAGCCGGCGACTGCCGCTCCGGACTTGCGAGCCAGAGCTATGTGCCGGCAAAGCCTGGAGACAAGCGACCTGTCCACCAGATCGGCAAGCTCGTGAGAGCTGCGGACGCGCTGTCTGGTTGCCCGCGAAAAGTGGTTGCCGGCAATGGCTCGCTCCAAAACATCCCGCCGCGCAACGAGCCACATTCCTCTTCCAGGCAACACACGGTCGACATCGGGCACGACTGTGCCTTCCGGCGAAGTCACAAAGCGGATCATGCCATCCTGCGACTCCCGCCTCTTGGTCACCAGGCACCGGCGAACGAACTTTTCACGTCTCCTCGATTTGCCTCTCGTCAATGCCTTCTTCCAGTTCAATGTCCAGATCGGCCTCGTACAGCGACGACTCGTCAATCAGGCCAACCAACACGCGGGCCACCAAAATCAAATGCCGCGCCTCCTCGAGGGACACTTCGAATTCCTCAAGAAATCCAGGATCACGCACTCTCCTGCCCCGCGAGGTGGAGTAGCCACCGGCGATTTCCCAGTCGGCGCATTCGGCAAATCCCTTCAGAGTCGTGATGTCCGCCTTGGCCAGGGTGAGCAGCATCGCCGGCGTCAGCCCTTCAAACTGTGCAAGGTCTTGCTGGAGACCGTAGCGAAACGCCTCCTCCAGGGCTTCCTGGTTCAGGGCGTCAACGTGGGATTGGGCTCTGTTCCTGAGCTCGCGACCGATCTCGGAATCTATTCCGTCAATGGCCAGCAACAGGTCCATGTCGCAATCCGCCAACTGCTCCACCGAATCGAAACCCTCGGTGACGAGAAGATGAGCGAAACTTTCTTCAATGTCGATCACGTCCATGAAAGTCTGCACGCGTTCGCTGTCCGCAGCCAGCCGCTGGTCGCGCTCCTCGCTTTCGGTGATAATTCGGAAGTTGAGACCGGTGAGGGTGCGAGCCAGCCGAACGTTTTGCCCCTTGGCGCCGATGGCCAGGGACAGCTGATCGTCGTACACGATGATTTCCGCCGGACGGTCATCCTCGTCAAGTATGATTCTCGACACTTTGGCGGGCTTTATGGCCTGTTCCACGAACTCGTTCTGATCCGGCGTCCAGCCGATCACGTCAATGCGCTCGCCCTGCAGCTCGGACACCACAGCCTGGACCCTTGATCCCTTCATGCCGACGCAGGCGCCCACAGGATCAATGCTGGCATCGTATGACACGACGGCGATCTTGGCGCGGGAACCGGGGTCGCGGGCGATGCACCGGATGTCGACGATGCCTTCATCGAATTCAGGAACCTCGGCGCGAAACAGTTCCTTCATGAACTCGGGCGCGGTCCTGGACAACCTGATCTGATGACGCTTGTTCTCGCGGGAGACGTCCAGCACCAGCGCCCGCAGGCGGTCTCCCTTTTCCGGAGCCTCCTGCCGGATTCGCTGATTGCGGTGAATGATCCCTTCGCCAACGGCGAGATCCACAATGATGTTGCCGTATTCGATCCGATTCACCGTTCCGACGACGATCTGGCCGATCTTGTCCTTGTACTCGTGATACTGCTTCTCCCGTTCGGCTTCGCGCACCTTCTGTACAATGATCTGCTTGGCATTCTGCACCGTGATTCGGTCAAGCCGGGCGCCGAACACAGGTGGCAGGTATTCGATTTCCTGCGAACCGACGACCGCGTCCGGATTTTTGCGACGTGCATCCTCCAGCGACACTTCGAGGGAATTGTCTTCAACCGCTTCCACAACCGTCCGCACGCGCTCCAGAAAGAGCTCGCCGGTCTCCATGTTGAAGTCGGCCCGAATGTCCAGCTCCGGACCGTAGTTCAGCTTGGCTGCACGCGCCATCGACTCCTCGATCGCCTCAATCACGACTTCGCGTTCGATGCTCTTTTCGTGTGCCACCGCGGCGACAATTTGCTGAAGTTCGAGACGGTTTGCGGTAAGTTGGTTCATTTCGTTTCTCCCCGGTGGTGTCCGCGGCGCCGGCATGTCATCATGTGTCGGAACTCCTCGGGCCCTTTCCATCGGCAGAGTCGAGGTGGGCGGCAAGGAGTTCGTCCGTGATCACGAGCTTCGCCTTCGCGACGCTGCCGAGCGGCAGATCGACCCGCCCGGTTTTCGTTTCAAGTCCGATTGCGCCGTCCTGGACATCGGCGATGCAGCCACGAAAGCGCCGTTGACCGTCGATTGGTGGAGCCACTTCGATCTTTGCCAGATGCCCGCTCCAGTCGCGGAAGTGTTCCGTCTTGGTCAGTGGCCGATCAATGCCCGGCGAGGAAACTTCCAGCGTGTAGTTGGATGCAATCGGATCCTCGACTTCAAGCAGAATCGACAACGCTCGGGAGAGAGAGGCGCAATCATCCACGCTCATGCCTCCCTGCCTGCGTTCCGCCATTACTTGCAGGACCGGGGCATTCCTCCCGCCAAGCCGCAGACGGACAAGCTCGAATCCCATGGAGTCAATGAGCGGGCGAAAAAGCGTTTGAAGCTCCAATTCCTTTTCGTTGCTCGCTACGAGATCCAGATCCATGGACAGTTCCACAAAAAAACGGGCCGCGGCCCGTATTGAATACATTCAAGGCGGTCCGGGTTGGAATCCGGACGACCGCATTTCAGGCTATCAGATAATGATCCGCCCAGCCGATTTCAAGCGCCTGACGCCAGGCGCCAAGCCGGATTCAGCAGTAGCGAAGCCGCATGTCGCGCACTGACCTTTCGACCAGTTCCTTGAGAACGTCGAAATCCACGTTCGCTAGCCGGGTGATGTAGAGGCAGCTGACCGAGTGCCGATGCCTCCCAAGCGCTGCCAGAAGATCGCCGTAGGGCTTGAATCCAGGCATGATGTAGACGGTCAGGGCCTGCTTGCGGGGAGCGACGCCGGTAAGCATCCACCAGTGCCGCGATCCATCGGCACGCCGGTATTGATACCGGCCGAAGCCGACAATGCTGTCGCCCCACATTCTGGGCGCCTCTCCAGTGACCTCCTGCATCATTGTTGTCACGGCTATGGCGTCCTTCCGGCGGACGGCATTGCTCACGGAATCCAGGTACTCCCAGACATCCGAATCATTTTCGACAGTTTTCAGCGTGCTCATGTCAACTCTTCCTGTGTGCGGAGTGGCCCGACGGCGTCAGCGTGCGAGACCGTAGTATTCGCGGTTGGGTTCCATAGCGGTGGCCGAAGCCAGGCGGTTCGTCATGTTGAAGAAAGCCGCCACGGCGCCGATGTCCCAGATGTCGCGGTCGCTGAATCCGGCCTCCCTCAGACGCTGCCGGTCCGTTTCCTCAACCAGGAAGCTGCTCTCGGTCAACAGCGCCGCGAAATCCAGCATGGCCCGCTGCCTGGGGTTCAGCCTGCACAGGCGGTAGTTGATGGCAAGCGTGTCGGCAAATTCGGAATCGTCGCTCAGCTGTCGAACCGAAGCGCCGTGGGCGACAACGCAATAGTGGCAGCGGTTAATCGCCGACACGACCACTGCGATCATTTCCCGCTCAAGCTTGGTAAGACCGCTGTCGCCAAGCATGAGTTCATTGTACATGGCCGAAAACGCATCAAGCTTTTCCGGATCAAAGGCGTACGCCCGAAGCACGTTCGGCACCAGACCGAGCTTTTCCTCGCAGATTTCAAAGTATTTTCTGGTCCGGGGCGGCAACGGGTCCACCGACGGCAGGTCGAGAGCTGTTGGCGATTCTGTGGTGTCGGTCATGGGTTGAGTCCATCGACGTTCGGAAATGCAGTTTGCCGGTTGGCCAGAAGCCCGACTACCGTGTTCAACAGCATGCGGCCATGCGAAGTGGCGCAAATCCGGCCCTCGCGACAAAGAACCAGCCCGTCTTCGACCAGTTCGGCGATTAACCGAGGATCGATCCTGTGTCCACCGAGAGACAGATAGCGACCATGGCTCATGCCTTCTTCAAGGCGCAACGACATCAACAGGTACTCCAGAGCCACCTCCTCGGATTCCAAAAAGCGTCGTTCCTGTTCGCCGCAGCCAGTGGCTTGCACCAATGCCAGCCATTCAGTGGTTGAGGAAGTTGCCAGCGTGGCGAAGCGACTGCCGTCCAGTTCAATGCGACCATGCGCTCCCGGCCCCAACCCAAGCCAGTCCCGGCTCCGCCAGTAGAGAAGATTGTGCCTGGCCTCGAATCCCGGCCGGCAGAAATTCGACACCTCATAGTGCCTGTAACCGGCGTCCGCGCACAGCGCATCCGCTATGCGATGCATGTCGGCCAGACTGTCCTCGTCGGGTATTCCCGGCAGGCGCTGCCTTTCGAGTCGGCGGGCAAATGCGGTGTCCGGCTCAATGGTCAGCTGATAGAGGGACATGTGTGGAGCGCCCCAGCCAAGCGCCTGCTGCAGTTCCAGTTCCCACTGAGCCGGCGTTTGCCGCTGGCGGCCGAACATGAGGTCGACGCTGACGTTCTCGAACACCGCACGTGCGGCGTCATGGGCAAACCGGGCCTGCGCGGCGTCATGCGTGCGGCCCAGCGCCGCGAGGCCGGCATCGCTCAACGACTGCATGCCAATCGAAACACGGTTGACGCCCGCAAGGCGGAAGTCGCGGAACTTGCGTGCCTCGCTTGATGTTGGATTCGCTTCCAGGGTTATCTCGGCATCTGGCGCAAGATCGCATGCGCCGGAAACCGCTTCAATGATGGATTCCACTGTTTGCGGCGGCATCAGGCTGGGTGTGCCGCCCCCGAAATATACGCTGGCGCATTTCCGCCTGCCAAGTTCGGAGAACGATGAGGCGATCTGGTCGATGTAGGCGTCGCGCCAGGCATTGTCGTCAACGGCTTCGTGAAGGCGTCTGTTGAATGCGCAGTAGGGGCAAATCGACTGACAGAACGGCCAGTGAATGTAGATGCCGAAACGGTCTTCGGACCAGATCTCAGCCATCCAGGCAAGCCCGGGAAAGCGCGGCAAGCGCCCTGGCGCGGTGACTGATCCTGTTCTTCAGCGAGTGCGGCATTTCGCCAAAGGTGCTTGTGTGACCCTCGGGCACGAACATTGGATCAAACCCGAAGCCGGTCTCTCCACGCATGGGCCAGACAAGGTGGCCGTTTGCGTTGCCGGTGAAGTAGTCCTCATGGCCGTCCGGCCAGGCAACGCATATGGTTGAATGGAACCGGGCCCTTCGGGGATGCGGAGCGCCAAGTTCCTCAAGCAGCTTCCAGACTCGTGTCATGGCAACAACGTAGTTCCTGCCCTGTGGCGTCTCCGCCCAGTTGGCGGTGTCGATGCCGGGTTGCCCGTCCAGCGCCTCCACTTCGAGGCCGCTGTCGTCGGAGATCGCCGGCATGCCGGCAATGCCCGCCGCTGCACGGGCCTTGAGACCGGCATTTTCGGCGAATGTGCGGCCTGTTTCCTCCACAGGTTGCAGACCGCACTGTTCGGCAGTGAGAATGGTGATGGCGTGGGGTTCAAGGAGCTGCGCAAACTCCCGAATCTTGCCCCGGTTGCGGGATGAAATCACGACCCTCGAGGAGGCGAGCCTACGGGCTGACACCGGACACGGCTTTGGTCTGTGCCTGCAACAGTTCGTCAACGCCCTTTTCGGCAAGCGAGAGGAGTTTGTCGTATGTGTTGCGGCTGAATGCATCTTCCTCCGCCGAGCACTGGATTTCCACGAACTTGCGCGATGCCGTCATCACGAAGTTGCCATCCAGGTCGGCCTCGCTGTCTTCGGAGTATTCGAGATCGAGGAGAGCGGTTCCGGCATACACGCCACACGAAACGGCGGCCAACTGCTCGATCACCGGATCGGACCGCAAAACCCGTTCCCTGAGCAGCGATTGCATGGCCAGCTTGAGCGCCACCCAGCCGCCGGTTACGGCAGCGCAGCGCGTGCCTCCGTCGGCCTGCAGAACATCACAGTCGACAATCACCTGTCTCTCGCCAAGGACGGAAAAGTCAATCCCGGCCCGAAGCGCGCGTCCGATCAGGCGCTGGATCTCCTGGGTGCGCCCGGAAATCATTCTGCCGCGTCCATCGCGCCTGTTCCGTTCGGATGTGGCCCGTGGCAGCATCGCATATTCGGCTGTCACCCATCCAAGCCCTGAATTCCGGCGAAAGAACGGAACTCTTTTTTCCACGGACGCTGTGCACAGCACCCGGGTGTTGCCCATCTCGATCATGCACGAGCCTTCGGCGTACTTGTTTACGTTCGTCGTGATCCGGACGGGACGGAGTTGGTCGAAAAGTCTCTTTGACGGGCGCATTCTGCCTCCAGGTTGATTCCATTGTGGACATAGCGCTTGCTGGCGGCATTGCAATGCAAAACGGGCGGTGGAAGCAGAACGCAGCATGCAGGAAACCGGGCGGCCTCTGCTCCAAGAGCCGTTGCAGCGCACGTTTTTGTGGCGCGTTTGCCAGGGCAGCAATGGGCCACGGTTGAAAAATTCGATCAATGAAGCAATACTTGCCTTTCCTGGCCGCAGGCGTGCCGGACGTCCAGCCAGCAAACAAGGAGAGGTCCGCAATGCGACGGATTGGAACCCTGCAGCAGCCCGCCAGCGAACCGCTGGCCAATTCCCTGAGCAAGAGAAATCTGGATGTCTTCAGGCGGCTGGTCGAGACCTATCTGATCAAGGGCAATCCGGTCGGCTCGCGGACGCTGTCCCGAGAAATGAGCGGTTCGCTGTCACCGTCCACCATACGCAATGTCATGCAGGATCTGGAGTTTCTGGGCGTGCTGCAAAGTCCGCACGTCTCCGCCGGCCGCATCCCGACCGATGTGGGCCTGCGCCTGTTCGTGGACGAGCTGCTCGAATTCGGCGAGATTTCCGAGGATGACCGCGAGATTCTGGAATCGGTCAGGTCCGACCCGAACGAAAGCCTCGGCTTGTTGATGGACCGGATCGGCTCCGTTCTGTCCAGTCTGACCCACAGCGCCAGCATTGTTCTGATTCCCAAGCAGGACGCTGCCGTCAAGCATGTCGAGTTCATATCGCTGGCGCCCGACCGGGCGCTTGTCGTGTTGGTGACCACGGACGGGAACGTCGAGAACCGGATTTTCTCGCCCCCCGCCGGACAGACGCCGGCCGACATGCAGGCCGCGGCGAATTTCGTGAACTCGATTTCCAGAGGACGAACGATTTCAGAGCTGCTGGAACTGATGAAGGAGGAGCTCGATCTTCGAAGAATGGAGCTCGACAGGCTGACCTCGGAATTGATTACCAGAGGCTTGGCGGTATGGGATGGCGAGGGCAACCTTTCGGGACGCCTGGTTGTCCGGGGCAGATCGAAGCTGCTTGACGAAAAGGAGAGGCAGATCGACATCGAAATGGTGCAGCGGCTGTTCGACGATCTCGAACGCAAGCAGGACATCATTGACTTTCTCCACCTGGTTCAGGAAGGCACGGGCGTGCGCATTTTCATTGGTTCGGAGAACAAGCTGTTTTCCCTGTCGGGTTCAACTCTCGTTGCCGCTCCCTATATAGACTCCGACAATTCGATTATCGGCGCCGTTGGCGTAATTGGCCCCACGAGGCTCAACTACGGCCGGATCGTGCCGATCGTCGACTACACGGCCCATGTGGCCGGACGAGTGGTGTCACAGCGCAACAGGTAGCAGCGAAGCAAGCATTGAACATGTCTGAAAACACCGAGGAAGAGACCGAGGTTTCAGAGGAAGCCCCGGAGAAGAACCCCGAAGATCCCGTCGATGAACAGTCGGACCCGCGCGAGGAAGACGAACCGGCGCAGGAGCCCGATGCCGTCAGGGACGAGACGGAGGAATCGCCCAGCGGCAATGGCAGCTTGCCCGAAGACGCCGACCCAGCCGAACGGGACCAGGACGAATCGCTGGTCAGCAAGGCCGGCAAGGCCCTGAAGGACCGGTTGGGCCTTTCGAAGGCCAATGGGCAGGATGACAAGGAAAAGGAGCCCGAACTCAGCCACGAGGAGCTTCGCGAGGCTCATCGCGAAGCGGTCAAGAAGTTGGAAGAACTGAAGGTGGAACGCGACCAGATCCTTCTCAATCTGGCGCGAAGCTACGATCAGGTGAAGAGGCTGGAGCGGCGCAACAAGGAAGTCAGGAAATACGGCGCCGAAAGTCTGGCCAGGGACATTCTGGGCACGTACGACCATTTTGGCCGTGCTCTCGCCGCCGGCAGGACCAATCAGGACATGGACCTCAAGAGCTGGCTGGAAGGCATCGAAGGCGTGGAGCGCGACTTCTCAAGAACGCTCGCTCGACACGGCATTTCCGAGATCTCGCCCAAGGAGGGGGAAAAGTTCGATCCGGCATGGCACGAGGCGCTCTACAATGTGCCGGTGCCGGACCAGGAGCCTGGAACGGTGATTCAGGTTCAACAGACCGGATTTCGGCTCCATGACCGTCTGCTGCGCCCGGCAAAGGTGGGTGTGGTGGCAAGGCTCGACAGCCGGTTCGGGGACGATTCGGACGAGGACGAGGAATAGGATCCGCCGACCGGAGAGCCCGGCCGGGCTGAAGCTCAGAGCGCGCAGCGGTCCGGTCGCAGGCATCAAAAGCGAGCGGCAGCGCGCCAGTTGGTCAGCGGTGCCAATCCGCGAAGAGAGTCGCGAGACCAGTCCAATGCGGGCGCTTTCCGCCGGAACGCAGGAACCGCGCTGGGTCATGAGCATGATGAATGCATTCTGCCTCAGAAAGGTGGACTTTCCGGCCATGTTTGGCCCGGTCACCAAACAGATCCGCGGCGTTGATCGCCGCCGAGTGCACTGTCGTTTTACGCACGCACCACAAGATCTAGCCCGCCCTGGTCGCGGGCGGCGAACAGATCGAAGATGTCGCCTTCGCTGTCCATCAGCGAGACCGCCCGGGCACAGCCAAACTTCATTCCTCCGGCGTCCCGCCAGCAGCGAAGCTAGCATCCGGCAAAATCAGTGACAATGCCGTTGCGCGGGTGTTGTATTCGGAGTTGTCTTGCCCCTCCCAAGGACTGGTGACGCGTTGCAACCGATGTCCCGCAGCGTACCTTTCGGCATGCATGCAGGCCGCAACGGTCATGTACTGGCTTAAATGGATTCTAGAGCCTAAACGGGCGTGGTTCCTCTGACGGGATTACCAAATCTATTCGCGTCCTCGGTTCCAGGAACCGTGCAAACGATCAGTACCGAGATGTATCCCACAAATGGCAACAAGTTCAACAATGCCCACCAACCTGACAGATTGATGTCATGTAGGCGCCTGACGCAGACCGCCAAAAAAGGCATCACAATTACGAGGGAAAAAACGCCCCCCGCAACTGGCACACTGTCAATTGCCACATCATCAAAGACCAATGTCAATAGGATGATTATTGCTTTGCCAAAGAGAACGAACCACCAAAACTCAGAACGTTGCGCGCGGCCGTTGAAGGTGAAATACTTCAAGAAGCATGTTTTTACGGCTTCAGAGAAACCCATGTTCCAATCTCCGAAAGATGCTTGTCAGCCTTTGGTGTTCGCGGCTTGCAATCTACGAATTTGAACGATTCTTGCAATTGACCACGCCGCGACTTTCCAGTTTCCGATCACAGGCGCATGAAAACATGCAAACCGTTGCAAGTGTTGATACCCAAAGGGGGCAGGTCGTTGCCAGCAACTCGGTGTACGAACCGAGCGGTTCGCTTGAACCGGCACATCGCCTGCAGGGACTGTGATCAGGTGCCGATGGCGCCAATTCTCGCTAGGAACGTGCGCTGCGGGACGCCCTCAAAAATGCGTTGGGTCATGATGCAGCCACAGCGGCCTTCCCTTGGTTCGTTCGGCCCTGCCAGCAAGCCGAAAAGGCCCCTTGCATGCATCGAATCTTCGGTGTGGTGGTCACCCATTGGCTTGAAACTTTGCAGGACAAGTTGCCATGGGCACGACGTACCGTCCCTATGAACCGGACCAGCAGATTCTGCTGCCGGTGGACATGCGGGAATGGCTGCCGAAGGATCATTTGGTCCATGGGCTGAGAGAGATTGGCGACAGTCTGGACTTGCAGGCTTTCCATGCGCCCTGCGAGGGCGACGGTCGCCGGAATTCGTCCGCTTGACGACAGCCTGAAGATGGCGGTGAAAGTGTTCATCCACGGCTAGGCGACGGGCGTGCGTTCGTCCCGCAAGATAGCCCACAAGCTGCATGAGGATGTGGCCTTCCGCGTGCTTGGTGCGCATAACTTTCCGGCGCATGGGACGATCTGAGGGTTTCGGCAGCGTTCATCTGGCAGATTTCCAGCGGAGGAGGTTGACGCCGCCGAGGATGCGAAGGCGCAGGTCAAATTCACGGCCCCCGAGAGCCGCATCATGAAGACCAGCAACGACGGTTTCCAGAAATGCTACAATGCACAGGCGGCGGTCGACGGCGAGAACCAGCTGATCGCCGCCACCTCGGTTGGCCAGTCGTCGAGCGACCAGGGTTAGCTGATTCCGATGGTGGACGAGGCGGAGCGGATTGGCGCCTGAAATGCGGCCATATGCCGCCGATTGGCCGCACATGAGAGGCCATTCGGGCCGACATCGGCATGCCAGGGCCGAATGGCATGCATTGGACCAACTGACCATCAACACGAACTGCGGGGCTTGACCGCGCCTTGATGTTCCTAAAGACAGCATCCACAGAATCCCGTGGCGCAGACTCCTAGACAAGCAAACTGCCTTCGTGTGGATCTGGACCAAATCTGTTTGCACCGTTAGTGCTGGGTACCGTGCAAAGCACGAGTGTCGAGATGGTTCCAACAACTGGCAATAGATTCAGCAACGCCCACCAACCCGACAAATTACTGTCATGCAGACGCCTAACACATGCCGCAAAAAAGGGTACTATTGTTGCAAAAAAGAATACAGTTGACACAATCTCCAAAGATAAACTCGAAAGTGCCAAAGCAACCGATTCGCTCCCATCAGGCCCGCTGCCCGGCACTAAGAAATCTCGCAAAATCGCTTCAATTACAGACGTAATTAGGTTGACTACGAAGAAAAAGAGAAAAAACCACCAGAACTCAGGGTGCCGCGCGCGTCCGCTGAACGTGAAATATTTGGAATAGCATGCTTTTGTGGCGGTAACAAAGCCCATACACCATTCTCCTAATGACGCGTGGCAGTTGTTGGTGTTGTGACTGCCATCTATCGGGATTGATCATCTGCAGTGCAGTAATCTGACGAAGCTGAATCATCAAGCAGCAGTCTCACATTTGGCGCAGTTGCTAGATTTTGGTCTCCATTCGTTGGAGAGCCGCGCAGGTGAATCCACGTACGGTTTCCGCCCGGGGGACGTTATCGGCGGTAGGTCGTTCGCTTCCGGCATGACGGTTTCTCCTGTGCAGGCCCGTTTTGCCGGCGCCCGGTTCAATTCGGGATCCAGCGACATCAGAGATTTCGAGTGTATGCACTCGCCGCGTTCAGGTGCAAGCCTGTCGGGCAGCGCTTGCGGCAGTCAGCTCTCCATTTCCCGCCCGCCTTCGTCGAGCAGTCGCCTGAGTTCGTAGATCAGCGAAAGCGCCTCCACGGGCGACATCTCGTCTGGATTGGCTTCCCGGACGCGTTGTACGATCGGAGAAGAGGGAGCGGCCGCCTTTCCGTAGTTCCGGGCTGCAACGAACAGCGGCAGTTCGTCCAGCACGGTTGCCGTTCTGCCGCGCCCGTCTCGTTCATCGCGTTCGAACAGCTCCAGGATTTCCGTCGCCCGGTCGACCACGGCAGCCGGAACTCCAGCCAGCCGGGCGACATGCACGCCGTAGGATCTGTCGGCGGACCCTTCTCGGACCTCGTGCAGGAACACTACGTCATTGTCCCATTCG
>JAPOOS010000143.1 GCA_026713305.1 Paracoccaceae bacterium
CGCCTGCCTTGACGAACGCTTCGGTTCAGCAAACGAATTCCGGACAGGGGATTGTCGAGGCGGCAAGCGATCGGAGCGCCGCCGAGGGTTGCAGGGCTGCACCGGTCTATCCGTTCCATGATTCCATGATCGCTCGTGGCAATTCACCGGGCGGCAGTGGCGTGAGATACCGGCATCTCCCGCCGCAATGATCCCGTCGGTCCTGTTCACCGCTGCGGGGGAGTCCGCCCGGAGGCCGGTGGCGGACCGGTTCGGCAAATCATCCCGCCTGTGTCCTTCAGCCTCTGCCTGCGGCGTCAAGGCGTCGACATCCGTGACCCAGCAAACCTGTTGGATGTCAGCCACGCGATGATCGCGAATTGCAGCCAGAGCATGGCGCTGTGCGCACCGAATCAATCCGAATGGCTTGCAGGTGGAGATTGCGCGTCACGTTGGTTGATTCCTGCCCAATTGACGGTTGACATGTCTCCGTTGGCAGAATTGACGGAACATGTTAGAATAAACATAGAACTTACATCGAACTTATTGCGATCATGTCTCCATTGCGTGCCCTTTCGGTCTGGTTTCCCCGCCTGTCCGCCGAACGCATATCAAGGCGTCGCGGACTGGCGCCGGACGATGCGCCAATGGCGGTGGTGGCAACCATCCGAAATCGCCAGACAATTGTCTCGACCACCCCGGCTGCCGAAGGCAAGGGAGTTGTTGTTGGACAAACACTTCAGGACGGGTTTGCGACCTATCCCAATCTGATCACCTATCCTCACGACGAGGTTGCCGACCGGACATTTCTGGCATGCTTGCGCCGCCGGTCGGAGAACTATTCCCCCTGTTGCACGGATGACCAGCGGTCGGGCCTGGTCCTGAACATCGCCGGTTGCGCACATCTCTTCGGTGGCGAATCGGAAATGATGGACTTGATCGTCCAGGACTTTGCAGCCTTCAACCTCACTGCGCAATGCGCGATAGCCGACACTGTAGGTGCAGCATGGGCGCTGGCCCGATTCGCCGAGGTTCCGGACGCGCCAACCGTCAGCAAGGCAGTTGCCGATCTCGAGGCGCGGGCAACACGGGTCCGGTCCCCGGGCCGCCGCCGGGCATTCTGGCGGCAGCCTGCAAATGCCAGCGCCCGGCCATGCCTGCAGCGGCAAGCTCGCATTGCGCCTCCAGGCAGCGCCCGGGAGGCCATCGGCTCCCTGCCCCTGTCAGCGCTTCGGATCGATGCAAGGCCGGTGAACGACATGGCCCGCCTTGGCTTGAAGCGGATAGACGATCTGATTGCCCTTCCACGTCAGTCAGTCACGCGCAGATTTGGATTCGAAGCGCTGCAGCGCCTGGATCAGGCATTGGGAATTGAGCCTGAACCCATCAACCCGGCTCCGGCTGTGCCGCACTTTGCCGTGCGAATGACGTTTCCTGATCCGATCGGCCTGGAAGATGACATCATGGCCGGACTGAACAGGCTTCTTCCCCCACTGTGCAAGAAACTGCGATCCAGCGACATGGGAGCCCGGCGTGTTCGTCTGGAACTGCATCGAGCCGACAATACGCGGCAGAGCATCGAGGTCGGCTTTGCCCGACCGGTTTGCACCGAGGAACAGATCCGTTCCATTCTGAAGCTGAAGTTCAAGGACATCAATCCCGGATTCGGCATCGACGTTCTGAGATTGCTGGCCGTTTCGGTCGAGCCGGCAACTTCGACCAGACATCAGGGCCATCTCGACGCTCTGCATGGCGCCATGGCACAGGAGGCAAGCGGCAACGGCTTGCCGGACTTGATTGGAAGAATCGGAACCCGCGTCGGACTTGACGCCGTTACTCGCTTCCATCCGACGGACAGCAACATCCCGGAAAAGACCGCTGCCGCTCTCGGCGCCGCATGGTCGGAGGCGCATGAACGCTGGCCCCGTCCCGCAACGGTCCGGCCGCCGTTCCTGTTCAAGCCGGAACATGTCCACGCCAATGTCCGGCCGGCGCCGCCAAGACAGTTTTGTTGGCGCCGCCGCGAATTCGTGCGTTGCCATGCAACCGGCCCCGAAAGAATCATCGCCGAATGGTGGTTGGATGATCCCAACTGGCAGACTGGCACACGCGACTACTGGCGCGTGGAGACTCTATGCGGTGAACGCCTGTGGCTGTTTTATGCCTACGGAACGGATCGCGTCGGCCCTGGCTGGTATTGCCACGGACGCTTCGCCTGATCGCGCCGGCATTGCCCCGAAAACAGCTTCGGCTGCCATTGAGGACGCAGACTTTCCGCACAAAAGGACAGACCGAGCGCAGGCGGGCGCAATCCAGCAAGGCGACAATTGCCGGACAGGACCGCTTGGGGCGGGAATCAGGCATGACGATTCGCACATGAATCGGTTGTGCGTTTGCCAGATCACTCGAAAAGCACTATTCCGAAGCCACGTTTCCGAAGGCCGTTGACCGCGCAATCCAAAGCGGCGGTCGACTTGTCCTCGCGGACAGTCCGCGCGAAGCGGATCAAGACACAGATCTGCGGCTGCCGGAAAGGCGGCATGTCCGCCTTCGCACATCAACTGACAAGAGAGAATCAAATGAAAATCCTACGCATGGCCATTGCCGCCGCAGCATTGGCGATCGGCGCTCAGATCGCAGCGGCCGAAACTTCCTGGAACATGGCCACGGCCTACAAGGACGAAAACTTTCACACCCGGAACATCGCGATGTTCGCGGCGGACGTGGAAGCGATGACCGGCGGCGAACTGAAGATCACGCTGCACACCAACGCTTCGCTCCTCAAGATGCCCGAAATCAAGCGCGGCATTCAAACTGGACAGGTCCAGGCCGGTGAAATTCTCCTTTCCGCATACGGATCGGAAGATCCGTTCTTCGAAGTCGACGGCATCCCGTTCCTTTCCCGCGGCCAGATGACGGCATGGCAGGTCTACGAACTGACGCTGCCATACATCGCGGCGAAACTGGATGAACAGGGCTTGATGCCGCTGTTTTCGGTTCCCTGGCCGGGACAGGGCCTATACGCCAAGATGCCAATTGCTTCCGTTTCCGACTATGAGGGCGTGAAGTTTCGCGCCTACAACGCTCTTACCGCACGGCTCGCCGAGTTGATGGGAGCCATTCCAACGACGGTCCAGTCGGCGGAGGTTCCCCAGGCCTTTGCCACTGGCGTGGTAAGCGCCATGATCACGTCTGCGGCGACTGGAAACGACACCAAGGCTTGGGATTTCGTTTCGCACTTCTACGATGTCAGCGCCATGAACAACAAGAACATGGTGATCGTGAACCGCGACGCATTCGAGGCGCTTTCGGAGGATGTTCAGGCTGCAGTGCTCGCCGCCGCGGCCAAGGCGGAAGCCCGTGGATGGATCATGAGCAACCACGCACAGACGGTGACCACAGCCGTTCTGGCGGACAACGGAATGGTTGTTGGCAAGCCGAGCGCCGAACTGGTGGACGAACTCAAGGCGATCGGAGCGCAAATGGTTGACGAGTGGCTGGCCAAGGCCGGAGATCGCGGTCAGGATTTCCTGGCAGCCTACAACGCGCTCGAATAGTCCGCCTGCAACCCGAACTGGAACTGGCTGCCCCGATGAAGCAACTGCGGAAGTTTCTCGACACGCTGTACGTTGCCGGCGCCTTCATCGGGGCGGCTTTCATCGTTGGCATCGGGCTGCTGATAACGGCCCAGGTGATAGGCCGCGAAATTGGCACACAGGTGAAGGGCGCCGACGATCTGACGGCATGGAGCGTCGTGGCGGCTGGCTTCATGCCGCTGGCCTACACCTACCGAATGAACGGGCAGATTCGCGTCACGCTTTTGATCGAGAGATTTTCCGGCGCTGTCAGGAGGACAATGGAACTCCTTGTGCTGGCCACGGCCATGTTCTTTGTCGGGTTCCTGACCTATTCCGCATTCGACATGGTTTGGGACTCCCTGCGTTTCGGGGACCTGTCGAACGGCTTGATAGTCATTCCGCTTTGGATCCCCCAGTTGTCGATTGGGCTTGGCACATTGCTGTTCCTCATTGCCATCATGGACGACATTGCGGTTTCACTGATGGGTGGCAAGCCTTCCTACATGGAAGCGGCCGACACGACCGACATGCGGCAACACTGACCAAATGCACGGAAAGGCATCACTCCGCATTCGCCCAGCGCGGGCAGTCCAGCCCGACATGGGATGGCATTCTCTCGGAATCCTGCAGTTCGTCGGCTGCGTGCTCCGATGGCGGGCGATGCAGGGCTGGTCGCCGCCTGACGCGCTCGATCGGAAGTCTGGCAATCGTCCAATGCTGAGCACGCTGCAATGACGCCGGAAATCGCCCAAATCGCGCTGACCATGCTTCTGTTCATGTTCCTGTTCCTCGGATCGGGACTGTGGATTGCGCTTTCGCTCCTCGGCATTGGCTGGATTGGACTGTTCTTCTTCAGCAGTGTGCCTGTCGAAAAGGCCATGGCCACATCGATCTGGCAGACCAATGCGTCCTGGACCCTGGCGGCGCTGCCTCTGTTCATCTGGATGGGGGAACTCCTGTTCAGGGCGCGCCTGTCGGAAACCCTGTTTCAGGGTTTGTCGCCTTGGCTAGCCTGGCTTCCGGGCCGCTTGCTGCATGTCAATGTCGCTGGCTGCGGAATTTTTGCGGCGGTGTGCGGCTCCTCCGCAGCCACTGCCGCGACCATCGGGCGGATGTCGCTTCCCGAGCTCGATGCGAGAGGCTACAACCAGCGCATTTCGATCGGCAGCCTTGCCGGTTCGGGCACTCTCGGGCTGTTGATACCTCCTTCGATCATCATGATTGTGTATGGCGTCTCGGCCGACGTGTCGATTGTCCGGCTGTTCCTGGCCGGCGTGTTTCCCGGCCTGATGGTGATGGGGCTGTTCATGAGTTACATCGTTGTCGCGTCGCTCATCAATCGCGATGTCGCGCCGCAGGAAATTGAACGGATGCCGATTGTCGAGCGCATTCGGAGGTCGCGTGGCTTGATACCCGTTGTTGTTCTCATCGGTGGCGTAATCGGCTCGATCTATGGCGGAATTGCAACGGCAATCGAGGCAGCCGCTGGCGGCGTAATCGGCGCCTTGGTTCTTTCGGCATTCAACCGGTCGTTGACCTTTTCGATGTTTCGGGACAGCTTGCTGGCCGCAACCCGGCTGTCGTGCATGATTTTCCTGATTCTCTCCGGTGCGGCGTTCCTGACAACCTCGCTTGCGTATTCCGGGCTTCCGGCGGCAATAGCGAGCTGGGTGGCAAGCCTCAATCTGCATCCCTACGCATTGATGGCCGCGCTTTGTGTGCTCTACGTCATACTTGGCTGCTTCATCGAAGGGATTTCGATGATCGTGTTGACCGCAACGGTCGTTCTGCCGCTTGTGACACAGGCCGGGTTCGATCTCCTGTGGTTTGGCGTGTTCATCATCATGGTGGTGGAGACTGCTCAGATAACGCCGCCACTCGGCTTCAATCTGTTCGTCATCCAGGGATTGACAGGCCAGAACATCTTCAAGGTTGCCGGAGCAACGCTGCCTTTCTTCTTTCTGCTGCTTGTCGGCATCGTTATCATCACGATTTTCCCGGAAATCGTCACCTGGTTGCCTTCCACTCTCGACCATGTGTGAATTGCCGCGTCTTCGCCGGTGCGACAGGCGCGTTGACGGTGGCTTGGCACGAGAGGTTGCTGGCGCCGAGTTGAACGGCGGCGGCGGACAGCAGATCCCGTGCGATGGGACAATACGCATTCCTTCGTGGTGATTGACGCCGATACACGGTGCGCGCTGGGTTGGCGCGCCCGCAGCCCTTTCGACGAACCACATCCATGAATTAGGCGAATTGACTGCAACTGGGCTTTCCACCATCGAGCGGTCACATCAATGCCAATTCGCTTCTGATCCCATCCGATGCCCATTGACGCCTTCTACCGGAAAAAATGTATGTCTGACCTCCGGTGTCGGAGCGCCGTTGCATTGCAATGACAATTGGCGTGACCAAGTTCACCTGGCTGCAGCCAACAACGAAACCCCGGATGTCGTGCATGTCCTGCTGGATGCCGGAGCCGGCCCGTCGGCTCGCAATGTCCGGAGAAACGTTCCCTCTGACCTGATCCCCGAAGAATTGCCGCTGCGTCAGACCGAATCTTGCCGGCAACTGCGCGAAGGAGGTCTCAAGCAGTTGGGACGATTGGCGCAAATCTTGTCCGAACGGATTTTCATGCTGGAACGCTTGAGTGCAGAGGCTCCGTGCCGGCGATCGCCCGCTTGTCACACACTCCCGGTTTGCACAGCGGACGCCAATTGCCGTTGCTCAGACCGGCTGCAAATCGCCAAGACCTTTGGATCGTGACCGAGTGTTGAACTACCTTGCGACAAGTGTCCGCAACTTCAGGATGCGCAAGCCGCTAGTACGTTGCACGACCGCCCGAAATGTCAAACACGGCGCCCGTTGCGAAGCTGTTGTCCGGTGAAACCAGCCAAACTATCATCGACGCTATCTCGCCGAGCGCCAAAAAGCGCTGGCGCGGAATTTTCGACAACATGTAGCCGATATGTTCCTCCGACATTTGGTCGAAGATCCGTGTGCGTGCCGCCGCAGGCGTCACGCAGTTGACGGCAATGTCGTAGCCGGCCAACTCCTTTCCAAGCGACTTGGTGAAGCCGATGACGCCCGACTTGGAGGCGGAGTATGCCGATGCATTCGGGTTTCCCTCCTTGCCGGCGATTGAAGCTATGTTGACGATGCGGCCGTAGTTCCGCTGCCGCATGCATGGAACAACCGCCCGGTTGGCGTGAAACGTCCCGAGAAGGTTGACCTCCACGATGCGTCTGAATTCATCGACGTCATATTCCTCGACAGCCGCGTTTCCTCCGGCAATTCCGGCCGCGTTCACGAGAATGTCGACGCGTTCCGCCATGTTGAGCGTTGCCTCAACTGCCTTCCGAACTTCCTGCCAATGCGAGATGTCGACTTCGATTGCCCTTGATGCCTGTCCCAACTCGCGGGCAGTCCTTTCAGCCAGTTCAATGTCGACGTCCCAGATGACTGTCCGGGCGCCCAATGAAGCAAGAAGTTCGGCAACCGCACGTCCAATTCCCTGTGCGCCGCCCGTCACGACCGCAACCTGACCCTCAAATGCTCGTTTGTCCCACATGTGTTCAACACCATTGCCTTAGTTCAAAGTTTCCCTACGCCCCACCAACACCACCACTATGCATGATCCGAGCTGACCGGCGACTCGGTCATTTGGCTTTCATGCCTGCATCCTGATTCATGGATGCCTGCCTGATAGTCCAAAAGCAAGCTTGACGGGCTTTCGCTCGAAAAAGTCGCGACTGTCGCGAGGAAGCGCTCCCAATGCCAAACCTTGGCCCGTTGCCTTTCGTTCGACTTGCGGACGCGCAATCCGGAAGCCGAGGGTGGCATCCATGGACTTCCTGGAATGCATGTCCATCAAGTTTGGCACGGTCTTGAACG
>JAPOOS010000148.1 GCA_026713305.1 Paracoccaceae bacterium
ACGGGTTCCACCCGAGTCCTCGTCGCGGCCGAACGATCCAATCGAACTGCGCGATGTCTCCCAAGCCGAACTGCTGTGGAAGGCCATCGAGAGGCTGGTCGCATCACGGAAACTCGGCAACACCGGTCGGGCAAGGAATCTGATGATTGAGCATCTCAGTGATTCCATTCCTGATCTCGACGGTCGGTTGAAGACTGGGGTCACAAATGTCCGGAGCACTCTTGAGTCCCTCATGGGCCTGTTCGGAGCATCAACCAACGAGTTGCTTGATCGCCACGAAACACCCTTGGCTCGCGCACTTACCCTCTTCTTTCTGCGAGAGGACTGCTCCGATCTCTTCGGCTTTGAAAGCGACCGCCTGAACGAGCTTGACTGGCTGGCGGCAGCAATCCTGTTCGGCGCTCGAGACGGATGGATTGGGCTCCCACTTTCGCTCCGGGGCAACCGCGGACTCTCCGATGCGGTTGCCTGTCGCATGGCCCAACTTTCGCATCGGATTGCCGGTACCGATCTGAGTTTTGGCGAAATGCCGCCCAGAGTCCGGCCGCTGCGCGAGCTCTTCGGCAAGGGTTCGGACTGGAAGTCGATGGAGACCAAAGCCGCAGTGGAGCTGGCAAGCAAGCAGAAATGGAACTGCATCCTTACGCGCATTTTTCTTCGTCCGGGCCAATACAATCTCGTTGTCAAGCAAGGTTCGGCACAAATCGAACTGCCTGGCAAGCCACGAATAACTACCGAGGTCGACAAGGATCGCTTTTTTGAACTGCTTTCCGCAGCACGCCTTGAACACCACCACACTGCAAAGGTCCGCAAAGCGCTCCGCGGTTGAGGAACGTCAGGCGGTGTTGGAGGCCATGTGAGCGGAATCTGCCTTTGACGGGCGAGTCTGCCGTAGCAGGCAAGAGCCGTCACGAATGCAGGACTTGCAGGAAGCGCCGCAACGTCATTGCATTGCCATTGCCACCCGACAGGGCAGAACTGCACCGCAAGTCTGCATTTGCCGTCTCCCGTCAACGATGAACCACTGACAATGGCTCAGCCGGAGAACACCTTGGACAACGCCTTCATTGCCGAGCACATGGTACATGGCAATGGAGTTGCGAGCTGCAATGTGAAGGAAGAGCCAATTCCCTTCGCCACGCACGACGCCAACATTCCTGTCCGATGGGCGTGAATTCAGCGTCCGGCAAGCCTGCGGAAATGCCATGTGAAGCTCAAGGATCCATCGACATTCCGTCGACTCGAGACAAGACGGCAAACGCACTGCAAGGCGACAAACAACCATGTTGCAGCCAATGGAAAGGCACGGTTTCGATCAATGACGGCCAAGGCAAGGCTGTTGGAAGGAATCGCAAGCGGCAAGGAATCCGGTTTGGCGTTCAATGCGAGACGATCTCAGGGCTGAGCAACTCGCGAGAGAAATTGCAGCAATGGCCAACCTTCGGCGTGGCTGCATTCCGCTTGGAGTTGAAGATGATGGGAGCATATCCTGCAATCGCAGACCTGAACTATTCCAATTCCGTTTAGGAAAGTCCACGCCTGCCAACGGGTTTCCTGTTCAGAATGCATGCGACCAGGCATGAAACGATGTGCAGCAATGCGTTGGTTGCCGAGCGGCGCCTGCCGTGTTCCAGTCGCATGCCCTCCTTGAGGCGGCCGAACAGCGTCTCAATGACACGACGCTGGCGCAGAAGCAGCTTGTCTTCAAGCGGCATGAGACAGTTGATCATGTTGCGCCGGATGCTGGTGACCAGCTTCAACCCGCGTTTGCAGAGCTTCTGGAACAGCTTCCTGGAAATGTATCCCTTGTCGCCGAAGATCCTGCCCTTGAGGCCTTGTGTCAGAGCTTCCACCTGTGTGCGGTCGTCAGTGTTGCCGGGCGTTGTGCGCATGGCCATGAACTGTCCCTTGCTGTTGACCACCAAGTGCAGCTTGAGGCCGAAGAAGCGGCCCGTGGCGCTGTATCCGTAGCCGACCATGCGCTCGTCGAAGGACTTGCGAGGTCTTCGTGCACGAAGGTTGTGGCAAATCGACAGTTTTGTGCTGTCGATGACGTAGGTGCCGG
>JAPOOS010000171.1 GCA_026713305.1 Paracoccaceae bacterium
CGAAACGGGTTGGCAGCCGCCGAATGGCATGCAATCTCGTGAGTTTTTTGATCATCTCGTGCATCGCGGGGCGTTGCAGGTACTGCCTGACAGCAGTGTGCACTGTCCGATTCCTAGTTTCCGCAGGTACATGATCGGTCTTGGTGAGCGGTAGGGCGGTGGCGGATTGGAGCTGTCATTCACTCTGAAGTGTGATTCGCCCATTGAGGCCCTGAACCGACTTGGCATCAAAGGCACCCGGATGGCAATGCTCGACTGCCCGCCGGCAATGTTCCACCGCATTCCCGAGAGTTTCATCCACTGATCGACCAAGATCCAGCTTGAAGTTGTTCCCGATGCCACCCCAAAGGCGGTGCCTTGTGACCGTGCATTGCGGCACTGTCACGCACTGGCTTCAAACGACCCGAATGCGCCTGAACCTTTGGGAGGGTTGAAACCAGCCGAAACAGCAAGGTCGGCTTCCAAGGGGGCAAAGTATGTCCTGCTGGATGAAACACACCCAACGTGAGTCTAGCGAATGACCATTGAACCCCGAATGTAAAACAAACCAAAGGAATCGGCATTCGAAATCACTGGGTGACATGCATCAGTTCGATGAACCGGCGCTCATGGCAAAACCCTGTTGATGATCACTTTCTGAAAGGGCAACTTCGACTTCAGGCAGTTGCATTCACAAACGACCAAGGATCCGGGCACACACGTGAGCACAACAGAGAGGAACTACAGAGACCCCAACTTCCTGACCGGCCACATTCGGGAAATCATCCAATTCTATCATCCGGTCTGCATGGACCACGAGTTTGGTGGCTTCATCAACCAACTCCGCGATGACGGGACCGTCTTTGATCGCCTGACCAAACACTTGGTTGGAACATGCCGGTTTGTATTCTGCTTTTCGGTGGCGTCGATGATGCTGAATTCCGACGAATACCGGTTGTGCGCAGCTCATGGCGTCAAGTTTCTGTTGAATCGCCATCGGCAACGGGACGGCGGTTTCGCATGGCTGATGCGAGGGCACGATGTCGTGGATTCAACCAATCACTGCTACGGGCATGCCTTCGTTCTACTGGCGGCGGCAACCGCCACGAAGGCAGGCGTTGATGCTTCGGACGAGCTGTTCGAAGCGGTATGGGACGTACTGGAAACCAAATTTTGGGACCCGTCGTCACAGCTCTATGTCGACGAAATCAAGGGTGGTGACTGGACAAGCATAGATGGCTATCGTGGCCAGAACGCCAACATGCATTTGTGCGAGGCCTTGCTTGCCTCGTATGAAGCGACGAATTCACACAAGTTTCTTGATCGGGCGGAAATTCTCGCCAGACGCATATGTGTTGACATCGCTGCATCTGCGAATGGCCTGGTTTGGGAACATTACCATGCAGACTGGTCGCATAACTGGAGCTACAACCGGGACAATCCGAGAGACTTGTTCAGAACCTACGGATTTCTACCGGGGCATTTCACCGAATGGTCCAAGCTCCTGGTAATTCTGGATCGTTACCGTCCAAACGAGTGGTCAGCCACTAGGGCCGAACAGCTGTTTGGCGCGGCTATGAATACGGCCTGGGTACCAAGCACAGGAGCCATAAACTACACGTTTGGGCCGGATGGCAGGATACTCGACACAGATCAGTACTACTGGGTGTTCGCAGAAACCCTGGCTGCTGCAGCGCTTTTGGCAATCAAGACGCAAAATGACGACTATTGGCTTTGGTACGATCGCGCCTGGTCCTATGCCGACCGGCACTTTGTGGACCACAAACACGGTGGCTGGTACAGGGTGCTGGACAGAAATGGAAAGCGTTACAGCGACAGGAAGAGCCCGCCTGCGAAGACCGATTACCATCCGGTTTCCGCTTGCTACGAAGTCCTCCAGGCGTTGTTGGCCGATGGGTCGGAGTGTCAGCTGCCATCGGCCGGGCGGGCGGATGCAAGCGCCGTCTGACTAGTTGTTGCTGGCAGGGCGTGTGTTCAATCCAGCAGGGTGTGCCTTGCAGTTTCTGCTGGTTTCAACCTTCCCTTGGTTTCAGGCGTCTTTGACGCTGGGCCGGCCCAGTGCCGCGTGGGAGCTGTTGACGCAGCCGCTTCGTCGGCCGGTGGGCGAACTAATTCGTTCCTGCGAGCCGCAGGCCGCATGAACCTGAGCTGAAGCAAGCGTAGCAGGAGATGAATCACCTCCCTCTTAGCGGCAAACAGCTCTGCCGCCGCCCTACCGCTTGCCAAAACCGACCATGTACCTGCGGAAACTCGGGATTGGACAGTGCACGCTGCCGTCGGGCAGCCTCTGCAAAGCCCCTCGGTGCACGAGATGCTCGAATAAGCCATCGGCATTCATTCCGTCTGGCAACTCCCAGCCAGGCGCATCGCGTGACCCGGCCAATTTGCCGATTCGGTACACAATGCTTGAGATGTCCTCTCCTGGGCACAGGTCGCGCATCACGGCGCTCAACAGGAATTTTGAAACATGCATCTCGTCACTCATGCGGCCGTAATAGTAGTTGATCTGCAATTCGCCGCTGCGCCTGCGCACCGCTGCGAATTCAACATCCTCCACGCTGCCGCACGCCACCACCTGCTCGGCGAAGGCGATCAGCGCATTCTGCACATGCA
>JAPOOS010000194.1 GCA_026713305.1 Paracoccaceae bacterium
GATCGCAGCCATTCAACCATTACAAGCGCATTGCGTCTTTGGGATGTCCTAGCGTCTCAAGGGCAAGACAGAGGTCGTTGCAGTCGGTCGGTGGTTCCTATCACAAACTTGCCGTACAAATCCAGTTGTAGATCCAAACAACCCGAACGCCGTTCCTTGCCAATCGGTTGTTCGGTGGGTATTGAAGCGCCTCGGGCGACATGCGGCCGTGGCGGAATTGGTAGACGCGCAGCGTTGAGGTCGCTGTGGGATAATACCCGTGGAAGTTCGAGTCTTCTCGGCCGCACCATAGTTCTGGACGTGAACTGAACCCAGCGCATGGGGCTTTTCGCCAAGGCAAAGCGGATTGCGGCAAGCGATCCGCGGCCCAACGGCGAGTGGTCCAGCCCTTGGGGCAACTGGGCGCATCAACACCGCGGCCTCGTCATCGGCTTGACGGACGATGCCAATGACACGGCGGCGGCTCAACACAATCCTGCAATATCAGGCAAGGAAAGCATGGCGAAAAGTACGGACGAGGGCTTTGTGAAATTCACGAATGTCCAAAAGAGTTATGACGGGAAGGTGCTCGTCGTGAAGGACCTCAACATGTCGATTGCCAGAGGCGAATTCCTAACCATGCTGGGTCCTTCGGGATCCGGAAAGACCACGTGCCTCATGATGGTCGCTGGATTCGAGACGGCGACCAGCGGGTCGATCACGCTTGGCGGCCAGCCAATTAACCACATTCCGCCGCACAAGCGCGGCATTGGCATGGTGTTCCAGAACTACGCCCTCTTTCCACACATGACCGTTGCCGAAAACCTGGCATTTCCGCTGCAGGTTCGGGGCATGAGCAAGCCGCAGCAGAAGGAAAGAGTGAAAGCCGCGCTTGACATGGTTCAAATGGGCGAATTCGGAAATCGACGGCCGGCCCAGCTGTCAGGTGGTCAGCAGCAACGCATCGCACTGGCAAGAGCGCTCGTGTTCGAGCCTGAAGTTGTCCTGATGGACGAGCCGTTGGGCGCGCTGGACAAGCAGCTGCGCGAACACATGCAGTTCGAAATCAAGCACCTGCACGAGAGGTTGGGCGTGACCGTCGTCTATGTCACGCACGATCAGACCGAAGCCTTGACCATGTCCGACAATGTCGCCGTCTTCAACGACGGCGTTGTGCAGCAGCTTGCCGCACCAGACCACCTGTACGAGAAGCCCGAGAACAGCTTTGTGGCCCAGTTCATTGGCGAGAACAATTCACTGGCCGGCAAGATTACCAAGGCAGTGGGCGGCAACGTCGAGGTGACGCTGGCCGACGGCTCGGTCGTGAACGCCATCGCCGTCAACGCTTCACAGCCCGGCGAGGACACGCTGATTTCGATTCGTCCCGAACGCGTCCTCACCGACGTGTCGCTATTGCCCTCGGAGGCCACTCACGTCGAGGCCGAGGTCGTCGAGTTCATTTACATGGGCGACATATTCAGAACTCGGCTCAACGTTGCAGGCGATTCCAACTTTGTCGTGAAATCCAGAAACACGCCGGGCCAGGAGCGGCTCCAAATAGGGCAGAAGCTGACAATTGGGTGGCACAGGGAGGATTGCCGAGCGCTTGACATGCCACCGTCCTAGGCAGTGCAGTGGCTCAATCCCGAGAATCGAGATTCCGGCCGTGCCGGCTGGCACTGGGCAAGACCGCAGCTGGTGCCCGAGGCAACGCCTGCGGAATTCCTCGGTTGCGGCTGTTTCAGGTTCAGTTGAACACCACCCCATGACCGCCGCCAACCTGCAGCACGCATTTCCCGGATTCGGGTTTGTGTTTGAATCGCGAAGTCGACTGCCATAAGGGGCATTGTTTGACAAAAACGGAAGGGGCGGATCAGACTTTAACAGACGCGCAAGCCATTGCAAGTCCGGAAGTCTTGGGATCCCTCCCTACGACAAATTGCACAAGGAGACAAAAATGAGACGACTTTCCAAGTTGGTTGCAACGGCATTCATCGGGCTGTTTTTCGCAAGTTCAGCGTCAGCGATCGATCTGACTGTTGTATCGTGGGGAGGCGCCTACAGCGCGTCCCAGATCAAGGCCTACCATGAGCCTTGGATGGAAATGAACCCCGATGTGACATTCATATATGACGAGAGCGCACCGGAAGGAGTTGCCAAGCTGCGCGCCATGAGCGAAGCGGGAAACCTGACCTGGGATCTCGTGGACGCGATCGCCGCGGACGTGATTCGCCTGTGCGACGAAGGCTTGGCTGAAGTGGTTGACGTCGACGAGATTCTGGCTCCGGCGCCGGACGGAACGCCGGCCAGCGAGGATTTTGGCGATCTCTTGGTGTCCGACTGCTTGATTCCACAGATCGTCTACTCGACGGTAGTGGCTTATCGAAACGACGTGAATGAGTGGGAAGGCCGCTTGCCGGAAGACATCTGCGCCCTGTTCGATCTTGAGAACTTTCCCGGAAAGCGCGGGCTTGAAAAGCGCCCGATCAACAACATGGAATGGGCGCTGCTTTGCGCGGGCGTTCCCAAGGATGAAGTCTACGAGGTTCTGGCGACCGACGAAGGGCAGCAAATGGCCCTGGAAAAGCTGGGCACAATCAAGGATGAGACGATCTGGTGGTCCTCCGCCGCCGAACCGCGCCAGCAAATGGCCGACGGCGAAATCAAGATTGGCAGTTCGTACAACGGCAGATGGTTCGATCTGATCAATGTGGACGGCGCACCGGTCGAGATTCTCTGGGATGCGCAAGTGTTTGACATCGACGGCTGGATCATTCCAACTGGATTGCCTGCCGAGCGGCGTGAAGCTGTCATAGAGTTCCTCCACTTCGCGACCGATACGCAACGTCTCGCCGACCAGGCGAAGTTCATTTCGTACGGACCCGCCCGCATGTCGTCCGCACCACTTGTGGGCATGCATGCCGAACTGGGCATCGAGATGGGGCCGCACCTCCCGACCGACCCGAACAATTCAAAGAACGTGTTCGTGTACAACTTTGATTTCTGGGCCGACTATCGGGACGACATCGACGTCAAGTTCCAGGCATGGCTGGCCAACTGATCTGAAAACCACGGTGGCACCGGGCGCCAACGGCGGCCGGTGCCTTCTTCTTGCGCGGACCAGAGCCCAAGGGACAGGACGCGCATGATTCCAGTTTCCAAGCAAGCTCGGGGGTAGAGCATTGACGACCAGCGAACCATCACTCAGGCGACGAGTTGAGCGGTCTCTTCGCATGCAGAAGCTGCGAGCGTTTCTGCTTGTAGTTCCGCTGCTCCTGTTTGTCTTGCTCAGCTTCGTTGGCCCCATCATCGACATGCTGTTTCGATCCGTCGAGAACTACCTGGTCAGCGACACCTTGCCACGCACTGTCGCAATCCTCGATGACGAGGATGTCAATGAGGATTGGCAACCCAGCGAAGACCTGTTTTCGGCGCTGTATGTCGATCTGGCAATCGCCGTTGACGTGAAGGCCCACACTCGAGTCGGTTCAAGGCTGAACTACGAAAGGTCGGGAATCGCCTCGCTGTTCCGCAGCACCGGCCGCAAGCTCTCCGGAATCGGCTCCCGCGACTATGCGAAGACCGTAAAGAGCTTGAACCCGTCATGGGAAGGCATCGAACACTGGCAGCAATTCGTGGCGGCGCTGGAAAATGCAAATGCGTTGCCGAACACCACGGCCGCATTCAGGCAGTGGCAGCGCGACCATGCAGCACGCCGCACCGACGTGAATTCGCTTGAGCCACAGGATGTCCTCTTTGTCGTGCTGGTGGAGGAAGCGCTGTCGGTCGGGGAGGGCCGTCTGGCAGCCATTGGGAGTCCACACTCCGACAATCTTGCGGAAATACTCGCAAACGCCGCCGCATTCGAACCCATTGAGTACAAGGAGGCGTTTCTGGGTTTCGACAAGAAATGGGCGGATCGTGAATTGTGGGTCACAGTTTCGCTCTACTCCAGTCGCTTGACCAGTGGCTACTTCCTCAATTCGATCGATCTCAAGAAGAGCGAGGACGGCATCGAAGCGAGGCCGGAGCGCGAACGCCTCTACACGAAGATTTTCATGCGGACATTCGCGATGTCGATCTTCATAACGCTTTGCTGTCTAGTCATTGGGTATCCGGTGGCATATCTGATGGCCAACCTGCCGACAAAGCACGCCAACATCCTTCTGATACTAGTGCTTCTGCCATTCTGGACGTCGTTGCTGGTCCGAACTGCCGCCTGGAAGGTGCTCCTTCAGGAACAAGGGGTCATCAACGACATTCTGGTGTCGATTGGCCTAATCGGCGATCTCAATAGACTGGCAATGATCAACAACCAGCTAGGCACGATCATCGCCATGACACACATTCTGTTGCCATTCATGATCTTGCCGCTGTTCTCCGTGATGAGAACAATTCCGCCATCCTTCGTGATTGCCGCCAGATCGCTTGGAGCCACGCCAGTCACGGCATTCCGTCGGGTGTACTTTCCGCAATCCCTCGCCGGAGTTGGAGCTGGCATGGTGCTCGTCTTCATACTTGCGATTGGATACTACATCACGCCGGAATTGGTCGGTGGAACAAACGGAACGTTCATCTCAAATCGAATCGCCTACCACATCTCAAGCTCGTTGAATTGGGGATTGGGGGCGGCATTGGCCACAATTCTGTTGGCGGTGGTGATCATGCTCTACTGGACTTACGATCGCCTGGTCGGAATCGACAACGTGAAGCTGGGATAGCAGACATGGCAAGATTTCCTGCATACGCCTCGGGATGGGACAAGACATGGCACTACGCCTTCAGGATCATTTGCGGGCTGGTGTTCGCATTCCTGATGTTCCCGATTCTTGTGATACTGCCCCTAAGCTTCAATGCCGGGAATCTGTTCACCTTCACGCCTGAGATGCTGCGGTTCGATCCCGATGGATATTCCCTGCGTCACTATCGCAATCTGTTCCAGAGCCCGGACTGGCAGATCGCAATGTACAATTCGTTCCGGATTGCCCCCGTGGCGACGCTGGTGTCCGTGAGCATCGGCACACTGGCAGCCATCGGCCTCAGTCAGCGGCACATGCCATTCAAGCAGGCGATAATGGCAATTCTGATTTCTCCGATGATTGTGCCGCTCATCATCTCGGCGGCGGGCATGTTCTTCTTCTATTCCAGGATTGGACTGCAGGGAACGTACGTCGGCATAGTCCTGGCACATGCCGTGTTGGGCGTGCCTTTCGTGATCATCACTGTTACCGCCACGCTTACCGGGTTTGACCACAGCTTGACGCGCGCATCGGCAAGCCTTGGAGCCGGGCCGGTCAAGACCTTCTTCAAGATCCAAATGCCTCTGATACTGCCTGGCGTAATTTCCGGCGCGCTCTTCGCTTTCATTACGTCGTTTGACGAGGTGGTGATTGTGCTTTTTGTCGGTTCGGCCGATCTGAAGACACTTCCCTGGGAAATGTTCAGCGGCCTGCGTGAGCAGCTGAGTCCGACAATACTTGCCGTTGCGACCGTTCTGGTGGCGCTGTCAGTCATGTTGTTGACTTGTGTTGAATTGCTTCGCCGCAGGTCCCAGCGCATGCGCGGGCTTGAGCCCTGACCGAGACCGCTTTCAGCCCGTTGATCACAATGTTCCTTTGCATCGGCGGTGTGGCGAGAGCCTTCCGGAAGCAATTGCACATGTCGACACGGCGAATCCGGCTCCATTGAATTCGAGCGGGATTCCCTGTCCCGGTTCAGTAGTGCAGCCATTTCAAGCAGCCTTCCCGTTCATCCCAAACGGCTCGTCATTCTTTGTGGAGCCGCTCCCTTGTGGAATGGGCATAGGCAGGGAGTGCACGGACATTGCGTGTCGGCATGCAAGCTGCGAGGACGCCCACGGCGCGCGCAGCCACCCGCAAACTGGCAAGCGCTGGCGGCTGACAGAACACCACCAACAATTGAGCCCAGGACGATTCCGCCAGTAGGAAGGCCAGAGATGCTTCTCCAGTTTGCAGCAGCCGTGCTGCCGCTCCTGGTTCAATTTCGTCACATCCTGTTGCGGGAGTCCGCGTTCCACTCGGAAACCTGGATTTGAAGATTTCGGCAAGGTGATTTGAGGCGTTGCAGCAAATGCATTCGCATCGAGGATCCTGTTCTTCCGAATTGTCGGGAAGGAACCGAACCGGTGTTCCGACGCCTTCTGTCGTCAGGTTCGATGCGCGTAGGCCTTTGCCAGTTCTCTCCGCAGGTCCGAGATGAAGCCATCAGTTATTGTCGCATCGTGTGCTATCGAGTGCCAAAGACCAACTTCGTTGACATAGGCCCGCATGGTTCGCAGTCCGTCTTCGAGCTGCCCCCAGGTCAGACCCATGGCCTCTGGGCGGATGTCCAGTCCTATGCCGGCAATCGTGTCCAGCATTTCGTCGGCCTTGCTTTCGTGCAGCAGTGAACCGACGATCACTCCCAGCCCGACCGGCTGGCCGTGCAGAAACTTCTTTCCGGTCAACTTTTCAAGCGTGTAGAAGAGGAAATGGTCTGTGCCCTCGATGTGGCGCGGGCACCACCCGGCGCCGTGGTAGCTCGTGCCCCATTTCAACCCGTCCACCAACGCTTCAATGCCTCGGTCGTTCATTGCGCGTATGTTGTCGATGTTGTCGACGATTTTTCGGACCTTGGCCAGCGACTGCCGGGCAAGGCCTTCGTCATACCGCCACTTGTCTTCGATCTTGCCTTCGCGCTCGGCGTACCGCCAATCGAGAATGCCTGTGTGAAAACAGAGAACATCGCCTATTCCCGACCAGTTCAGCTCTGGCGGACATGCTGCGAGGACATCATAGTCGATATAGATCGACTGCGGAACTGCCCAACCGCGATAGACAACCGTGCCATCAACCCTAACGCCGGCACGCTGGCCGTAGACGGCATTGACCGACAGTGCAGTCGGCATCTGAAACAGCGGCAGATTGAGGCGCCAGGTGAAGTATTTCGCCACATCGAGAGCCTGTCCGCCGCCCAGTCCCAGGATCGCGCGCACCTCGCCCAGGCTGGCCGCCTCGCGATCGAGATCCTCCTGCTCGATGGAACCGCAGAAGTAGGGTCGGCAGTCGGCGTCTTCAAAGTGATGACCGAAGATTGGCCAGAGATCTTCCATCGTGACGACCAGAAACGGCGGATTCACAAAGTGTCGGAACTCGTCAAGCAAGCCTCTGCCGAATACTGTGGGAAAGCCGTATGCAAGAGCCTGCCCGTGTCCATGAACGTGATTGTGGTTCAATTTCCGGTCCTCCCGGTTGACTGATCGCAGCGTTGAACTTGCCGTGGATGGCCGATTCGGCGGAGCCCTTTGACCTTTGTCGAACGCAATCATTCAGCCCTTGCTGCATACGGCGGAATGCATTGCTGTGTGTGCAAGCAAGGCTTGTGCCGCGCCAGTTCCCCTCGCCAGCGGCGATTCCAGGCCGCCCAGTTCGACCGTCAGGTTGCGGTTTCTGGCAAGGCCATGCAAAAAATCAGTGACCCGCAGTGGGTGCGTCGATTGCACTGCTCGCAGGGCAAGTCGGGCGGCACACAAGCGGCCGGAATCCCTTGATGCCTTCATCAGTAGGTGGCGCTCAACCCGCCGTCCACACAAATTGCCTGACCGGTGATGTAACGGGCGAGATCGGACAGCAGGAAGACGAAGGCGCCGGCACAGTCTTCGGGAGAGCCGGGTCTGCGGAGCGGAATGCGACCGGCGGCAATGTAGTGTGCACGAAAGTCCTCCGATTCGTGCTCGTGGTCTCCGTCCTCGGTCAGCGCCATGCGCGTGTCGATGAATCCCGGTGCGACGGCGTTGACACGGATTGAATCCACGCCAAAGTCTACGGCCATGGATCGAGTCAGCATAAGGAGCCCGCCTTTGGCCGAAGCGTAGGCGGCCGAGCGCGGGATGCCGAAGAATGCCTGAGTGGAGAGCGTATTGACGATGGCTGGCGAGGACGACTTGCGAAGCAACGGCAGACATGCGCGCGTGACGCGCAGGGCGCCGGTCAAGTTGATGTCGATGACTTGCGTGAAGCGTTTGTCCGTCACGGTCCCGGACCCACCAATGTCGAGCATCGCGGCATTGTTGACAAGCCCATCCAACGCCGGCCAACCCGCAACCTGTTTGAGAGCCAGGTCGATGCTGTCAAGTTGACCCACGTCGAGCGGACAGTGTTCAAAACGGCCACCCTGGTCACACAGTTTCAATGCTGTCCGCGCCAGCGCCCCTTCGTCGACGTCGGTGGCAAGCACTTCGGCGCCTTCGGCGAGGCAGGCTTGCACGACTGCGAGACCAATCCCGCGTGCCGCGCCGGTGACGAGAATGCGGTTGCCCTCAAGCAGCATCGCCATTGCCCCTCCAAGCAAGCGTTGCCGCCTCTCGCTCAGCCTTGACCTCGCTCCAACTGACACTCTTGCCAATGCCTCCAGTGCGGAGCCGCGCCGCTTCATCCCCAATCGCGGTCGACACTTGCACAGCCTCGTCGTCCGACAGGTTGCAGGGGTCGAGGTAGATCTCCTGTCGTTCTGCCAAGCCCGAGCGCACGACAATTCGGGGAATGCGTGCCTCCAGCCTCCCGGCAAGCTCCCACGCATGGAAGCCGGCGACATCAGGCTCGACCTTGATCAGGACACGCGTGATCGGATTGCCGGTCCAGTCTGCATGGGGCTCGACAATCAGTCCCGCGATGCCAGTCAGGTCGTCCAGCCAGCGGTTGACACGGGCCTCCTCGGCCAAACGGACATTGTCGTGATCGCGGACCTCCCAAAGCTCCAAAGCGGCCATTGCCCCCACAACGCTTTCCTTCCCCGCCTTCAGTGTTCGCCCGATTCCTCGATGCTGGAGGTAGGTCGCTCTGATCAGTTCGGAGGTTCCTGCAACAATGCCGCTTGTGACACCGGAGAGGAATTTGTGCCCCGAGTAGATCACGGCCGAGGCTCCTAGTGCGATTGGCCCGACAAGGTCGTACTCAGAGGCCATGTCCACGATTGTCGGAACGCCGTGCTCGCGGCAAAGGGCGACGAAGATGTCCAATGGCAGTTCGTTTTCCCGAACGGTATGGTGAGAAACCACGTACAGGGCCGCCGCAGCGCCTTGCTCCAACTCGGCCCGAAGGTGCCAGGTTTCACAGGCGGCGGCAGTGCCAATGGGCACCACCTCTGCACCCGCAAGGCGAATGGCCTGATCGACCGGCGCGCCGTAGTTGACCATGTGACCCATCTGAAGCAGAACTCGCCTGTTGCCCATGGCTTTAGGCAGCGCTTCGATCCGCGCCAGGTCGCTTCCAGTCAGGCAGGCGGCAACCGATTGGGTCATGGCGGCGGCGGAGCATGCCGTGACACAGCCTGCTTCGGAACCGGTCACCCGCGAGATGACCGTGCCGGCGCTGGCCTGCAATTCGTCCATGTCGACAAACGAATCCAGGATTCGGTCCACCAAGGCTCGTGTTTGAGGAGCGACGCGGGATGCACCAATGCTGGTCATCGTGCCCGAGGCATTTATGATCGGCGTCAGATTCCAGCGCTTGAAGGGATCGTTGGTCATAGCAGCCGCTCTCCAGTGTCGGGATGGAACATGTGAATGCGGTCGGGGCGAATGCTGAGGGCCGCTTCCTTTCCGGGCGCGACGGCGCCGCGAATCTCGCCGCTTGCCCGGGCGGTCAACGTGGCGCCTTGATGGGTTGACAGATGCACCAGCACTTCGTGGCCAAGATCCTCCATGCGGTTCACGCGGGCGGTCCCGATTCCGATCTCGCCGCGTGACCCGATAATCACGTGCTCGGGCCGGATGCCGAGAAGCGTTCCCGTCCTGGGCCTCAGGAGACCGGTTGCTTCGACGCCGGCCAGAAGTGTCTCGGCCGGCAGCAAGTTCATGCGCGGACTGCCGATGAAACCTGCGACAAAGGTGTTGGTGGGGCTTTCATAGAGCTCGATTGGCGCGCCAACCTGCATGAGGCGGCCAAGATTCATGACCGCGATCCGTTGTCCCATTGTCATGGCCTCGACCTGATCGTGCGTGACGTAGACAGTTGTCGTGCCGAGATCCCTTTGCATTTGCGAAATCTCGCCGCGCATCTGGACTCTCAGCTCTGCATCAAGATTCGACAAGGGTTCGTCAAAGAGAAAGGCCGCTGGCTTGCGGATCATAGCGCGGCCGAGAGCGACCCGCTGGGCCTGTCCGCCCGAAAGCTGGCGCGGTTTCCGGTCGAGAAGTTCGTCCAGGCCGAGCATGCTGGCCACACGGTTCACTTCGCTTCCTATGATCGCTGGCTCTGTCCTTCGAAGCTTGAGGCCAAACGAGAGGTTTTCCCTGACCGACATGTTCGGAAAGAGGGCGTAGGATTGGAAGACCATGGAAACATTGCGCTCGGCAGGAGAAAGGTCGTTCGCCCGTGCTCCACCGATCATCAGGTCTCCCGATGAAATTGTCTCAAGCCCAGCAATCATCCTGAGCGTCGTGGACTTGGCGCATCCAGAAGGCCCGACCAGAACCATGAATTCCCCTGCGCGCACTCGGAGATTGAGATCCCGTATGACCTCTATGTTGCCCGCAAAGCGCTTCGTGGCGTTGTGGAATTGAATCTCGCTCATGCAAGCGGTCTCCCGGCGGCTGGCGTGATGAAGACGATGGAGTCCTGCTCGACCGTGAAGTTGCCTGGCAGCGATCCAACGTTCACGACAGTTCGAGCGTGGCGTGTGCCCGGACCAAGGGAGTCGCCGAAGATGGCCGAGCGGCCATTGGCCGAAGACGGACGATCGCCAAGCTCCGGAACTCCGTTGACCATGTCAAGGACCTTCAGGATCTGTGCAACGCGCTCCGGCGATCGGAATGTCTCCTTCATGGCGTCGATGACAGCAAGCAGGCAGCCTCGAGTGCCGTTGCCTGGGAGATGTGGAGCCGTCCCTTCATCGGCGCCAATGTCGAAATTCCAACTGCTGCCGGCACAGCTTGCAGGCCGAGTCGAAGTGCCTCAGGCTGGTCTTCGGGACCGAACCAGTCCATCGCAGCTGTTGTGATCTGGGCATCATTGGGCAAATGCTCTCTCAATCCTGTCCCGGGCGCCCACAAGAAAGTTGTCGGTCACCGCAAAGTCGTGGGCAATTCCATAGGGGAGCCGCTCGCGCATCACGAAGTCCTTCAGATTCGACATGGCATCGAACACGTCTGTCCAGGCAATGCCCATCGCAGTAGGGCGAATGTCGACACCCAGCCTTGCCACCGCGTCCAGCAGCTCTTGGGAGCGCTCCCCATGCATCATCGCGCCAAGCACAAGACCAAGACAAACAGCTTGACCGTGAATGAAGGCCCTGCCGGTACGAGCTTCAAGAACGTAGAAGACATGGTGCTCGATGCCCTCGATGTGGCGGGGGGTCCAACCTGCGCCATGATAGGAAGCGCCTCCCCATTTCAGCCCGTCGACAATCAGTTCGATCCCACGAGGCGTCATCGTCCTGATCTCGTCGATGCCGGCGAGCGCGGCTTCAGCCTTCGACAGCGAAATCTGCGCCAGACTGTTGTCATAGGGCCAGCGCGCCTCACACCTGTGCTTCTCCTGTGCATGGCGCCAGTCCATCACGGCTGTGATGAAGCAAAGGACATCGCCGACGCCGCCGATGTTCAGGGTCCGAGGAGCGTCCTCGATGATGTCGAGGTCGATGTAGACTGTTTGCGGCACAGCCCAGCCCACGTACTTCACGACGCTGCTTTCCCGCACGCAGGACCGGTGGCCGAACACTGCATCGACCGAAAGCGATGTGGGGAACTGAAACAACGGCAAGTTCAGGCGCCAGGCAAAGTACTTGGCAGCGTCGATTGCCTGTCCTCCGCCCAGCCCGACGACGGAAGCGATGCCCGTCAGTGAATCGAGATCGCCTTCAAGCTTCGCGCGCTCCATGGAAGTCACGAAACAGACTTCCGCCTCCGCCGGCAGTTTGTCGCGGAACAGTGGCCAAAGGTCGTCCATCGTGACGAACAGCATCTTCGGGCGCACGAAGTGGGGCGTCTCGGCAAGGAGATTTCGACCAAAGACAGTCGAAAACTGAGGGATGTCTGCTTCCATGAACGGCATTTCTCAACCCTTGACAGCGCCAAGGGTCAGGCCCTTGACGATATGCTTTTGTGCGACGACGGCAAAAAGCAGCATCGGAATGATGGCGATGATCGAGGCGGCGGTCATTGCGCCCCAGTCGAGCGCCGTATAGCCTCGAAAGCTGGTAACCCCCAGTGTGACGGTCTGCGCTCTCGAAAAGGTCAGGCCTATGGCGATCGCAAGCTCGTTCCAGATCCAGATGGTGTTCAGAATTGCGGTGGCTCCCATGCCAGGCATCGTGCATGGGATGTAGATCCTTGTGAGTATCTGGAAATGGGTCGCGCCTTCGATCCGGGCGGCTTCGTCGATTGCAGGGTTGATTTCGCGAAAGAAGGAACTGAGAAGCCAGATCGACAGCGGCAGAACATGCACCTGGTACATCAGCGCCAGTCCGACATGCGTGTCGTAGAGCCCTGTCCACTGGTACAGCGAGAACATGGGCAGCACGAACAGGAACTCGGGCAGCATGTAGGCAAGGATCAGCCAGATCCCGACGATGTTCCTGCCGCGCACCTTCATGCGGACAATGGCATAGGCCGCGGGGATCGCGATTGCGAGCGAAAGCGCAACGCCGATGAAGGTGACGATGACTGAGTTCAGGAATGTGTACTTGAACGTGTCGTGCGTCCAGAGCTTCAGAAAGTTCGCCGCGGTCGGATCGAAGAGCCAGAGCGGCGGGTTTGCCAGCCCGTCGCGCTTGGTCTTGAGCGCGGTGGCAAGCACCCAGTAGACTGGGAACAGACTGAACAACACCATGGCGCCCGTGAATACATATGCCCAGGCAAGCGGAAGGCGTCTGCCCAGGCGAACTGCGCGGGGCAGGGCGAAGACAAAGTTCACCGGTCGACCTCGCCCCTTCGTTGAAACATTTGCAGCGCAATCGAGACGCCGAGGATCAAGATGGAGAACAGTATCATCGTCGCCATGGCCTTGCCGATCTGCAGGTAGCTGAAGGCGGTCCGATAGACGAATGTCTGCACGACCTCGGTAGACAGCGCCGGCCCGCCTCCCGTCGTTCCAAAGACGAGGTCGAAAACCTTGAGCGTGTCGATGGCGCGGATTATGACGACCGTGATCAGGAGCGAACGCAGCATTGGCAGTTTGATGCGCCAGAAAATCGTGAATTCGCTTGCTCCCTCGACACGAGCAGCCTCTATCGGGTCGGTCGGCAAGCTGCCGAGCCCGGCGAGCATGATGATGAAGACAAATGCGGTCTGCCACCACACATCGACGGCGACAATCGACGGCATGGCCGTTGCCGCAGCGCCGTAGAAGGCGGAGGGGCCAAGACCGAGCGCGCCGAGGAATTGGTTCACGATTCCAAGAAACGGGTCGAACATCACCTTCGACATGAGTGCAACAACGATGCCGGACATCATCAGCGGCAGCATTATCAGTGCGCGGATCAGGTCAGTTCGAATTGCGAGCTTGTCGACCTGGACAGCCAGGTAGAAGCCAAGCAGGATCTCGATTGCGGTGGCGGATGCAGCGAAGACAAGCGTGTTTCGCATGACCGTCCAGAATTCGGCGTCGGTCAGCAGCGTCGCGTAGTTCGACATGCCGATGAAGTCCAACTGGGTTCCCCAGTTCCAGTTTGTCAGGGAAACCGCCAGTCCGAAGCCGACCGGGTAAAGCGAGGTCAACGCCAGCGCCAGAAGGCATGGCAGAACAAACCAAAGTGCCGAGGCATTGCCAACGGACTTGAGCGCAAGGGACATTTCGCCTTCCAGCCGGAAAGTCGTTTCGAGCCTGAAAGTGGCAGTCCGGGCCGCATTGACCTGCGGCCCGGGGCGGGATGGATCAGTTTGCCATCATTTGTTGGAAGTCCATCTGCGCGGCCGCGCCGGCTTCGGCTGGGTCGGCTCCACCGTAGATCGCCTGGATCACGTCGACGATGCGAAGGGCGAATTCGCTCCAACCGGCCCGCTGCACCACGGACGTCTGGGAATTCGGCATCGCCGCCGCCACGGCGTCAACATATCCCTGAGGGAAGCTGGACGCATAGTCGGCATCCTCCCATGTGGACAGCCGCGGCGCGCCGCCGTGCAGCTTGCCAATTGCGGTCGCGTTGGTGCCATTCGTCATGTACTGGATGAAGAGCCAGCCGGCCTCTGCATTCGCCGCGTTCTGCGGAATGCCGAATCCCCACTGCCAGTGAGCTGTGTAGGGCTGTCCCTCGTCGTTGTCGATGGGAATGACCGAGTAGGCGATCTTGCCGGCAATGGGACTCTCGTCCGCGTTCTCAAAGCCAGGGGCAAAGAGGCTGGCGTCGATGAAGAAGGCTGCGCCGCCTGCCATGAAGAACTGGGATGCGTCCGGCCAGTCCATCGCCTGAATGTTGATCGGGCCGGCCTTCATAAGTTCGGCATAGTTGGCAAGGCCGCGGACAATGTCTGGGTCGTCCATGCGCGGCTTGGACCAGTCGCCGTCGAACCAAACGTTGTAGGGAGCCGATCGATCGGTTGCGCCGACCGAGTTGTTCACAAAACCCGTGATGGTGTCGATGAGCGTGTCCGAACGAATTCCACGCAGAACGGCGCCCGAAACCGCACCTCCGCTTTCCTCCTTCACTTCGCGTGCCGCGGCGACGAGTTCCTCCATCGTCGATGGCATCTTTCCGTCAAGGTACTGGTTTACATGATCCATGTTGGCAAAGAGGATGTAGGTTTCGAAGGAAGCTGGGATGCCGTGATATTCCCAGCTGCCGTCCACGTTGTACTTGGTCGAATCGAGAAACCCTGCGGGGATGTCGGCCAGGTTGTAGTCGGATGCGGTAAGTTCCGGATCGTCGATGAACCCTTGAAGCGAATGCACAAGCCCGTTGGTGTGCTGGGTGTAGGCTGTGGAATCCATTGGCAGGAAGTAGACATCCATTTGGGAGTTGCCGCCGGATCCTCTCAGCGCCACTTCCATCCGGTCGAAGTAAAGATCCTCTGCCATGGTTTGGAGGTTTACGTCTATGCCAGTGTCGGATTCGAACTGATCGAGAACTGTGCGCACACCGTCTGTGACTGGATGCTCGGGCATCATCACTGTGATGGACTGTCCCGAAGACCTTGTCCAGGAAAACTCGGCAAGCGCCGTCGATGCCGAAATGCCGATGGCCAGCGTCGCCCCGACTGCCAGCATGCCTGCGCGAACGAAAAGATCGCGGCGTAGAATGTTCATCATTTTCTCCTCTCTAAGATGAGCCGTCTTGGGACAGCGGTACACCGATGCCCAAAATCCGGCAACATTGCGTCGTATAGGAAATATCTGAAGCCAATTGTCAACATGAACATGACACGCATTGCGTCTCCGGCCATCGGGGGCTGGCATGGAGAAAGTTCCATGCGCCCCTCATCACCGTTCGTGATTGCCTGGCGGGCAGGGAACCTGCTTCGGTCCAGGCAGTCTCCGTCCTTGTTGTTCGCGAGTGGATGCATGCTTGCCGAAAACCAGCCCGCCTTGAGGGCGATGGCAGCAGATGAACCGTCGATTCCGCAGCGTGGGTGTCCTGTTGGATCGCACTGGTCGGGCGGCGGCGGCCCTCGGTTCACTGGGGAGGCATCACACAATCAAGCTGCCGAAGGCGTCACTGCAGAATGATTAGCCACATCGACGCTGTCAGCAAGGACATGGCGGTCCCGATCAGGATGGAGCTGGCGGCTGTGCGTGCACAGCGATTGTACATGCAGGCAAATATGTAGCCATTCACGCCGGGCGCCATCGCAGCGGGAACTACGGCAGCTTGCACGGAGGATGCCGCAAGCTCAAAGACCGCATCCGTCATGAACCAGGTTATTGTCGGATGAACCACCAGCGAAATCAGGCAAACGATGAGGACCAGCGGCAAGTCTCCGGCGATTCGGTACCGAATCAGAACTCCTCCCAGACCGAACAGAGCGACGGGAAGCGACGCTCTCGCCAGCATGTCCATCGGCACCGCAATCATGTCGGGCAAGGAATACGGAAGAAAGTTGAAGGCAAATCCAGCCAGGATGGCCACAAGGATTGGGTTCCTGAAAATGGTCGACGCCAATGTTGTGGCGAGTCGCAATTGACTGGATTCTCCGCCGCCACGCGCGAGCTCCATTGCCGTGATGCCGACGAGGTAGCAGAATGCCGCGTGAAACGCGATTATGGAGTAGGTTCCGGAAAGCGTGTCCTCGCCAAATGCCTGATCGACAACCGAGAGACCCAGAAGCACGGTGTTCGAAAACATGGCCGCGAATCCAATTACAATCGAGTCTTCCCAGTTTCGCTTGCAGAGCGTTCGTGCCGCGGTGATTCCCAGAACGAAGGAAACCAGGGTGCCGACATAGAAGGAAGATATGGCCGGAGCGCTGATGTATCTTGCCAGGTCAAGTTGGGACACGGCGCGAAAGAGCAAGCAGGGAATGGCGACTTCCTGCGCGAACCTCGCAAGTCCCCCAATGTGTTCTTGAGTCAGCATGCGCGCCGATGCGCATGCATACCCTGCGCCAATGATCAGGAACACCGGTGCGGTGACTTCAAACAGTATTTGCAAGTCAGATCTCGAATTCGATCACCAGCCCGTCATGGGCAGGGCACACATTGTCCGGGGTTTCAGCCTTCACTGTGTCGTAGTCTAGATCAACATGCATGTTTGTAAGGTAGGCCTGACGGGGAGCAACCCTTGCAATCCATCGCAACGACTTCGCCAGGTGGACATGACTAGGGTGCGGCCGTCGTCTCAATGCGTCGACAATCCAGCAGTCGATTCCCCGCAGCTCCTCCCACGACGAATCGTACATTTCGGAAACGTCCGGCAGGTAGGCAAGGTCTCCGACACGCAGTCCGACGCAGTCGGTTTCGCCATGCATGACCGGGAAGGCCTTGATGTCAAGCGTGCCGCCTTCTCCCGCTATGCGAACCTCGTCCTCATA
>JAPOOS010000271.1 GCA_026713305.1 Paracoccaceae bacterium
CGTGAACTCCTCGGTTGTTCCGCTTCCAAGCGCCATGCTGCGGTTTAGAACCTGCAGTCCGAAGTTCATCGCCGTCAGGGCGGAGCGGTTTGACCGTTCATGCTGGAATGTGTTGGCTTCACAATTCGAGATCGCACGGGAAATGGGCGCCGAGTGTGCTGTCTCGCACGGTCCCACGACCTGACTGAATGCCATACAACGGCACAGCCGGACGGCACACCGCATCTTTCACTTCCGAAGTCAGCGACGGGCAGCGCCCAATTGGCACAGGCCGGCTTGCCTGTTTCGCCAGCGCCCAAGAACGTTGCTCCGTCGAAACACTGCGACGAGCGCCACGTTGTCCTGGCAAGCGGCAATTGAACGCTGCAAAGACCTCGGATGCCTTGATGCTTGCGAGGCATGCAGGCAGAGGCATGAAGATTGGACATCCTGTACCGGACCGGTTGGATTTGAACGCTTGGGACATGCGGGAATGGCTGCCTGAGGACCAGTTGTTGATTCACGGTGTGGTCACACCGGTGGACGAATTCGATTGGATGGCTCTTGCGCTTGCCGAACATGGCCGTTTTCGCAAGGTTCCCAACAACTCGACCATGAAGGCGAGGTTCTTGATCTACGCCAGTGCGACGGAAGCGTAGTCCTCGCAGCGCCGAACTGCGGCCAATGATTTCGTGGCAGGATTTTGCGCAGCTCCTGCAGGACAGAGCTTCGCGCGCACTCTCGGCACACTCCCCGATCAAGCCCGTCGATTGCGACGGGCCCCGTATTGCATTCGTTGGATGCCGGGCATCGGCATTCAATTCATCTGCAGGAACGCCAGTCTTGCTGGACATTTCTTTCTTCATTTGCCGCTTCGCTAGTTCGAACGACGGCAACATCGCCTGATGCCGCTCATACTGGCAGCAATCCCTGCGTCCGAAAGACAAGTTTCGGCCGTTCTTCAACCCGTTGCGCCAACGATTCGCTTGCCGTTGGCAAGGTTGGCATAATCCGGCAGCGCAGTTCGTGCCACAAATCACTTTGAACTCGGACTGGAAACTGCATGACTGTTTCGCCCCGACCTCGAATTGCCTCCGTACTCCCAAACTTGCCCTCCACAAGCGCGGCCAAGAACTGGCCCAATTCGAAGGTCGACTGTTGGATACTTGTCGCGACTGGATTTGAAGCCGATGGACCGCAGCGGGAGCGCCGGTCGCCGAGACATCGCAGCGCTTCGATCCATCATTAGCATATTGCAACATCCCATGTGCGCGGATATTGCACTTCGCCAACGGCGCGGTCCGATGGAAGTTGCGGCTTGCCTGAATTCGTCGGCACGCGACAAAGTGCTTGGATAGAGGAGAGACACTGAATGACCAGAATCGGAGCCATGCTCGCGGTGGGGGTTTCCGCACTGCTACTGGTAGCAACCAGCGTATTGGCCGAACCGGCCATCATTTACGACATAGGCGGAAAGTTCGACAAGTCCTTCAACGAGAGCGCCTACACCGGCGCTGAGAGCTGGAAGGCCAAGACGGGAAGCGAATACCGCGAAATCGAAATCCAGTCTGAAGCTCAGCGCGAACAGGCCATTCGGCGACTGGCGTCAGGTGGAAGCAATCCCATTGTCATGACGGGATTTTCCTTCCAAAGCATCCTGAGCGCAGTGGCGCCGGACTTTCCTGACACGAAGTTCACAATCATTGATTCGGTTGTCGATCAACCAAACGTGCGCTCGGTCGTGTTCAGCGAACACGAAGGATCGTACTTGGTGGGCGTGATCGCCGGCTTGACGACCAAGTCCAACATCGTTGGATTCGTTGGCGGCATGGACGTTCCTCTCATCAGGCGATTTGCCTGCGGATACGTGCAAGGGGTCAAGGACGTCAATGCCGACGCCCAGATAATTCAGCAGATGACCGGAAACGATCCCTCGGCGTGGAACGATCCCGTCAAGGGTAGCGAAATCACCAAGTCGCAAATCGCATCGGGCGCGGACATAGTCTACCATGCAGCCGGCGGAACCGGTGTGGGCGTCCTGCAGGCGGCTCATGACGCCGGAATTCTGGGAATTGGCGTGGATTCCAACCAGAATCACCTGCATCCCGGCTCAGTGCTTACTTCCATGATCAAGCGTGTCTCTGTAGCTGTCGAAGATGCCTTCAGCGGTGGCGCCGATGCGCCTGCCGGCGTCTATGTGCTTGGTGTGGCGGAAGACGGCGTGGGATACTCCATGGATGAGCACAACGCACCTCTAATCTCGGAGGAGGTCATGATGGCCGTCGAGGCCAGGAGGGACGCCATTATCGACGGCAGCCTGTCGGTTCACAACTACACGACCGACGACAGTTGTCCAGCCAGCTGACCGCCGCATGACCGCAGCCACTTGCGAACCTGGCAGGAGCGGTTTGAAATGACCGCTCCCGCCATCGAATTGCGCCACATTTCCAAGGCGTTTGGCCCGGTGCAGGCCAACAAGGACATCAGCCTCTCTGTAGCGCCCAGGACGATTCACGGCATCGTCGGCGAAAACGGCGCAGGAAAGTCGACGTTGATGTCCATCTTGTACGGCTTCTACCGTGCAGATCATGGCGAAATCCTGATCAACGGAAAACCCACGGAGATTCCCAACAGCCAGGCGGCGATCGCCGCCGGCATTGGCATGGTCCATCAACACTTCAAGCTCGTGCAGAACTTCTCGGTGCTCGAGAACGTCATCCTGGGCGCCGAGGACGACCTGCTTCTTAAGCCCAGTTTGAAGAAAGCCAGATCCCTGCTTGAACAGCTGGCGGAGGAATATGAGCTGAGAGTCGATCCCGATGCGTTGATTGAGGACTTGTCGGTGGGGCACCAGCAGCGGGTCGAGATCCTGAAGGCCCTGTATCGCCGCGCCAACGTCTTGATCCTTGATGAGCCGACCGGCGTGCTTACGCCTGCTGAAGCCGATCACCTGTTTCGCATCCTCTCGAGCTTGCGGGACGAAGGCAAGACCGTGATCCTAATCACGCACAAGCTGCGCGAGATCATGGCGATTACGGACACGGTAAGCGTAATGCGGCGCGGGGAAATGACCGCCACGGTCAGGACCGTCGACACCAATCCTCAGCATCTGGCGGAATTGATGGTCGGCCGCTCTGTGCTGCTGCGCCTGGAAAAGAAGCCGGCGCAACCTGGAAGAACGGTGTTGAACGTTCGCAACCTGAGCGTGTCCGACGGACGTGGCGTGGAATGCGTCAAGAACATTTCGCTCAGCGTTCGCAGCGGCGAGATCCTGGGAATTGCCGGCGTAAGCGGCAATGGGCAAACCGAACTGCTGCAGGTGTTGGGTGGCTTGACCCCCGGAACCGGCCAGGTCGACATCGACGGCAGCGAACTGCCGCTGACGGGACCCGGCTCCGATGCAAGGGCGCGCCGTGAAACCGGCATCGCCCATGTCCCTGAGGATCGGCAGCAGCTGGGATTGATAATGGACTTCATGGCCTGGGAAAACATGGCGTTCGGCTACCAGCACGACGACAGGTGCCGCCGCGGCCCATTCCTCATGAACGTCAACTCGATGCAGGACTACTGCCTTGAGAACATGCAGAAGTTCGATGTGCGGCCGATGTCGATAGAGGCCCTTGCGAAGAATTTCTCCGGCGGAAATCAACAGAAGATAGTGCTGGCCCGGGAAATCGACCGCAATCCCGTCCTGCTGGTGGTCGGCCAGCCAACCCGCGGAGTCGATGTTGGCGCCATTGAGTTCATCCATCAGCAGATTCTGGATCTGCGCGATGCAGGCACGGCCATATTGCTGATCAGCGTGGAGCTCGACGAAATCCTTTCGCTGTCCGATCGCGTGGTCGTTCTGTTCGACGGACGGATTGCGGGAGAGCGGATCACGGCCGAGACAAACGAAGCGGAGCTTGGCCTGCTCATGGCGGGCGTTACCGATGCCTCAGCACCCGACAAGGCGGCGAATTCAGCATGAACAAGGTACCCAAGTGGGTCGATGTGGCCCTGATTCCACTCGCCAATCTCGTTCTTGCGCTGCTTGTCTCCGGGCTGGTTGTCCTGTGGATCGGCGAAAACCCGCTCAAGGCCATGCAAATCATAGTCCAGGGTTCCCTGGGGTCGGCCTACGGCCTCGGATACACCCTGTACTATGCAACCAACTTCGTGTTCACCGGGCTTGCAGTAGCCGTCGCCTTTCAGGCGCGGATGTTCAACATCGGTGGAGAGGGACAGGCCCTGCTGGGCGGAGTTGGCGTGGCCTTGGTGTGCCTCTTCATCAACTGGCCTCACTGGCTGCTGGCCTTGCCGGTGGCCATTGCCTTTGGCGCACTGTTTGGAGCGGGATGGGCGCTCATTCCGGCATACCTGCAGGCGCGGCGGGGCAGCCACATCGTCATCACGACGATCATGTTCAATTTCATCGCATCTGCATTGATGGTCTACCTGCTGGTCAACCAGCTGAAGCCGGCCGGGCAGATGTCGCCTGAATCAGGACCCTTCGTTCCGGGCGCCCACCTTCCCACCGCACACGAAATGCTCGCTTGGATCGGCATTGGCTTCCCAAAGTCCCCACCGGTCAACGTTACATTCATCGTTGCGCTGATCGCCTGCGTGCTGGTGTGGCTGCTGATATGGAGAACCAAGCTTGGCTATGCCATTCGCGCATTTGGCCACAATGAATCGGCGGCACAGTATGCCGGCATCTCGTCCTTTCGGATCATAATGATCTCAATGCTGATTTCCGGCGGGCTGGCCGGGCTGATGGCCATCAACTCCGTCATGGGAGAAGCGGAGCGGTTGCTGATCAACTCGGTGCAGGGCGCCGGTTTCGTGGGCATCGCCGTTGCTCTCATGGGACGGTCGCACCCCTTGGGCGTGCTGCTTGCAGCCATTTTGTTCGGCGTGCTTTACCAAGGCGGCGCAGAGCTTGAGTTCGAGCTTCCGGCAGTCACGCGAGAAATGATCATTGTCATCCAGGGCCTCGTGATTCTCTTTACCGGAGCTCTTGAGAACATGGTCAGGATTCCGGTCGAGAACTACTTTGTCCGGCGTGGAACGGGAGCACGATGATGGACCTCTTAATCGTCGTGCAATTGCTGGACTCCATGCTCAGGCTGTCGGCTCCGTTGCTGTTCGCATGTCTTGCCGGACTCTATTCCGAACGAGCCGGCATTTTCGACATCGGTCTTGAAGGCAAAATGCTGGCTTCGGCGTTCTTCTCGGCTGCGTTCGCCGCCAGCACCGGGTCGGTCTGGATCGGAATGTGCGCAGGCTTGACCGCGTCGGTGCTCCTGGCATTGGTTCATGGCGTGGCCAGCATAACGTTCCGCGGCAACCAGCTGATTTCCGGGGTCGCCATCAATTTCCTTGCTTCGGGCCTGACTGCACTGGTCGGACAAAACTGGTTCAAGCTTGGCGGCCGCACGCCGTCGCTTGCCGGCGACGCCAGGTTTCTGCCCGTCGAACTTCCGTTTGCTTCGGCAGTTGCCGACGTTCCCGTTTTGGGACCAATCTACAGTGAACTGCTGTCCGGGCACACGGTGCTCGTCTATGTCGGATTGCTGGCGGTTCCCGCCACTTGGTGGATTCTGTTCCGGACGCGCTTCGGACTGCGCTTGCGGGCCGTTGGCGAAAACCCCGAGGCGGTCGACACTGGCGGCATATCGGTAGCCCGCCTGCGCTATCAGGCAACCCTGATCTGCGGGCTGCTGTGTGGGCTTGGCGGCGCCTATCTTGCAACGGGAATGGCAGCCGGCTTCATCAAGGACATGACGGCGGGCAAGGGCTTCATGGCATTGGCAGCGCTCATATTCGCCAAGTGGCGGCCCGGCTATGCACTCTATGCATGCCTGCTGTTCGGACTGCTTGAGGCAATTGCAATCCGCTATCAGAGCATTGAGATCCAGGGAGTGGGCACGGTGCCGGTGCAATTCATGCAGGCGCTGCCGTACATCCTTACAATCATCATTCTGGCTGGCTTCGTAGGCAAGGCAATTCCACCGAGAGCCGGCGGCGAGCCCTATGTCAAGGAACTGTAGAGTCGGGACACCAACTCCAATTCCCGTCGGCACAATCGCCAGTTGCGGGAGAATGTGGTGTTGAAACGCTACCTTAACCTCATCGACGGCAAATTGCGCACAGCGCTTTCGGGCAGGGAGCTTGACGTTCGATGTCCTTCCGACGGATTGCCGTTCGCCAAGATTCCGGCTTCTTCCGCCATGGACATCAACGCAGCGGTCAAGGCCGCTCGAGCGGCAGTCGACGACGGCGAATGGTCCCACCTTTCCGCCGTTGGCCGTGGCCGCCTCCTAACCAAGCTCGGCGATCTCGTGCTGGACAACTTGGACGATCTCACATCCATTGAAGCGATGGACACCGGGAAACCAATGCGCGAGGCCGAGCAGGACATTCGGATGACCGCCCGGTACTTTGAGTTCTACGGCGGAAGCGCCGACAAGATTGGTGGGGAAACCCTGCCCTACTTCAACATGTTCAATGCTCAGGTCCTGCGCGAACCTCATGGTGTCACTGGACACATAATTCCATGGAACTATCCTTCTCAAATATTTGCGCGAACGCTTGCACCTGCCTTGGCAATGGGCAATGCCGTGGTGCTGAAGCCGGCGGAGCAAGCCTGCCTGACTCCAATTCAACTGGCCGTCCTGGCGAGAGAGGCCGGATTCCCAAAGGGATCAATCAATGTCGTCAGTGGCACTGGCGCAATGGCTGGCGCAGCGCTTGCCCGACATCGCGGCATTGACTTCCTGTCCTTCACCGGATCCCCCAAGACAGGAGCGTCCGTCGCCGCGGCGGCTGCGCGCAACCGCATCGCGTGCTCGTTGGAGTTGGGAGGGAAATCTCCCCAAATTGTGTTCGAGGATGCCAGGAAGGAAGAATACCTTCACATTCTGGTCCAAGGTGTAATTCAGAATGCCGGACAGACCTGTTCCGCTGGATCGCGTGTGCTTGTGCAGGAGTCGATGTTTGGCGAGGTCCTGGACGGACTGGCAAGCCGGTTCGAAGCGTTGACTGCCGGTCCGCACGACGAGGATCCGGATCTTGGCGCATTGATTTCCAATGTTCAGAAAAAGCGGGTGCTCCGTTATCTGAACTTGCCGGACCGTCCGCATTTGGTTGCACAGGGAAATGTCTCGCCAAGCGCTCCAGCGGGCGGGCATTACGTGCGCCCTACCCTGTTCGGGCCGGCGTCGGAGCATTCCCGTCTTTCGCAGGAGGAAATCTTCGGGCCAGTTCTTGTCTGCACTTCCTTCAAAGATGAGCGAGATGCAGTTCGCATTGCCAACGGCACCGAATATGGCCTTGTCGCCGGAATCTGGACGCGCGACGGCGACCGTCAAATGAGGGTGGCCAAGGCGCTGCATTGTGGGCAAGTGTTCATCAACAGCTATGGCGCTGGCGGTGGAGTTGAACTGCCGTTCGGCGGGGTTGGCAAGTCAGGTCATGGGCGCGAAAAGGGAATGGCTGCCTTGCATACCTTCTCGCGTCTGAAAACTGTCGTTCATCACCACGGTCTATGAGGCTAAGGGAATGAGGCTCAAGGGATTGCGCGCACTGATTACTGGCGCTGCATCTGGTTTCGGAAAGTCAATGGCAGAGCGATTTGCCTCGGAGGGCGCCAACGTTGCGTTGGTTGACATCTCCAAGGCAGCCCTCGACGAGGTCGTGGCGACCATTGAGGGAAGCAACGGCGGCTCGGCAACAGGGATGAAGTGTGACGTCACCGATCCCGGTCAGATCAACGACGCAGTCAGCAAGTTTCTTGGCGATGGCCGAATTGACGTAGTGGTCAACAATGCGGGGTGGAGCTATCGCAACCAACCATTGATGGAGGTGGATGAGCGCACGTTTCGCAAGGTCTATGAAATCAATGTGTTTGCAATCTACCACATGACCCGCGCGATTGTACCACATTGGCGTGAAACCGGTTGGGGCACGATGATCAACATTAGCTCCACTGCCGGAATCAGGCCGAGGCCGGGTCTTGCCTGGTACAATTCCACAAAGGGAGCAGTTAACTCACTAACCCAGTCTCTGGCGATTGAGTTGGCCCCCGACAACATCCGCGTATGCGCTATCGCGCCAGTGCTGGGACGCACCGGCCTTACGGAAGCCTTCCTCGGAGGGCCGGAAACTCCAGAAGTCCTGGACACATTCGTTTCAACGATACCTCAGGGCCGGCTTTGCACTGGAGACGATGTGGCTTCAGCCGCTGTGTTTCTGGCGTCAAGTGAAGCCAACTTCCTGACTGGCGTCATTTTGCCTGTAGACGGCGGACGGTGCATCTAGCGAACTGAACGCTAAAACCAGCCCCATTCTGTATCAGCTTCGTACGGCAATCTGATGATTGCGGCCGTGCCCGCGAATGACGA
>JAPOOS010000150.1 GCA_026713305.1 Paracoccaceae bacterium
GAATGCTTGCAAGAGACGACAGGTTCGCCACCCCCAATGAAAGTCGCTACCTTTGCTTTGCTGTTCAAGGCTGACTTGCTCGCTCGGACCGGGCGATACGAGGAAGCTCTGGATGCTTTGGATGACGTGGTCCAGACATTTGGGTCATGTAAGGAACCAGTGCTGCAGCAAAGTGTTTCGGCAGCCTTGCTACATCAGGGGACACTGTTTGCTCATTTGGGACGCAATGAGGAAGCCCTTGAGGCATTCGAGGAAGTTGTACGCCGAAATCGAGCGGTCCCCGCTGCGGAATCTCCTGGAGCTGTTGCGCTTGCCCTACTCAACAAGGGTTGTGTGCTCAATGGTTTGAAGCGGTTTGAGGATGCCTCGGCCGTTTGGGAAATGATTGCCAAGAAGTTCGAGGGAAGCAACGAACCAATGCTCCGGAACGCGGCTGCGATGGCGCTATGCGAAAGCGCCGAGTTTGAGCTTGCCAACGGCCGGGCTGACGAAGCCGTCGAATTGGTCCAAAGAGTGTTCGAGAAAGTGACCCCCATTCCGGGTGAAATTAAGTTGCAGGGCTACCTGGTGGCTGCACGAGCATACTTTGTGGGCGGCGAAATCGACGAATGTGCGAAGACGTTGAAATCCCTGTTGGCCTTCTTGCCAGGTCTAGGCACGATCCCCAAGCAAGCGCTGGATGGGCTATTTTGGCTTTCCATCAATCTGGGTCCGGACAGGATGTGCAAACTGATTGACGCATCTCCGGCACGCGACCTTTTGCTCCCGCTTGCAACGGCTCTGAAGCAAGAACTTGGCTTGCATCCGCGCGTGGCACAAGAGGTGAAGGAGATTGCCAAGGACATTCGGCGAGATTTGGAGGCTATACGGACAGGCACGTCGGCAGCCGGAGATGCTTGGGCCCCAAGCCTCGTCCAAACCACCCTTCCAACATTGACCAGTGACTGGATACTAGCGACAATGAACGCCTTGAGCTTGTCTGTTTCACAGCCAAACTCGAAACAGGACCTTCAAGTGAACGAAGACATGCCCGTTCGGACTCGCGGATGAGCATGTCGATCAGTTCAAGCACATCATTGCCAAGCCATGGGATTGGACATGGTCGACGACGAATGGGTTCCATAACGGCATGATCCATGCACATTGCAGCATCTTGCGCCGGTCCCACTCCCCTGCGCAGTCAACGCGATGCATGATCCATGAAACTGGCGCGCACCCCAAGGTTTGCGCGGAGTTGCAATTTGGCGCTGCGTTGCAGTGACTTCCAGAACTGGAGGAAGCAGGCACGCTGCATGAAGAAGGCGGCGAAGGCAGGCAAGGCTCAGCAGGCCGTCATTGTCGACATACAGTGATCGCCGTGTGCATCTTGCCACGTTACGACAAGTTGACCTCTTCAAGGCCAATGTTGGCGATGGGCTGCCGACTTGTGACTATCAGCGTCACATCCGACCATCGTCCTTGGGGCCATTGATCTGGAAGAGTTCCTTCGGTTGGCTTCCTGGCGCCAGCCCAAACTTTCCTTGGGCACTTGGAACGGTTCGAGGCAACGCATGCAGTCAAGGGAACATGTTTGATTCGAAATCCCGCTCCGGCTTGTTCGATTTCGAATGCAAATTGGGTTCCGTCAGCATTCTCCCGTTTCCTTGACGCGTTGCCGGGCGGGCATTGTCCCGATTCGCGTTCAACGCGTGCGCAAGGAAAGGCATGATCCTTCTGGCTGGCGCCGTCCACTATTGGCCTGCAGGCGCTTGCCGTGTCCTGGCGGAAAGCCGCACATCATGCTGTGTTCGTCCGCGATCGATCCTTGCCGATCCATGTCTTAGTGCCCGATTCGAAAGTCACTTTTCCCTGTTTGATGCACACTCACGCCGGAACATTGTTCTCTTTTTGCCTGGCCCTGGCACGGGCAATTCGGCGCACCATGTTCCGGCACGCCGCCAGCTGCGTCCACGCCAGTGAACTCGCCACTGTGCTCTCGTAGTCCTTGGACAGTCGGCGGCACCGGCCCAGCCAGGCAAA
>JAPOOS010000207.1 GCA_026713305.1 Paracoccaceae bacterium
GGTTCTGGACGCCACATTGGAAGCCATCGAGAACGCGGAACAGCAGCAAGCCGATTGTGCCGCCGGCAACAATTCTCGATAGCCTTGTACGCAAGCTGCGCCGAAGCGATCGTTCGTTGCGTTGCTGGGCATCGGCAAGGGAATTCGCACGGAATCGACCAGTTGCGACGATTGCCGCAACCTCTGCCGACCGTAGGCGTAGCGAACAATTCTTTGGAATTCCATACAACCCGTCCACCATGCCAGCCTGCCAAAATGGCAAGCTGCACTCAATGCATGCATTGATTGTGGACTCGCGTACAGGCTGGGATGCACGCCTGCACAGACGCTGACTGCCACCGGAAGCTCCGGGTTGCCCGCTCGGCGCGGCAGCGCCACGTGATCGCCAATCCAAATCGCTGACCACGCAAACTTGTTGGATCTTGCGGATGCAAACGCTGTCGCAACCACAGGAATTCTCCGTCCGGCAGGTTTCAAGCGAGCGCCGAAGCAATGATCAAGATCCAGGCATCACTCTGAAGTCTCGGTGGCGTGATGTGGGGTCAGGGCGCCACCAAGGAATTGATTGCAGATTCGTGGTCGTTTCACTGCGACGATCCAGCAGCCAAGCGGGATTGAAGTCCTTTCCTGGCTCTGGGTCCAAGGCCAGAACAAGCCATGATTGACTGTTGCATCCGACTGATGCTGATCCAAGGGCTTGCCACAACAGCATTGCCGGCGTTGGAGCTCGTGGAAATCGGGCCCGCGTCGCGAGTTCCACGGGAATGGGAACCCCTTCGCGTCATTGAAACCCGAATTCTGCAATCGGGCACATTGGCGGAGAACCAATGCCTTGGCAGCGCGCGGGACATGACCCTACACTTGCATTGCTGACGCTGCGCTGGCCGGCTGGGCAAAATCGGGGTTTGTCAAGCCTGCAACTTAGGTCTATTCTTGCATGCATGGTGGCAAATCAAGAGCTGCAGGGCAATTCGCCTGATCACACAACCAACGGCCGGGAATCCAGACTGTTCTCGCGATACGAGATCGATGCTCGGATCCATGACGAAATGTTTGGTCAGGACGGGACCCCGCACCGACATTGCAGACGCCTGCATGATGCACTCAACGCCATGCCGCTGGACCGGATTGCAACCATGCAAGATCACGCGGCTCGCTCGTTTCTAGAGGACGGCATAACATTTTCGGTCTACGGCGCAGAAGGTCCTCAGGAGAGAATAATTCCGATCGACCTTCTCCCCAGACTCATTGACGCGAGCGACTGGCAAGTGATCGAAGACGGGCTTGTCCAGCGGCTGCAAGCCCTGAACAAGTTCTTGGGCGACATATACGGCAGCGCCAGAATATTGGCCGATGGCGTCATTCCGGTCGACCTGGTCTACGGTTGCACGCAATACCGGGTTGAGATGCGCGGCCTGACACCAAAGCATGGGGTCTATGTCTCTGTTTGCGGTTCTGACATCATTCGCGACACGGATGGTTTCAAGGTCCTGGAAGACAATCTGCGCTCGCCTTCAGGCGTATCATACATGCTGGCAAACCGGCAGGCCGTCAGCGCAAGCCTGCGAACTCTCTACAGGCTGCATTCGGTTCGTCCCATTGGGCATTACGGCGCACTGCTTCGCAAATGCCTCGCGGAAATGGCGCCTTCGGGCGTCTCAGATCCCTGCATTGTGCTCCTCACGCCCGGGGTTCACAATGCAGCGTACTACGAGCACATGTTTCTAGCCCGGGAAATGGGCATAGAACTCGTGCAAGGCAGCGACCTGACCGTTCACAAGGGCTTTGTGTACATGAGAACCACGCGAGGCCCTCGCCGTGTTGACGTCGTCTACCGCCGAATAAACGACGAATACATTGATCCACTGGTATTCAGACCAGACTCTCGTCTGGGAGTTCCGGGGCTGTTTCTTGCATTCCGGCTCGGCAATGTGGCCATTGCCAACGCGCCAGGGACCGGGGTGGCGGACGACAAGGCTGTCTACAGCTATGTGCCTGACATGATTCGCTACTACCTGGGCGAAGAACCGCTTCTGCCAAATGTCGAAACCTTTCTTTGCCGCGAGCGGAAGGGGCTCGAATATACGCTCGACAATCTGGACACCCTTGTCGTCAAGTGTGTCGGCGAATCCGGTGGCCAAGGAATGCTTGTCGGCCCCCACTCCACACGGGATGAACGAAACTCCTTCGCGAAGAAGGTTCGCAGCAATCCATCCAACTACATTTCACAGCCAGCGATCAATTTCTCACGTTCGCCCTGCCTGTCGCCCGAAGGCGCTGTGGCCAGGCATGTCGATCTGCGCCCATTCATACTGCAGGGCAACAAGACACGCTTGGTACCAGGCGCATTCTGCCGCGTCGCGCTGCGAGCCGGTTCGCTGGTCGTCAATTCAAGCCAGGGCGGCGGCGGCAAGGACGTCTGGGTGTTGGAGAACTAGAGCCGTTGCTTTCCAGAGACGCACAAAACCTGTACTGGATGAGCCGATACATTGAGCGTGCCGTTCAAGTCTGCCGCTTCCTGACCAATCAGCTCGACGCAATCCACGACAGTCCGCATGATGACATTGAGCGGGGATGGAAGAGAATCTTCCTGTCGCTGAATCGCCAGCCTGCGGGTTCCGGGCTCATGCCGAATCCAGGCGACGACTACTTCATGCTTTTTGATGCCTACACGCTGACCGACGACCTGGCCTTTGAGCCAAGCAACCCCGATGCGATCTTCAACTGTCTTTCAAAGGCCAGGGAAAACGCCAGACAGATCCGGAGCGTGATCAGCCATGAAATGTGGACTAGCCTGAACGTTGCATTTCTGGACAAGAAGGATCTGCGGCTACTGGACATCTGGGAAGAAAGGCCGAGGGACTCTTTTGCAAACGCCTCCATTGCGGTTGAGACCTTTCGCGGCATAGTCGAAGCGACCATGTACAGGGACTCTGGCTGGCACTTCTTCAGGTTGGGCAGATTTGTCGAGAGGGCGCTGCTCACCTGTTCCTTGATCGATGCGCAGCTCGAAGCATTTCCAACTCGTGACAGCAGCGCTGGCGAAGCATGGTCGTCGTTGCTGAACATTTGTGCAGCCCAGTCGACCTTCCGCCGCCTGCACCCGATGGAATACATGGCAACCCATGCCCTTGACTTTCTGGTGTGCGACAGTCGGTCACCCAATTCGGTTGCCCACGCATTGCAGGAGATTGCCGGAGCTCATGCCGTCATTGCGGCGGAATGGCGTCGATCGCCGACTCGTTGCTCAGATAGACCGGTAGGCAGGGCGCGTGCCTTGATCGAGTATGAGTGGCCCGACCGCGATCCAGAAGATGATGCCGCCGTGCGATCAATGCTGAACTTCGTTGCCGATGCGACAAGAAAGTTCAGCGAGGATGTCGAAAGCGTGTACTTCAACTATCCGATAACGGACGATGCCATTGCATGAGCCTTGAGCTGCCCTCCCGCATTGCGGTTCACCACAGCACCGTTTTCGAACATGGCTACGGGACCAGCTGTTGTACAATGCTCACTCGGCTTTGTCCCTGCGACAATCGTGACCAGCGCCTTCTGTCGTTCTCCATTTCGACCACACCGGCGGCAACGCCAATCGCATGTGACGACAGTTTTGGAAACAGGTGCCACCTGTTCAACATCTGCCGAGCGACCTCTCACGTCCATGTCAACGCCAGTTCAATCGTCCAAACATTGAAGCTTCCATCCCCGCACGAACTGCAGGCGATGACGTCATGGGAGGAACTTCACAGAGAGGCCGGGCCGGGCCGCTTCTGGCATTTCCTGGCCCCCAGCAAACTGGTGAAGCCAAGCAAGCTCCTGAATGCCTTCATTGACCAGCATGGCCTGAGTCAGAAACCCGACCCCTTTGCTGCACTGCGTGGAGCTTGTTCCAAGCTCCACGCTGTCCTTGAATACTCCCCAGGCGCCACATCGGTTGACACCACCGCCAGCGGAATACTGCAAGCCGGAAAGGGTGTTTGTCAGGACTTCGCCCACTTGATGCTCGCTCTCGGTCGCAGGTGGGGTGTGCCCGGCCGATATGTATCGGGATACATGCATGAACATGCGCCTCCGCCGCATCACTCCGTCAGTGAGCTGGCAAGTCATGCGTGGGCGGAATTTTGGTTTCCGGGTCATGGCTGGATCGGATTTGATCCAACCAATGACACGGTTGTGGATCATCGCTTTGTCAAAGTTGCGACAGGGCGCGACTACACGGATGCCGCGCCGACCCGTGGGGTGGTACTCGGAGGCGAGTTCGGAACCATGAGGGTCAACGTCAGGATGGAATCTCTTGTGGAATGCGAAACCCCACCCGGCTCTGACGGGTACAACGCACCCATGGACTCCCTCCCGTGGCCAGTCTCCAACAAAGACTTGCCTTCCAACACATCGCACGATCAGTAGCAGGTCAGGCTCTATGCCGACATTGCCTCGCCGGAGAACTTCAGCAAGCGTCTGCACGCCCGAGTCGCAAGCCGGCTAAACCCGGCCGAACAGCGCGAGATCCACAGAACGACACACCAAAACTGTTCGGGCATGAAGTGGCCCCGGGCCTGACCATCGAAAGGGTCTGATCCAAGGTCAGCCGCGACCTCGAAGGCGCTCTCGCGCTGTCAAAGTCCCACACTCAACACTATCGAAAATGTCCACCAACAGGCTTCAAGGACATGCACAGGGATCGAGTTCCGATGCAGAGGGGTCGGATCACCACGCTTGCCGTGCCTGAGTTCATTGTTCAATGTCCGTCGACAGCCAGAACTCACAATTTCGGATCGATCGCGCTGCTCACGGGGAATGCCGTGTTCCGGTCCACCCCGATTCACATTGAGTTTAGGCAGGAGATTCCTCGCTTCGAGGACAGCAAAGGGCATCTCTCACGCTGTCTGGACAGAACTTCACTCCCGAGACCTTGCAATAAACCGATTCAGTGAGATTCGGATAGTCCAGGCAATTTCAAGATGAGGGTCATTGATTGAATTTGAGGAGCCTCTCCGGTAATGCCAAAAAGAAAAAGTCGAGTCAGTAGCATGTTGTTGTTCAAGAACAATTGGCAATCCATGCATCCCGTTGAAAATCATTCGGACGACGACGGATGTGTCGATGACATGTTCGCAAGGCATTGTTCCGCGAGGGAGCCTTTGTCTTGCTCAATAAACCCTAGAAACAGGCCCTTCAGGACATTCGAAGGCCCTAACAGTACCAGTCGGCACCTTTTCCAGTTTCTCGCAGTGACCGTCAGTTAACATTTGCGGTGTCCTGTATTTGGGACTCCCCCATCGGGGAAACCGGTTGACATGAGGATCGCAAACAAAATTTGCGCGATGCATGGTGACAAACCTGGAGGCAGCAAGGGTGCAGCGATGCTCTGCCGATTGCCTGCGTAGCAGAAATTGCAGTGGTTGAACCTCTGCGGCAGAATTGGGTGATGGAGCAAGCCTCCAGACGCTCCCCCCCCCAACCGACCATCCCTCAAAATGTCTCCTTGACTGCCTGCCCATCCAAAGTGCTCGGGATCAAGCATGACCTGCGCGCGAAGTGAGGTGCAGCCCCGGCGTCGCTGCAAAGAGTATGCCATTCTTCCCGCCATCTTCCTGCTGCTAATTGCTGCTGCCTCCCATTTCGTCGCCACGCCAACTCTTGCCGGTCCGTATGTCAGCAACATCGAACAAGAGCTGGGCGCCGCTTCGGCCTTCGATGAAAGCGTTTATGCGCAAGGCTTCACAACGGGAAGCGACACGGCCGGCTACGAAGTGAGAAGCCTGCGGCTCAAGTTGGAGGTGACTGGAGGAGGACTGACGCCCAGTCAAATTGCGACGATTAGAGCGGAATTGTGGTCGTCCGACAGCTTTGGTCGTCCAAGGCAAAGCCTCGCAAGCTTTTCCGTGCCGTCAAGCTTTGGACCAACAGTTATGGGTGGAAGGGCGTTTGAGTTTTCTGCACCTCCCAATTTCTCCCTCCGACCAAACACCAACTACTTCATTGTCCTCTATACAACCGGCGATCTTACTTCCTTGAGGGCACTGTTCACTCAGAGCGGGGAAGAGGATGCCGGAGTAGAGCCGGGCTGGAGCATTGCGGACAAGGTCCTGTGGTTTGCGTCGAACCTGCCTGGCAGCCGTTGGGACACGCGACATTATGAATTGCGCATCGGCATCGTTGGTCCGTTGTCCACCAACAACAACTTGACTGCGCTGTCGGCTTCGACCAGCACATCGCGGGAAGGGACCTATACGCCGTTGACCCTAACGCCTGAAACATTCGACAAGGCTACAACGCGCTACACGGCGACTGTGAGGAACTCGACTACGCATGCCAAGGTGACGCCGACCTTGGAGGAGCCCTACAACGCGACGGTCAGGGTGGGCAAGGGAACAAATCTGTTTAAAGTGCAAAGCGGCACGGCCAGCAGCGCCATAGCGCTTGATGTTGGCGAGAATGTCATCAACGTGGAGGTTGCGGCAGAGGACGGCAGCAGGAAAATCTACACAATCACGATTGTGCGATACCCGGCGCCGGGAACCATGAAAGTGATCCCCGGTGCAGCCAATGGAGGCCCCTCGATCATAGTTGCTCTGGGCGTGGTTCCCGACAATTTCGCTGCCAGGATTCAGTTCAAACAGAAGGCGTCGATCTGGCCCCAACCCAGCGCCTCCAATTCGCTGCCATCCGGCGCCATGCAGGAGACGTCGCTCAGCACGGCAAGGTCTCTTGTGTTCACCGGCTTTCTTCAAAAGACGGAATACGATGTACGGCAGCACTTGGTTGCCAAGTCCAACAACAATGAACTTTCGGAATCATCGGCAACCCAGTCGGTAATCACCTGGACCGTGCCAGGACCGCCAACCGGCGTAATGGTGACTCCTGGAGATGGGATGCTCTCGGTTTCGTGGAATGAACCCACATTCACGGGCGGCGCCGGCGCGAAAGTAACGGACTTCAAGGTTCGCTGGAGAGTCAAGGACACGGATGCGGACATGGCAGGAAACCAGCCCGGGTCATGGAATGAAAGCGAGGGCGTTAACTCCTCAAGCACGACCAGCCACACCATGTCAGGTCTTGCCAACGGTTCGACATATGAAGTTCAGGTGCGAGCTCTCAACGGCATCGACCCTGGCAGCAAATGGGCGGCCGCGGAAGGCACGCCGACGAGTGTGGTCAGTCTTTCGGCCACACCGAACCCGGTTGACGAGGGTGAAACCGTTACGGTGACCGCTGCGCTTTCGGCAGCGCTGTCAAAAACGGTGACGATTCCACTGACGCTGACTGCGGGCTCAGCTGAAAGCGGCGACTACGGAACATTGACGGGAATCACCGTCAATGCGGGCGAAAAAACTGGCACAGGAACCATTGCCGCGAACGAGGATGCCGACACCGAAGACGAAACCTTCACCGTGGCGTTGCAGAGCAATCTGCCGTCAGGCGTGGTTGCCGGCAGCCCAAACGCTGTGGAAATCACGGTCGACGACAACGACCTTGTCGTGACACTGGCCGCTTCGCCGACAGCCGTCACCGAAGGCGACACGGTGACCGTGACGGCAACCTTGTCGGAAGCCCCCTCCAACAACGTTGCAATTCCCATTGACCTTTCGGCAGGCTCGGCAGAAGCAGGCGACTATGGGTCGTTGTCGAGCATCACCGTCAATGCGGGCGAAAAAACTGGCACAGGAACCATTGCTGCGAACGAGGATGCCGACACCGAAGACGAAACCTTCACCGTGGCGCTGGGTGGCAGTTTGCCCCCGAACCTGGTTGCCGGCAGTCCCAACTCGCTGGAAATCTTGATTGTCGACGACGATACAAGCATTCCGACGGTGCGCCTCTCCGCCTACCCAAACCCAGTTGCCGAAGGCGAAAGCGTGACGATTGCGGCAACGCTGACGGCAGCACTGACAAGCGCCGTGACAATTCCGCTGACGCTGACTGCAGTATCGGCCGAAGATGACGACTTTGGAACACTGGAGTCCATCACGATAGCTGCCGGTGCAACGAATGGCTCCGGCACGATCGCCACGATCGTGGATGCCGACACCGAGGACGAGACCTTTGAGGTGGCGCTGGGAAGCAGTTTGCCGGACACATTGACTGCCGGCAGCCCCAGTTCGGTTGAAGTCACGATCAGTGACGGCGACACTGCCGTGTCAATTTCAGCCTGGCCGGTGATAGTTGAAGAGGGCGAGTGGATAACGGTCACTGCAACGCTGTCCGAGCAAGCCGAAAGCACGATGACGGTTCCATTGAAGCAAGTCATGGTTTCTGCGGAGGAGGGTGACTTCGAACCGTTGCCGAACGTTACGGTTGATGCTGGCGCTAACAGCGCGTCCGCCACCATGCTGACAATGGAGGACGACGACACCGAGGACGAAACCCTCATCTTGGAACTGGACAGCGACATGCCCTCGGGCATGCTTGTCGGTGCAAGCAAGTCGATTGAGATCACGATCACTGACAACGATCTGCTCTCTGCCGCGGAGGAGGCGGCCACCCGGGTGTCGCTGTCTGCCTCGCCCAATCCGGTCGACGAAGGCAGTTCGGTAACCGTGACTGCAACGCTTTCGACGGCACTGGACAAAGCCGTGACAATTCCCTTGACCCTGACTGCAGGTTCTGCCGAGGAAGGCGACCATGGTGCGCTGGCGGGCATTTCCATCGAATCTGGAGAAACAAGCGGCAGCGGCTCAATCACCACAATCGTGGATGCCGACACCGAGGACGAAACCTTCACGGTGGCGCTTGGCAGCGACTTGCCGGAGGATCTGGCAGCTGGCAGCCCGCAAGCCGTAGAGATCACAATCATTGACGACGGCGAAGTGGTTGCCGAAGCGTCGCTGTCGGCCTCGCCCAATCCGGTTGCCGAGGGAAGTTCTGTAACGGTCACGGCAAAGCTGTCTACGCCATTGGACAAGGCCGTGACAATTCCATTGACCCTAACTGCAGAATCCGCCGAGGAAGGCGACTACGGTGCGCTGGCGAACATTGCCATCGAATCAGGAGAAACAAGCGGCAACGGCACAATCACCACAATCGTGGATGCCGACACCGAGGACGAAACGTTCAAGGTGGCGCTGGCTATGGACCTGCCGCCCAATGTGACGGAAGGCAATCCGAAATCTGTTGTGATCACCATCATCGACGAAGATGAGGGCATTGATCCGCAAGCTTGGCTGGCGCGTTTTGGACGCACATTGACCGGCCAGGTAGTGGATGCGGTCGAGACACGGATTTCGGAACCTCGGACGCCTGGCGGGCGGGCCACGCTGGCTGGGCAGACGCTGCCAAGCTGGAATTGGGAAGACGGTGGCAACATGACTCCCAAAGCGACGGATGAAGGCGACGGCAGTTCCCTGACGGCGCTTGGCGAGTGGCTATTGCCGGATGACGAGACAAGAATGCAGTCTCGCGCAGTTGGTTCGCACGAACTTTTGTCCGGCTCGTCTTTCACATTGACGCAAGCGACCGATGCGGGCGGATTGGCCAGCTTTTGGGGTCGGGGCATGCATGGCCGATTCGATGGTCGCGAGGGCGCGGCAGTGCTGCATGGCGAGGTGACGACGGGTTTGCTAGGCGTCGACTGGACCGGAACTGCCGGTCAGGACAATTGGATTGCCGGATTGGCGGTCGGTCGCACGACCGGCATTGGCGGTTGGCATGCCGAGGGCAACGGCCGGACGGACATCACGGCAGAATTGACGGGCTTGTACCCCTATGGAGGACTGTCCCTTGGCGAGCGCCTGTCAGCCTGGATGGTGACCGGCTATGCCAGGGGAACATTGGTGGCAAAGCCCAAGGACGGAGAAGCCCAATCAGCCGATCTGAGCATGGCGATGGGCGCAGTTGGGCTGCGCGGACTGATGGCGCGCCAAACTCAGGACGGCACCGGTATGACGCTCGCACTGACGACGGATGCGCGTGTGACGCGACTCGCTTCGTCGGATGCTGCCGGCGGTGGCATGCCAGCGACCGAAGCCACAGTATGGCAGGTTAGAACGGGGATCGAGGGCAGCCGCCAATTCCTGGTTGGACATGGCAGTGCGACAGTCACACCGTCAATTGCATTTGGAATGCGATGGGACGGCGGCGATGCCGAGCGAGGCCTTGGCCTCGAAATGGACAGCAGATTGGCCTATGCCGACATTGCATCGGGCTGGGAAGTGGACGTTCAAGGTCGAGTTCTGCTGGCGCATGTCGACGAGAACTATCGCGAATGGGGCGCATCGGCAGGGTTGACCTACGACCCCGACCCAACGAGTGAGCGCGGGATTGGTATGTCGCTGCGCCGGAGCGTGGGAATGCACTCTGTCAGTGCAAGAACTGTGCTGCTGGGAGCGGACACCATGGCAGAAATGGCTGGAGGCCATGCCGGTAGCGGACAACCCGCTGCATCCAGCGGGCTGGAGGGCGAGATAGGCTACGGACTTCCCGCCTTTGGTGGAGGATACACCGGCACGCCCAACTTTGGATTCAGGACTGCGGATGGAGGTTCACAGGATCTGAGGATTGGCTGGAAGGTGTCGCCAGAAGTGCCATACAAAACTCGCTTGGAGTTGCATCTTGACGCTACGCGACACAAGCCCTCCGGTGGCCGGCAACCGGTTGAGCATGGCGTGATGCTTGGTGTTTCCATAAGTTGGTAGCGGCGACCACGGAGAGTCATGCGTTTCCTGGTTGGCCTACCCAGGAGACCCGCCTTTCGGGAATGTGGTCCACTCCGAACTGCACTTCGCAGTCGGCTTCGAGTTGTGGTTCCTTGGCCAACCCACAATGGGACTTGACGCACATGACAGTTCAAACATCTCTTGCATTGGGCTCCAGGCTGCCCTCTTCCTCCAAAGGCAGAGACAATTGATCCTGCTTCTGTTCATGCTCGTCTGAGGCGATCCAATTTGGGTCCAGACGTTGCAGCCATTCCTCTTCACCCAACACCTCAATGCCCAGTTCCTGGGCGCGCTTTCCCTTTCTGCCACTGCCTTCGCCAGCCACAACCAGTTCGATTTTCTTGGACACCGTGCTGTAAATCTTGGCGCCAAGCGCCTCCGCGCGTGACTTTGCCTCTGCTCGCGCCATCGATTTCAGCTTGCCCGTAAACACGATGGCCTTGCCGGCAATCGAGCTGTCTGCCAACTGTTTCGTTTCCTGTTCCCTGATTTCGTCCAGCTGATCGGTTAGCCGTTCAACCATCTGCAGGAAGTCGGCATGGTTGAAAGCGCCAACCAGAGACTTCGCGGTGACTGGTCCAATTCCGTCGATTGAAACGAGTTCATCCCAATGGGCGCCGCTCAATTCACTGGCGCCTTTCATCCCTTCCAGAAACAGAGGCCAGCTCCTGTAGTGTTCTGCAATCAACTCGGATGTTTGAGACCCGACATGCCTAATTCCCAGCGAGACCAGCAAGCGCGCGAAATCGACAGTGCGCGCCTTGTCAATCTGGCGAAAGAGATTGTCGACCGACTTCCTCTGCCAGCCAGGCCGGGCCTCCAAAGGCTTTCCGCTGTTCGCTATGCGTTCCGCAAGCGTGAAAATGTGGGCTGGCTGGGTGATTTCTCCAGTTTCATGGAATTCCTCGATTGCCTTCTCGCCCAAGCCATCTATGTCAAGCGCATCCTTGGAAACGAAGTACTTGAGCCCTTCAAGAGACTGGGCTTTGCACGAGAGGCCGCCACTGCATCTTCGCACCGAATCGGACTCCGCACGCACTGCTCGCGCACCGCAGGTCGGACAGCGCCTTGGAAATTCGAATGGTCTTGACTGGGCCTTGCGCCGCTTGACATCGACAGTGGAAATCCTGGGGATTACGTCTCCACTTCGATAGACTTCAACGTAGTCTTCGACTCGAATGTCGATGCCATCCCGAATCGCGCCACCGGTTGAATCCTTGCCGGCAATGTAGTCCTCGTTGTGGAGCGTAACATTTGAGACAGTCACGCCACCAACAAGGACCGGGTCCAGTCGGGCAACTGGCGCCAAGGCGCCCGTGCGTCCTACCTGGATGTCAATTCTTCGCAACCTGGTCCAAGCCCTTTCGGGAGGAAACTTGTAGGCAATGGCCCAGCGCGGTGCATTCGAGGAATTTCCCAATCGATTCTGGAGTTCAAGGCTGTCCACCTTGAATACAACCCCGTCAGTGTCGTATCCGGTCTCCGACCGCTCAGCCTTTGCGGCACGATAGCTCTCAAGCATCTCTTCGACCGTGCGACAGCGTCTGAATGTGGGATTCACCGGGATTCCCATTTCGCTCAACCTTTTCGCTGCCCGGTTCTGGCTTGATGCCAACGGTTCCGACACCTCTCCCCATCCATGTGCCAGGAACTCCAGCTGGCGAGACTGAGTCACGCCAACGTCCAGCTGGCGCACTGATCCCGCAGCTGCGTTTCTGGGATTTGCAAACAGCTTGGCAGAGGATTTGCGTCCGCTGGATTCGTCCTCCTTGATCTGCAGGGCCTGTCTCTCATTCAACGCCTGGAACTCACGGTGCGTCATGTAGATCTCTCCGCGAACTTCGATCAGGTCCGGCGCCCCTTCAAGTTGTTTTGGAATTGCACGAATGGTGCGGATGTTTTCAGTTACGTCCTCTCCGATTTCGCCACCTCCGCGAGTTGCGGCCCTGACCAGAATCCCCTCCTTGAAAAGCAACGCAATGGCCAGTCCATCGATCTTGACCTCTGAAGTGAACTCCACTTCAGAGTGAGGCTCGAGGTTGAGAAACCTCCGAATGCGTTTGACGAAATCGACCATGTCCTCGTCGGTGAAAGCGTTGTCGAGCGAGAGCATTCCCTTCAAATGGCGCACCTTTGCAAATCCGGTCGAAGGAACCGCACCCACGCTATCGGTCGGACTGTCGGTTGCCTTCAAATGGGGATGCGCCGCTTCCAGGTCCCGCAGTCGTCGCCTTTGCCTGTCATATTCGGCGTCTGAGATTATCGGGTCGTCCTGATCGTGATAGGCAACATCCGCTCGCTTGAGGAGGTCGCAAATCTCCGCCATCTCCCTTTGGACCGCTGGGGCATCCGAATTGTCTGCAGACGAATTCATCGCTTCTTTCCTGTAGTGCCGAGTGTTCATTCTACACTTGTGCCGATCGTGCCGGTACACACAGCCCAATGGCAGTTCTGTGGCGGGCTGCACTGCCGCACTCGATGTCGACTTTGAGGCTGCCTCTTTTCAAACCAACGTGGTTTCGAGCAATCCCGCTCGCTTCGGTCATTGGAGCAATCGGAGACCAAGACGCTTCACGGCGGCAAGTTCCGGTTCGGCGCCGGTTCAAAACTGGCGCGAGCTGGGCTTGCCAACACCCATTGAATGCACTGCAACAAACCTCCAACTCAACCATGCCAACCTGCATCGGAATCGTCCTGCGCGGCACGGATCATCCATATCCAATTCCGATGCGTTTTTGGCACCTGCGGACGCCAAGATTCTACACACAAGAATTGAGCTGCACGCAATGATTTGCCGCGGCCGGGAATGCATTGGTTGGCGAAGCGATGCGCGAATTCCGCTCAAACGGACATCCAGTCGCCCCATTCGCTTGTTGAATTGCCCAGAGTGAACCGGTAGACGGGTTGAATCCAGTCGCTGCGCGCAAGAATTCCGCAAAAAGCGCACATCAAAGCGTGTTTGCAGTTGAAAACTCGTGGCAATCGTTCAATTTCATGAATCTGTTTCGAATCCCCAAGCGACATCTAGATTGAATGCTCGTCAGGAACGGCAATGGTGTCAATAGACGTTGAGCGGACCGTACAATGAACGCTGTCAGAAACAGCCTCGGATTCTGCAAGCCAACTGCAGACACGCGCGTGGTTGTTGCCATGTCGGGTGGAGTTGACAGCAGCGTGGTGGCCGCGCATTTGCATCGGCAGGGGTACGACGTGGTTGGCATCACACTGCAATTGTACAATCATGGAGCGATGGTCCGACGTCAAGGCACTTGCTGCGCTGGCGCAGACATTCACGACGCCCGACAAACTGCCGACAAGTGTGGATTTCCACACTACGTGCTCGACTACGAATCTCGGTTCAAGCGGAAGGTGATCGACGATTTTGCCGACAGCTACGTCGCGGGCTACACTCCCGTGCCATGCATTCGCTGCAATCAACGGATCAAGTTTTCGGAGCTGCTGGACATGGCGATTGAACTTGACGCCGATTGCCTCGCAACCGGCCACTATGTTCAGCGTTTCGAAGGAAGGCATGTCGACGAGCTGCACTGCGCTGTCGACCCGTCCAAGGACCAGTCGTACTTCCTGTTCGCGACGACATTCAGGCAGCTTGAATTCCTCCGGTTTCCGCTCGGGTCGCTTCCGACGAAAGAGGCAACCCGTCGGCTTGCCAGGAAATACGGGCTGTCGGTGGCCGGCAAGCCGGACAGTCAGGACATATGCTTTGTCACCGATGGAAAATATGGGGAATTGATCGAACGCCTGCACCCGAAGGCGGCGGAACCAGGTGAAATCATAGACAGCTCGGGCAAAGTGCTGGGTACGCACCGAGGTGTCGTGCACTACACTGTGGGACAGCGGCGACGCCTTGGAATAGGCGGTTTGACCGAGCCGCTCTATGTGGTTCGCATAAAGCCGTCCACCCGTCAGATAGTGGTTGGCCCGAAGTCGGAATTGGCGTGCCGTGACATCTATCTGCGAGGCGTCAATTGGCTTGGAGACCAGCCATTTCAGTCAAGCAAGTCGTGGACCGCAAATGTCCGCATTCGGTCGACCAGACCGCCTGCACGCGCTGAAATTTTTCCTTTCGGCAATGGAACCGCCAAGGTCAGGCTGTTCGAACCCGAGGAGGCAGTTGCGCCCGGGCAGGCATGCGTGTTCTACGAGGTCAATGGCAGCCGCGTGTTGGGAGGTGGATGGATCGAGAGGAAGGACAGGATTGAATTGGCAGGCAGCCAAGGCGGCTTGAACTCGGAGCCCTTTCCTACAGGAGACGCGTCTCGGAAATGAACCAGCGCAGCGCAGTTCACTTTGAGGATCCCTCCCTTCCCGGACCGAGTGGCTTGAACTGCGAGCCACCTTCACAATGGCTGCTGCCTGGATTCCCATGCCTGCCGAAGCGGAGCGCCGCCCATGGAACTTGAAGGCGGAATTGTTGCCCCAGAGTTTGTCGAGGATGTCGCGAGCCCGCATGAACTGCTGAAATCCATGGCGATGCTTCGGGAGGAAGTGCGAACGGCCATTCTGCAGAAGGAAGAACGTGACGAAGATGCCACCAGAAGCCGCTTCGTTGTGCCCTTGCTTGGCATGCTTGGATGGAGCGCAAACGTCGTGCACAGGTATTGGTTTTGCTCCGACGATTCGGAAAGTCCAAGGCAACGACATGTGGTCACTGAATGCGGTTCACGGCTTCTGCTTCTCAGCCGAGTCTTTGCCTCCTCGATCGACTGCGAGTCCCTGAAATCCAAGGCGGAACAATACAGCGACGTGCTGAATTTGCAGTGGTGTGTTCTGACCAACGGAGATCTCTACCGCCTGTACCGGATGAAGGCCCCCGGAACCTTTGACGACAGATTGTTCATGGAGGCCAGGATGTCGTCCCGAGTGTCAGATCGTCGCATCTGCGAAAACATGGCTCTCTTCGGGCGTCCCATGCAGACCAGCGGCCAAGTCGAAGAAGTATGGCAGCAGCTGTGGAACGAGCGCCGGCTTTCGGCTTCGATGGAAGAGATCTTGGCCGCACGTCCAAGGTGGTTGACCCGCAGGCTGCGTCGGGAAACTTCTCAAACAATTTCCTATGCCGAGATTGGCCGCTGGCTGGCCACGGCGCGGATGGCCGCCGGACATTGCAATCGGTACTTTCCAAATTTCCGCAGTGAAGCCGAACTGGGCGAGCGTTCTATAGTGCGTGTCTCTGCATCCGACCTGCCTTCAACAATCGATCTCTTCAATGCCGAGTTGATTCACATGGGAATGGAATTGACGATCAGAGGCAAGCCAGACAGTGGCGCCACGATTGTGGACGGTCAAAATGTATGTTTCCAGGATTCGGAAATGAGCTTTCATAGTTGGGGATTGGCCGCCACTGGATGGAAGGGGATCAACATCTATCCCTACGCCATATGTCCGGATGGCCGCTCGCTGGACCAATTGCGACGCCTGCTGGGACATTCTTCCTGAATCGGATTTCGCGTGCGCGGACAGCAGCGGCCTGCTGCCTCAACCGCGCCTGTAGAGAAGTTAGCAATTGAAAGAACAGGAATATGCTTGAGCAACTGTTGTCGGAAGCAGACAGGAATTTCGAAGGGTCCATTGAGCGCCTTTTCGAATTGCTGCGCATCCCATCTATCTCAACGGACACTCGTTACAAAGGTGGCTGCAACGATGCTGCGCATCTGCTGCAATCTCAGCTGAACGACCTTGGATTTGCGGCAAAGACACGAAAGACGGCCGGTCATCCCGTAGTTGTAGCGCATGGCAACCGCAACAAGGGCGAGGGTCTCGTGTTTTACGGACACTATGATGTTCAGCCCGTCGATCCAATCGATGAATGGATGAGCAAACCATTTGAACCTGCCATTCGTAATTCGAACGGTGAGAAGGCGATTTTTGCCCGCGGCGCATCTGACAACAAGGGACAACTGACAACTTTCATTGAAGCGCTGAGAGTGTGGAAGAAGGTAACCGGAGAACTGCCAAACGGCATCTCCTTGCTGCTTGAAGGCGAGGAAGAGTGCGGTTCACCGTCGCTTCCGGCATTTCTTGAAGAGAACGCTTCGGAACTTGTGGCAGAACTTGCGTTGATTTGCGATACCGGGCTGTTCGATTCCCGTACTCCCGCCATCATCACGCAGCTGCGAGGTCTGTTGGGCGAGGAGCTTGAAATTCAAGGGCCACGAGTTGACCTTCATTCCGGAATGTATGGGGGATTGGTTCGCAATCCCATAATACTGTTGTCACAAATCCTTGCCGGGCTGCATGATGCGAACGGTCGCATTGCCCTGCCCCGCTTTTATGACGGCGTTTCCGAGCCTGACCCTGAAATATTGAAGCAGTGGCGTGATCTGGATTTCGATTGCGAAGGTTTCCTGGGGCATGTCGGTCTCAGCCAGGCCTCCGGCGAGCAGGACCGGCTGCCTTTGGAAATCCTGTGGTCAAGGCCGACATACGACGTGAATGGAGTTTGGGGCGGCTACCGCGATGAAGGCTTCAAGACCGTGCTGCCATCTTCAGCCGGCGCCAAACTCAGCTTTCGTCTCGTGGGAAAGCAAGAACCGCTGGAAATCCGGAAATCCCTGCGGTCATACATCAGAAGTTGCCTGCCGCCGGATTTCGAAGTCGATTTTACCGGGCATGGCGCCGCCCGCGCTTGTCAAATGTCGACAGACCACCAGCTGTTTGACGCGACTCGGCAAGCATTGGGAACTGAGTGGAACAGCGAAGCGGTATTTGCCGGCTGTGGAGGTTCCATTCCCGTGACGGCACATTTCCAGGACATACTTGGCATGGACTCGTTGCTGACCGGATTTGCCCGTGACGACGACAATGTTCATTCACCCAACGAGAAGTACAATGTCGACAACTTTTGCAAGGGCATTCGCAGCTGGCTAAGAATTCTCTACGCCGTCTCCTGACAGGCTCGGCATTCGGCAAGACCGCATCGCATTGTTGTTCCAGGCCCAGACTGGATCAGTCCGCACGCGGATCTGGCTTCCGGAGTTGAACAAAGGCCTCGCCAGATCGGCTTGAACAGGCATTCAATTGCTTCGGTTTCAATTGCAGCAATTCCGGTTCACGCTCCCTGCGAAACCAGCAGTGTTGCCGAGGAGGCTTGAACGTTCGGCGCTGCAAGGGTTGCAACGTGATCAAGCTGATTCGGGGCCAAACCAGTCCGGAAGCGGCTCTGGGCAAGTTGGCTTTGGAAGATTCGAGGAAGCGAAGCCCGCACTTTGCGATGGATGGCAGATTGTAGGCCAACGGTTTGCTTTGGAACTGTGAGTTCATCAAGGCAAGTCGTCGACGGACCATGATGCAGGAAAGTGATTTCGCGGCGCTGCGAAATTGCTCATGCAGCGCCTGAACATTCAGAAATGGCCGCTTCCGCTCTTTCACGCATCAGCGGGACATGACCAACTTCCTCGACGCATCGAGACTTTGACCGATCGTTGGTCTGATGGCCCTCGCGGCCATGTCGAATGCACTCACCACAGGCCGTTACGAGCGCCAATGGCGATGACCATCAGCTGAAACGCTGGATTCGGGCAAACGCGCATTCCTCCTGCTTGGCTCCGGAAACCCCCATTTGCTCCCCTCGCCTAGCGTCCGGCGAGGGCATTTGAGATGCTTGACAGCCATCGTCAATGCATCGTCCACAGTGCCCTGCGAAGCGAGGTTAGCAACAAACCTTCGAAAGCGCCCAACCTGTTCCAGCGCTTCCACCGATTGTGGAGTGTCTTGTAGGGTCCGTACTCCCTGGGCGCTTCCCGCCAGACCAAACAGTTGTGATTGACATGAAGGATGCCGCTCAAAACCCGCTTGTCATCAACTCTCGCCATTCACCGGGGTGGGGGAAAATGTTGCTTGATCCGGTCGACATGTTCATCGGCAAGCCAGAAAAGGTCCTTTGTCGCCCATCCCATACAACTGTCGGTGCCTTGAAAAATGCAGTGGCAAAGAGGACTTTCAACCGATCAATGGGTTTTGACCTGGCTTGACGTCAAAACATAGTGGATTCATTGACTCCATCCGACGGCGCTCGGTTGCCAATTGGCCCGATCGAAACTGCCGACAGGCCGAAGCCGCTCCATTCATCCATGAAACAAGACCACGTCAAACTCCGATTCCATCTGCCCTTGCTCCAACAGCCGCGGGTCCAGCTTCGGAGCAGCCGCTGGTCAGCGGCCTTCGAACACCGGAGGTCGCTTTTCCGAGAACGCCAACAGTCCTTCCTTGAAGTCCCTCGTCTTTCCCAGACCTCCCTGCAACCGGGCTTCAAGCAGCAGATGCTCCTCGTAGGAATTGCCGTACGCGCTCCTGATGGCCTTTCGAATGTTGCGGTATGCCTGCGTAGGACCGGCTGCCAACTGTGCTGCGCGGGACTTCCAGTGCTCTTCAAAGAGATCATCCGGAACTGCCTCCCAAATCATGCCCCAGTTGCTCGCGTCCACTGCGGAGATTCGGTCGCCAAAGAGAGCCGCTCCCATGGACTTTGCCATGCCCATCTGGCGCGGCAACATCCAGGTTCCGCCTGCGTCCGGCATCAGTCCTATGGCAACAAATGCCTGAAAGAAATACGCACTCTCACGGGCAATCACGACGTCAGCCGACAATGCCAAGTTGGCTCCAGCGCCAGCCGCCGGTCCATTGACTGCTGCAATGGTCGGAGCGTGGCAATTGCTGACCGCCCTCAACAGCGGAACATACTCATCTCGCAGCACCCGCTCCAAGTCGGCGTCCACGACCTTTATGTCTTCACCCAGATCTTGACCCGTGCAAAAGGCATCGCCGCTTCCTCGGATCACCACCACGCGAGCGTAAGGAGAAACAACACGCAGTGCATGCGTCAACTCCGCCCTCATCTCGGCGTTCAGTGCATTCATTACTTCCGGACGGTTCAGCGTGATGACTACGATTGCGTCCTCCACTGCAACATCTATCATCCGATACTCGGATTCCGATGTCGGTGCCTTCCTGTGCTTGTTTCCTGTCCGCCTGCGTCGAAGTAGCTTCAGTGTTCGATTCCTCTCTTCCCGTGCCAAGCACCCACCTCCAAGGCAGACCCATGTGCGATGCAATTTCCAGCAAGCGCCCGTGACTGTTTGGCTCTGCCGTGTTGCCAAATGCTCAGCGGCGTCTCTTGCTGTCCGGCCGAGACACCATGACGCTTTCCAATTGTTCGACTTCGCTCTTGTCCAAGTCCCTGTCAATTGCTGAAGTTCTCCTGCGCTGCAAGAGCATGAACCTCCAGGCAAGCGCAATCGCGACAAGCAGGAGAACAGGCCCCGACAGGAAAAGCGGCATGTTCATGGCTGTGCCACGCGGCATCAGCAGCGCAAACTGCCCATAGCGTTGCTCCACAAAATCGTAGATTTCCTCGTCTGACCTTCCTTCGACAAGAAGCTCCCGTACAATTTGCCGCAGATCCATTGCCAGCGGCGCGTTTGACTCATCCACACTTTCATTCGGGCAAACCAGACATCTCAGACTTTGTGATATCTGTCTGGCTCTTTGTTCGAGCAAGGGGTCGCTCAGCAGCTCGTCGGGCTCGACGGCCGACAGTTGTGTGCAAAGGAGCGCAAACAGCGCCGTCAATGCAGCCAAGCGCCAATTAATCGGCACGTGCAATTCTCCCAGCCGACCTTCCGGGAATCAGGGGAGCCCGACTTCGTCCGTCAGCCAACCCCAGCATTGCACCCAACGCCATGACTACGGCGCCCAGCCATATCCAACTGGCCAGCGGCTTGAAGTATACGCGTGCTGACCAGCTGCCATCTTCCCGTTTGTCGCCAAGTACGACATAGACGTGTCGTGACAGCGTTTCATGAATTGCCGCTTCAGTGGTTTGGGATCTTGCCGCCGGATAGAATCGTTTTTCCGGATATAGGCGTTCGAGCTCCTGTCCGTCTGCCGACAGCGAAAACTCGCCTCGTGTTGAAACGAAGTTGGGTCCCATGACTTGATCCACGCCGCGAAACTCAACGGTGAACTTTCCGACCTTGTAGCTGTCGCCCGGATTGACTGCGCGTATGTCTTCGATTTGCCATGCGGTCATTGCGGCAATGCCGAGAATCGACAGTCCAACGCCAGCATGTGCGGTAGCCTTGCCCAAGTCACGCCGCGGAAGCCGTGCCAGCCACGACAGCGACTGTCCAATGGGAATCCTTCCCAGCCGGATCTTGTGTGCAACTTCAAAGATCGAACCGGCCATCAGCCATCCGGAAAGCGCCAGGCCAATGGGAGCCAGCACACCTGAAGCGCCCTGCAACGACCAAACAAGCACTCCCAGCATGAGTGCAAAAGCCAGCGGAACGCGCATCAGGCGAAACGCAGGTTTCAGACTGCCTCGTTTCCAAGCCAGAACTGCCCCAAACGGCATCACCACGGCAATCGCGACAAAGAATGGCGTGAACGCCTTGTTGAAATAGGGAGGTCCAACCGAGAGCGATGTGCCCATGAACAGTTCTGCGATCAGAGGCCAGAACGTACCGACAATGACGACAAAGGCGGCAACAATCAAAAGTATGTTGTTGGAGACAATCGCGGTTTCCCGGCTGACCCAGGCGAACGCATCGCGTGGCGCAAGCATGCCTGAGCGGAGTGCAAACAAGATCAATCCGCCCCCGGAAAACAAAGTCAGAATTCCGAGAATGAAAACACCTCTGGTTGGGTCCGACGCGAATGAATGCACCGAAGTGATGACGCCGGATCTAACCAAGAATGTGCCCAGCAGCGAAAACGAAAACGCCAGAATTGCCAGCAGAACTGTCCAGCCCTTCAGGCTCTCGCGCTTTTCGACAACAATTGCCGAATGAATCAATGCGGTTGCCGCCAGCCATGGAATCAGTGACGCGTTCTCGACCGGGTCCCAGAACCACCAGCCTCCCCAGCCGAGTTCGTAGTATGCCCACCAGGATCCAGCCGCTATGCCAAGCGTCAGGAATATCCAAGAAACGAGCACCCATGGACGCATCCACTTCGCCCATGCGACGTCAACCCTGCCGATCAGCAGCGCGGCAATCGCAAAGCTGTAGGCGACAGAGAGACCAACATAGCCGAGGTAGAGCAGAGGCGGGTGAAATGCCAGTCCCGGGTCCTGCAGAAGTGGATTGAGATCGCCTCCGTCAAGCGGTGGAGCGCTTAGCCGCCAGAACGGATTGGAAGCCCAAAGAAGGTAAGCCATGAATGTGCCCGACACGGCCGCCTGCACAGCGAGCACGGCACCCCGCATTTCGATCGACAGACTGCGTCCGGTGGTTGCTATCGCCGCTCCGAAGAGGGTCAGCACCAAAATCCACAGGAGCATGGATCCCTCGTGGTTTCCCCACACACCGGACAACTTGTAGATCAATGGCTTGGCCGTATGCGAGTGTTGGGCGACCAGCGCGACCGAAAAGTCGGACTGCACGAATGCGATCGTCAACACGACATAGGCAAAGGCCACCGCCACAAACTGCAAAATCGAAAGAACGTCCGCCGATCTTGTCCATGTACTCCAGCCACATCGAATGCCAGCCAGCGGAATGGACAGCTGGAGGAGCGCAATGACGAAGGCCAGCGAAAGCGAAAAGTGGCCATATTCAATCATCGCACAAGTGGGTCTCTGAATAGCTGACGGCTGCTGGGCGCCTTTCTCGAATTGCAGCGCCATGCAACCCCGGCGCAACGTTCGGCAATGCAGACACTAACGGCAGACAAGTTCGCATCATCCAATTATGGCTTACACACAAGCCGTCTGTAGCACACTGTCGTGTCAGTGTCTTGCCGGAGACCGCCACGATTTCAGTGGCCTCGTCGCCATGGACAGCCGATGAAAGCCTCGGACATCAGCTTCGATTGCTCGAACGACCAGTCGACTACTCCTGTTGACGGTAAACGCCCTGCTCCTTCAGCGCTTCGACCACTTCCCTTGGCATGTAGTTCTCGTCATGCTTGGCCAGAATCTCGGAGGCCAGAAACTTCGACCCGTCAAAGGTCCCAAGCGCAACCACCCCCTGCCCTTCCGAGAATAGATCGGGCAAAATCCCCATGTAGCGTACAACCACGCTCGAGGCTCCGTCGGTGACTTGAAACTCGATCCCTCCGCCTTCCTGCCGGTGCACCGACCGTTCCGCAACCAGCCCGCCAACCCGGAATGTCTCCGTCGCAGGAGGCAGTTCCGACAGGATTTCGGTCGGACTTCTGAAATAGGACACTCCGTCACGCAGGGCATATCCGACTAGAACCGTCGAGGCAGCCAACAAGGCGGCCGAAGCAAGCAGCAACTGGATTCTTCGCCGTTTGCGTGCGGTGTACATCGTCAGGGCAGGAGAGGCAGCATGCCCAAGCCGGCATCCTCGTCGAGCCCGAGCATCAGATTCGCATTCTGCACTGCCTGGCCGGAGGATCCCTTGGTGAGGTTGTCGAGAACGGAAAACACTTTGACAACGCCGGGATTCCGATCCGCGGCCACACCCAGATGAACCCTGTTGGAGCCGCGTACATCCCGTGTTCCCGGAATGTCGCCCAGTGGAAGTACACTGACAAAACGTTCGTCAGCGTAGCGCCTGGCCAATGTTCGGTGAATTTGCGAAGCGTCGCCAATGACATAGACTGTGGCAAGAATGCCGCGGTTCTGAGGCACAAGATGCGGCGTGAACACCACCCTCACCGGTTCGTCCGCGGCGATGGAAAGTTCCTGGTCGAATTCGGCCAGATGTCGATGGCGGGATACGCTGTAAGGCCGGCATCCCTCGGAAATCTCGGCGTGCAACATTGCCACACGAGCGGAACGGCCGGCGCCCGAAACGCCGGTCTTCAGGTCGATGGTGATTCGGTCGAGCTTGATGACCCGTGCCTGCACAAGCGGGAGAAGAGCGTACAGTCCCGTCGCCGAATTGCAGCCGGTGCAGGCCACAAGTCGGCTTCCTGCGATTTCGGTCCTGTAGAACTCGGTAAGGCCGTAGCAGGCCTTGGCTTGCAGTTCAGCAGCCTGGTGCTTCCTCCCGTACCAGATTTCGTACTGTTCAACGCTGCGAAGGCGGAAGTCCGCGGACAAGTCCACGACCCTGGTCCGATTCGCAATTGCGCTGACAATTCTCTGACTTGCTCCGTGCGGCAATGCGCAGAACGTCAGCTCATGCGCTTCCGGATCGAAGTCTCCGAAGCTTGAAATCTGCGGCAGGTCCAGGAATTGAAAGGCCGGGTGAATTGCCGCGTACTGCTGGCCTGCGCTGCTGTCGCCCACCAGGGAGGCGATTTTCATGTAGGGATGGTTGGCGAGGATTCTTACCAGCTCCACGCCCGTGTAACCGGAAGCGCCAACTATTGCGACTTTGTGCCGGGTCACGGGCTGCACCTGCACCGAAGCAACCTGACCAACGGCAATTCAGAGAAAATCTGTTGACGTTTCTTCGCAGACCCAGCCATTCGATTTCCATCCATGAATTCAAACCTGACTTGCCCAAGCCTTGTCGTCGCAAATCAATTTCAAGCGTGGACCATTTGAGTGCAACCGCGCCGGTGTGCCCAGCCTATGCGCGTACGGCAACAGTTGAATCGAACTGGAAGCACGAAGGCGGTTCCGGGAGTGACTTGAACCGGTCGCTGCGAACCGCCCGTCACTTGATTCGCGACGCTCGGCACGCGCTGCCATCCGGGAGCGGGGAAGTTCGGCACGCGAAGCGGAAACAGTGCGATGCGTGCTGCTGTCGGCGCGGGCGTGTCCGTCCACTATCCGTTCGGAACAGAGTCTAGCGCTTGGAAAACTGGAAGCTGCGCCTTGCCTTGCGCCGACCGTATTTCTTGCGTTCGACAACCCGTGAATCCCTTGTCAGGAAGCCAACAGCCTTGAGAGCGGGTCGATAGGACGGCTCGTACAGCTGAAGCGCTTTCGAGATGCCATGTTTCACGGCGCCGGCCTGTCCCGAAAGGCCGCCGCCCTTTGCCGTTGCCATCACGTCGAACTGCCGTTCAACTCCGACAACCTCGAACGGCTGCTGAATGATCATCTGCAGGACGGGTCGCGCGAAATAGGCCTTGAGGGACTTGCCGTTCACGGTAATGTTGCCGGACCCGGGCTTGATCCAGACGCGGGCAATGGCGTCCTTCCTTTTGCCGGTAGCATACGCCCTCCCCAGTTCGTCGCGAACCGGTTGCCTCTCCTCCTCGGCATCATCGGCGATGACTGCCTCGGTAGTCTGTTCGGCCTCAGTTGCTTCGTCTGACTGCATATTAATCATCTAACTGTCCTGTTCTTGTTGGCCAACTACGAGCCTACGCTAACCTGAAGCGGCTTCTGCGCTTCATGGGGATGTTCCGGTCCGGCATACACACGCAAATTGGTCATCAGCTTTCGTGAAAGCCTGTTCTTGGGCAGCATCCTCTGCACGGCCTTCAGAACCGCCCGCTCGGGGTGCTTTCCATCAAGAATCTCGCCGGCGGTCTTGGAACGAATTCCGCCCGGATAACCGGTGTGTCGGTAATAGATCTTCTTTTCCCGCTTCCTGCCCGTAAGCACAACCTTCTCTGCGTTGACGACAATGACGTTGTCGCCGGTATCCATGTGGGGAGTGAACATTGGCTTGTGTTTGCCGCGCAGCCGCGTTGCCACGAAGGTGGCCAGCCGCCCGAGCACGAGGCCTTCGGCATCGATCACTATCCAGTTCTTGACGATGTCCTCGGGAACAGCGGAATAGGTTTTCATCTATCAGACTCTTTGGTTGGCGTGAAACGCGCTTTGTATGCGGGCGGCAAATGAATGTATTGCAATTGGCGCACAAGTCAATGCGTAACCGCGCGGTTTTTTGACCGATCCGGAGTTGGCCGGCATGAGGCGGGACACGCACGAATGGCTGGAAATTCCGGAACGCCGCTCTGACGCACATTTCAACCGGACGCAACTGGAATCGAGTATGTCATGGTCGCTCTGGCAACCGGTTTCGGTTGGCCCTCGGAATGTATCAACACATCGCCCACAGCCAATCGCTTCCCCAGTTTCAGCATGCGAGTTTCGGCCAACAGATCGCGGGCCGCGGGTTTGCGCATGAAGTCCATGGAGCAGCTGGTCGTCACGGCGAGCGCCTTTGGTCCAATCATCGAAAGTATGCACACATAGACGGACACGTCGGCCAGCGAGAACATTGCCGGACCGGAAACTGTTCCGCCAGGCCGCAAGTTCCGTTCGCCGATCAGCATCCGCACTCTGGCGTACCCGTCTCCAAGCCCTTCAATCTTGAAGTCTCCGGCAACCTGTGGAAACTGTACCAGAATGAATTCATGCAATTCGGCAATTGTCATTCGTGACGACATCGCTATTTTTCCAATCAACAAACCCAAAACCGCAAGTGCAGAAAGGCAAGTCGGCCCGCCATGTCAAACAAAGAGAACGAAGATCTCCTCCTCAGCCAGGTCCGGGATGGAGTGGCCACGGTCACGCTCAACAATCCAGACCGGCTGAACGCCTTGTCCGAGGAAATGATATCACAATTGCACAAGGCTTTGATCGCCATTTCCAAAGACCGGGGCATTCGCTGCGTCATTTTGCAAGGCAGCGGCAGGGCGTTTTGCGCGGGTCATGACCTGAAGCAGTTGACCGGCGCGCGGCTGAATGACGACAAGGGCGCAAGCTACTTTCGCCACATTTTCGATCGTTGCTCCAGCATGATGCAAACCATCAGGCGAATGCCGCAGCCGGTCATCGCACAGGTGCATGGCATCGCAGTTGCAGCAGGCTGCCAGCTGGTAGCCACGGCCGACATGGCGGTGGCCTCCCGAGATGCCCGCTTTGGCGTGAACGGTGTCAACATCGGCCTTTTCTGTTCGACGCCCATGGTTGCGCTCTCACGCAACATTCCCCACAAGCACGCGTTTGAATTGCTGACGACTGGAAGGCTGGTCGATGCCGAACGGGCAGCGGCAATGGGGCTTGTGAACGAGGTTGTGGAGCCGGGTGAACTGGAGACTCGGACTCTCGAACTCGCAGGTGTGGTGGCGGCAAAGCTGTCGGCGGCGGTCAAGATCGGCAAGCTGGCATTCTACGAACAGGCTCAAATGACGCTGTCCGATGCCTATGACTACACTGGCGACGTAATGGTCGAGAACATGTTGTATGACGACACTGCCGAGGGAATTTCGGCGTTTCTCGAAAAGCGACCCGCCAGATGGTCGAACTGAAGCCTGTGACGGCAGGCATCCTCGTCAATGCGTAAGCGCCAACTCGTTGGGCATGCCTAACGGCCCCACAAAAAGAGACACGCCCGTCCTTAGAGTGAGGTGGGATTCTCGGAATGCGCAGTCCAATTCATGGGCTTGCGATTCGGAGGTTGGCTGCGGCGTGGTGCGCCAGGCTAACTGGTGAATGCGTTTCGGGTGAAAGTGCCGAGAAGGGAAAGGTCAACCACCAGGTTTCCCGTGAGCCGTGCATTGCTGTTTGTGAGGGCAGTGGCGAAGCGTCGGCAGCAGTACATGCAGGCGAGGCCATTGAGCGCCGAAACCAGTGTGATTCGGAGTTCCGGGACCGTCATGACGGTCGAAGGCAACATGCGCCTGGACCGCTTTGGTGAGGACAGGCGGGATCCGCGGCGGCGAAGAACCATCGCATTCATGCAAGCACGACACCGGGACCTGGGAGGTCTTCACACCATGCTGCAAAGGAAAGGAGCGAGCTGCGACACCAGCGGCTTGCCGTCAACATCCAACGGAGGAGCCGCATGCCTTGGCGGGCATGTGCGGATCTGTGCGGGGCAACCTGCGTTCCTGCCGCAATTCCTGGCTTGACTTGAAGGTTGGCATCTTGGTCAGGAGGCGGATTGCCGTTTTGAAGCGCAGGCCGGAACGGCTTTGTTGCACTTCCAAGGCGTTGGCTGGACCAGCCAGCCGTTGTCCGAATGGGCCGGAGAAACCGGCCGCTGACCGGAGGCTTGCCGCTTTCCGACACTTGGGCCTGACCGCAATGTTGGACATTCCGACGCTGGAAACATTCCGAGACGGTGCGCTTCGATGCGGTCGCTATGAACACAGCTCGCCATACTTCTCTTCCAAGTAGGCGACGAGTGGCGCTGCCGACACTTCGGCGCCTGTTGCCCGCGCAATCGTGTCAAGCGGCTGGCGCAGACTGCCGAACTGCTGGAGGCTTTCCCTGAGCCAGTTCACTGCGGGAGAAGGATCTCCTAGGCGCAGGGATTCGTCGAGCTCCGGCAGTTGGAGCCGCATTTCGGCATAGAGACAACCGGCATAAATGTTGCCGAGCGTGTATGTTGGGAAGTATCCAAAATAGCCCGCCGCCCAGTGGACATCCTGCAGGAATCCGTTGCTTGGACGATTAACTTCAAACCCGAAGTCCTTTGCAAACCTTTCATTCCAAGCTGATTCCAAGTCCCTTGCTTCAAGCTGTCCGTTGATCAAATCCTGCTCGAGCGCGTATCTGAGCATTACGTGAAGGTTGTACTGAACCTCGTCCGCCTCGGTTCTTATGAATCCGGGGCCTACCTTGTTGACGTGCGCGTAGAGTTCGTCGCTTGTGGCAATGCCAAAGTCTCCGAATCGGTCCTTCATGGCTCCGAACAGCCAGACGCAGAACTCTCGACTTCTGGCCAGCTGGTTCTCGAACAGTCTGGACTGGCTCTCATGCACTCCCATTGACGCGCCCTGCCCTATTGGCGTCAACGCATGTTTTCTGTCGATGTTGGCTTCGTAGACCGCGTGGCCAGTCTCATGGACTGTCGAATAGAGGCAGTTGAAGGGATCTGCCTCGTCGACACGCGTGGTTATGCGAATGTCGGCTGCTGTGCCGACGCAGAACGGATGCTCGACCAGATCGAGACGACCAGTTTCCAAGCTGTATCCGAACGCCTCGGCCAGCCGTCTGGCCAGATCAAGTTGAAGATCCTTGTCGAAGCGCATTTCAAGCCGAGTTTTCAATTGCTGGCCGGAGAGCGCCTTCCGTCGAAGCGCCACAAGCGATTCTCGCAATGGATCAAAAATGCCGTCAAGAGTTTCGCACGTCAGACCTTCCTCGAATTCATCAAGCAGCGCTTCATATGGCTTGCACCCATTGGCCAGACAATGACCTTCCTCGCGCTTCAGCGTCACAATTTCCTCAAGGATCGGCAGGAAGAGCTTGGGATCGTTGTTTCGCCGAGCTTCCGACCAAATGCCATACGCTCGCGACGTGGTTTCGGCGAGTTGCCTGCCAAGTTCGTCCGGCACGCGCACTGCTCGGTCGTAGCTGCGCCGAATCTGGTGAAGCTGGGCCTGCTGTGTTTCGTCAAGCGAAGAAGGCTGAATCCGAGCCAGCAGCTCCCCGATCAGTGGCGCCTTCTGTCTTTCGTGAATCACTGACTGCAATGCTCCACTGCATGTCGCCCGCTGTTCGGCTGCAGACTTGGGCATCATCGTTTCCTGGTCCCAGTGCATCAGCGTGCTGGCCTGTCCGATTGCGATCGTGTCGCGGCAAAATGCGACGAGCCTGTCATAGTCAGTCATTGCTTCTCCAATCACCCGCGCTTTCAGTCATTCACCGAAGTTGCCTGCATTCAAGATTCGGATGCGCGCTGGGAATGCGCAGGATCCGACCTCCAATCTTGGCGATACCGGTAGTTTGGCTACTTCCAGTCCTGCATCCGAGACGGTGGATGGTCCTACCTGGACCCGTCTGTCCCCGATCTGCGGATTGCTGAGCCTGGAAACCGGCAGTTGAACATTGCGCTTGTGGCCAGCACGACAACTGCAACCGCCAGGAGTTGATGCAACATTGCCATCGCAAACGTCGCGGCCACCAGCGCCGTGGCAATTCCGGCGAACGCCTGGATCCAGACAAATGCCATCAACCACTTGATGGCGTCTCTGACCGATGGTTGCGGGCAATGACGGCTCCGCCACCAAAACATGGTTGCAACGACAAGCAGGATGTAGCCTCCGAGACGGTGATTGAAATGCAACAGATTGGGATTCTCGATGAAGTTCGCAAGAACCGGCTGCATTGCCAATGCATCGCTGGGAAAGACCTGGCCGTTCATGAGCGGCCACGTTGGAAATGCCGAACCACCGTCCACTCCGGCAAGCAGGGCTCCCATTGCCGACTGCAGAAACACCAGCAGAACCATGGCGACACTCCACTTCACAAGGACGGAATCCTGGTGTCGCCTCGCCTGCATCAGTTCGCTTGGTTGCCGACGAGTCTGCATTGTGAACCCAACAATCAATGATATGATTCCCAATGCAAGGACCAGGTGTACTGCCAGTCTGGTCGCCGCGACATCAACCCTGTCACCAGTCAGGCCGCTGGAAACCATCCACCAGCCAATGACGCCCTGTAGGGCGCCAATTCCGCCCAGAACAAGCATTCTTCCATGCCATCCGGCCGGCAACTTGCCGAGGAAATGGAGCAATGCATAGCCAACCGCCCACACAAGTCCAGTGAGCATGCCGGTCAGCCGGTGTCCCCACTCCCACCAGTAGATGCTCTTGAATTCCACGAGGGTCATGGCGCTGTTCTGGAGCTTGAACTCGGGAGTCTGCCGGTAGCTGTCAAAGGCGGCCTGCCATGCCTCCTGCGACAGGGGCGGCAGAATGTTTGCCACTGGACGCCAATCGGTGATCGAAAGTCCGGAATCGGTGTGCCGTGTGATGCCGCCGAGCAGAACCATCGCCACGACCAGCAGCAGGAGCGTGGCCAGATACAATCTCAACGGACGGTAATCGAACTTGCCAAGTCTGGTCCGACTGGCAGGGCGAGCCGTCCGTTCGGCCTCGGGACGGCTGGCAACTTCCTCAAAAATCTTTCTGGGCGGCAACTCAAGCCTCAATTGTGGTGAGCACAAATGGATGGGTGGCAATCGGTCAATCGCCATCTGTGTGGCGGAAAAGTACCTTTCGGATCCTGTGCAGGACTTTGACCTCGGAGGCGCTAAAGTCAAGCCGCATGATCATGTTGCGCAGGAACAGTCTTTGGCCCTCGATGCGCTCCGCATGCCGGAAGTATCCGCACAGCTCCAAGTCACGCTCGAAATGATCGGCCAGCAACTGCTTGTCCCACTGGGTTGCGGTTTCCCGGCCCGGCTTTGACGCGGCCGGCGGCGGTTGCATACCAGCCTGCCGATAGCAGTCGCTGGCTATCAGGAGCGCGCACTGAGCCAGATTGAGCGAAGGATAGTCAGGATTGGCGGCAACCTCGACTATCGAGTTGGCACATGCGAGATCGCGGTTGGTAAGTCCGGTGCGTTCGGGGCCAAACAACACGGCCACACGCATGCCCTGCCGCATCTGGCTATGAATCGCCTTCATCGCGTCAACCGATTCCAATACCGGCTTGGCCAGCTCCCGTGCCCGGGACGAAGTTGCATAGACATGATGAAAGTCCCTGAGCGCACTTTCCAGGTCCGAGTGAACTTCAGCCTCGTCAAGAACTCTCCCGGCGCCGCTTGCACGCGCGACCGCCGCTCCGCCGAGCCAGTCCTCCGGCGGCTGGACAACCCGCATTCTGGTCAGGTTGAAATTCAGCATTGCCCGTGCGGCGGCGCCAAGGTTTTCACCGAGCTGCGGCCGCACAAAGACGAATGTTGGGCCGGCTTCGGCTTGCTTCTCGGTCGGCATGTCCAGAACTCACATTTTCCAGCGTTGCCGTGGCGCGATCCGGCGGCAGCCCGATGCGGCACGACAGTGCAATGTATGGCGATGCTCCAGTTCATTGACAAGCGCCGACTTTTGATAAAAACTACAGTCGCAATGGCGCGGGCCATCTACTGGCCTGAAGCCTCGTGACCGGCTACCAAAGCGAGGATTCGATTGTGCATTGTTGCAGTTCATCAGTGGTCGACGGGTAGCCGTGGCAACCGAACAGGCGAGCGAGTTCCAGCGACGGGGCCTCCTGATCATTCTTTCGTCGCCGTCCGGCGTAGGCAAGACAACCCTTGCCCGCAAGCTTGTGGAGTGGGACAGCGCCATCAAGACATCCATCTCCTCCACAACCCGGAAGCCCCGGGATGGGGAAAGGGACGGAAGGGAATACTATTTCACTTCAACCGAGGAGTTTGCCGCCGACATCAAGGCAGGCAGGTTTCTGGAGCATGCCAAAGTGTTCGGACATTACTATGGGACTCCGCATAGCTTTGTGGAGACTTGGTTTTCCCGACGCCACGATGTGCTTTTCGACATCGACTGGCAGGGAGGAAGCCAGCTTCGCAACTCCAAGTATGGCGAATACACGGTCTCGATCTTCGTTCTTCCGCCTTCGATACCTGAACTTGCACGCCGACTGCGTGCACGGGGGCGTGACTCGGAGAGGATGTTGAAAGAGAGAATGGAGTTGTGCCGCGACGAGATAGGCCACTGGACGGAGTACGACTTTGTGCTGGTCAACAAGAACCTAGACGTCGTGCTAAACCAGATCAAGACCATCGTGACTTCCGAGCGACTGAAACGGAAGCATCAAACTGGCTTGGGCAGCTTTGTCGACTCGCTCTACGGCCAGTTGGAGGCAGGTTGACCGGTGCCCGCCTTCGAGCTTGACAATGTTGCACCGGTATTTCCGCCGGACGGCGACTACTGGATCGCTCACGACGCCAACATCATAGGCCACGTGATCATCGAAAGACTGGTTTCGATCTGGTTCGGATCGACGCTTCGAGGAGACAATGAGCCGATAACCATTGGCCATGGCACCAACATCCAGGAAAACTGCGTACTGCATACCGACATGGGATTTCCGCTGATTGTAGGCGCCAACTGCACGGTGGGACACAAGGCGCTGCTTCATGGCTGCGAGCTGAAGGACGGATGCCTCGTCGGCATGGGCGCGACAGTCCTGAACGGGGCCACGATTGGCGAGGAAGCGGTTGTGGCGGCGGGAGCGCTCGTCCCGGAAGGAAAGACAATTGCGCCGCGTACTCTTAACATGGGAGTGCCTGCACGCTGCATCAGGGTGCTGAAAGAGCATGAACTCGAAGGGTTTCGCGATCCTGCACGTCACTACAGGCGGAATGTCAAACGCTACAAGTCATCTTTGAAGCCCATAGTTGAGAGCTGATGTACAGCTGTCTCCCAACAGCTGCGCCATGCTCGAATCGGGCATGCCGCGCGCCCTCGGGATCGGACGTCAGTCGCTCGTGGCTGCAGCCTGCTTGCGCGTTTTGCCGAAAAACATACAGCTTTCAGACGCTTGAATGGATTCTGTCGCTGGAAACCGGCTTTCCGGCGCGTGGCGGACTCTGCGAGGAATCGTGAACACCTTTTTTGGAGGAATGTACTTGGAGCCGGGCCAGCTCGTGACGAGTCCAGCAAACCGACAGTGGGGCATCGGCCAGATCCAGTCCATCGACGGGAACAGAATCACCGTGAATTTCGAAAACACCGGGCGACTGGTGCTGGATGGGAACTTTGTGCCTCTGCAGGAGTACATCGAGGTCGCCCGACCCAATCAGACATCAGGGACGTGAAGGGCACAACGAATCCGGATTCGAGCTGCCGGACTTCCGGAAAGGTTCCAACATGCCAAGCCGATTCGGAACTCCGGGAAACTTCAGCCAAGCGACTGAAATGCGCGATCGTCGGCTTCGCAGTCGACAATTTGGATCATAATCATGATCGTCGCTGGGAATCGGAAATGGGACCTGGCTCTTGACGAAGAGCAGACGCACGCTCGAGGTGAGGCTTGCACGCTCGGAAGCTGACATCCTCGCCGCTCAGCGCCTCAGGTACAAGGTGTTTGTCGAAGAGCTTGGAGCGGCGGGAAGCGGCGTCGATCACGAGCGGAAAGTCGAAGCTGACCATTTGGACGGATGGTTCGAGCACCTGCTGCTGATCGACACCAAAAAACCTGCTGAGACCCTAGATCACGTCGTTGGCGCATATCGGCTTCTTCGCTCCGATGTGGCCAATGAAATCGGCGGCTTCTATTCAAGCAACGAGTTTGATCTGACTCCTCTTCTCTCGCTCGACAGACCCCTGGTTGAATTGGGAAGAACCTGTGTTCACCCGAGCTATCGCGGCGGAGCTTCAATGTTCATGTTGTGGAATGGCCTTGCCAAGTACGTGCTGGACAACGGCATAAGCATAATGTTCGGGTCGGCAAGCTTTCACGGCACTGATCTGCAAAGTCTCGTGCATCCGCTGTCCTACCTGCACCACAGGTATCTGGCGCCTTCGGACCTGCGCGTCACGGCGCTGCAAGACAGCGACTTGGACTTGGAGCTGCTGCCCGAGGACGATGTCGACGACCAGCTTGCAAGGAAACTCATGCCTCCACTGATCAAGGCATACCTGCAACTGGGAGGCTTTGTTGGTGACGGCGTGTACCTGGACCAGGCCTTCAACACAGTGGATGTCTGCCTGCTGATTGACACGGAGAGAATGAACGCTCGCCGCCGAACCTACTACGAAAAGAACTGGTCACGAAATTGAGTGGCCCGCGGAGCCGGCCGGCAGGAGCCGGGCGCCGGTACACCATTGTCGACAGGCTGCGGCTCATCCGGCGATTCCTCGCAATGTTCGTCGTCATCTACGGTTTGCTGCTCGTTTTCTGGACATGCCGCGCCCTCGACTGGCTGCTTCGCCGGCAGCTGGCTCCGCGCGTCACGACGCTGGTTTGCCGAAGCTGCCTCCACATCCTTGGCATTCGCTTGAACATTTCGGGCCTGCGCATGTCGCATGCGGGCGCTGTTGTCGCCAACCATTCGTCATGGCTCGACATACTGGTGCTGAATGCCGTCCAGCAGGTATTCTTCGTGTCAAAGGGCGAAGTTCGACGATGGTTTGGAATTGGCGTTCTTGCGCGATCCACCGGAACGGTGTTCATCGAGCGGAAGGTAAGCCAGGCACGCAAGCAACGGGCAACACTGGTGGAGAGGCTGGCACGGGGAGACAAGCTTTTGTTCTTTCCCGAAGGCACGAGCAGCGATGGATTGCGGGTGCTGCCCTTCAAGACAACCCTGTTCGCCGCGTTTTTCGAACCGGCAATCCATGAAGCGATCTTTGTGCAACCGATGTCGGTTTCCTATCATTCCCCCGAGGGTGAAAGGGAAGACTTCTATGCATGGTTCGCGGATGCCGAAATGCTTCCCCACCTTGTGAAGGTGCTGTCAGCTCCGAAGGGTGGACATGTCGATGTCGTGTTTCACCAGCCGCTAAAGGCTTCGGAGTTTGCGGACCGGAAGCAGCTGGCCAGGGAATGCGAGAGAATCGTCCGGGACGGCAAGTCGATCGGCAACCGAGAGGCAGCCGACCCGAACTAGACCTTTGACACGCCTGAAACGGGCCGAACCGTCTGGAATGCCGCCGAGCAACAGGAGAGGCGCACGGCCCATCAATGGCGGTTGGCGGCGGGGAGCCAAACCGAACTGCCAGCCCGACGCGGGCAACGCCGCGGCTTGAGGCGAGACGACCTCCCGTTTGAGAGTTCGGCGGTCCGCTAGCGAAGCGTCTGCAGTTCCTCGGCCACCAAGAACGCAAGTTCCAGAGCCTGCGTGGAATTCAGCCTCGGGTCGCATGCCGTATGGTACCTGTCGCCGAGATTTTCGTCCGAAACGGCGCTGACGCCACCGGTGCATTCGGTAACGTCCTTTCCGGTCATTTCGAAATGAACGCCGCCGGGATAGCTGCCTTCTGCGCTGTGGATTTGAAAGAACTCCTTGACCTCTCCAAGAATGCTCCCAAACCGCCTCGTCTTGTAGCCGTTGTCAGTCTTGACTGTGTTTCCGTGCATCGGGTCGCAGGCCCAGACGACCTTGGCCCCTTCGTCGGAAACGGCCCGGATCAGCTTCGGCAGGTAGTCTGCAACCTTGCCGCGTCCAAAACGCGCGATCAGCGTGATTCGTCCAGCTTCGTTGTCCGGATTCAGGCGCTGCAGCAGCACCTTGAGATCTTCCGGCGTCAGCGACGGACCGCACTTGATGCCGAGGGGATTCACAACGCCCCTGCAAAACTCCACGTGCGCGCCGTCCGGCTGCCTTGTCCGGTCGCCAATCCAGATCAAGTGCCCCGACCCCGCAACCGAATCGCCCGTCAGCGAGTCCACCCGGCAAAGGGCTTCCTCGAATTCAAGCAAAAGCGCCTCGTGGCTTGTGTAGAAATCCACCTTCTTCAAAGTGGATATCTTTTCCGAATTCATGCCGGCCGCCTCCATGAAGTCGAGGGCATCAGTGATGCGTTCCGCCAGCGCATCGTACTTCCTGATCTCGCTGCTCCTCGTGAATTCCAGCGTCCAGGCATGGACCCGATGAATGTCGGCATATCCTCCCTGGCTGAACGCACGCAGCAGATTGATGGTCGCGGCAGACTGCGAGTATGCGCGCAGCATGCGGTTGGCATCCGGAATCCTCGATTCTGCGGTGAATTCCAGGTCGTTGATTATGTCGCCGCGGTAGCTCGGCAGTTCCGTGCCGTTTCTGATTTCCGTTGGCGCCGAACGAGGCTTGGCAAACTGGCCAGCCATGCGTCCAATCTTGACGACGGAACACTTGGCGCTGAACGTAAGCACGACCGCCATCTGCAAGAGAACGCTGAACGTGTCCCGGATCGTGTCGGCGCTGTACTCGGCGAAGCTTTCTGCACAGTCCCCGCCTTGCAGAAGGAAGGCGCGGCCCTCGGACACTTCGCCCAGCTGCCGCTTCAGCCGGCGCACCTCGCCCGCAAACACAAGCGGTGGACTCTTTCTCAGCCGGTACTCCGCCCAGTCAAGCTGGTCCTTGTCGGGCCAATCTGGCATCTGGACGCGCGGCAGCGCTCGCCAGCTGGATTTGTTCCAGTCCTCTGACATTACCTTCTCCTCGTTCTGGATCTTGCCGCCAAGGTGCACGATTTCGAAGCAGGCGCTTGCCGTTTGAACCGTGACATTCACAAGGTCTTGGCGGTCACGCCGTAAGCAACAAAGCCAAGTCCTGGTTGGAAATCACTGGACCCGTCGATTTGTGGAGCCTGCTCGCGGAACTACTACTTGATCAGGTCAGCCAACGCACGGCTTGCGGCCCGCCATCAAAATGAAGCCGCCGAATCCCGACCTGGCAGACGAAACTCCCGTTAGTCTCATTTGGCTGTGCGAACAACAACAAACTGTTCATGAGATGGACTGCCTCTTCGAACCACCGGGGCGAAAACGACGCCTGCGGGCGCTGAAGTCGCGGGAGTTCCGGCCATCGGAACGTGCGCCGATCCTGCAATTTTCATCGGACACAGCCATTCAGGGGAATGCTTGAGCCAGCCCCATCCACAAGGTTGAAATCCTGCCTGACCTCAAAGCTCGCTGCAAGGTCGCTGGGCGCCTCGAATGCCGACCAGACGTTTTGGAGAATGCGGGACCGGTCGGCGCATGCCAGACCGCAGCGGTTGCGATCAATAGACCGCAATGATCAGTGGAACTCCGTATTCCGCGTCTTCGATCGCGGACAGGATATGAGCCACTCGCCAGTCGTTGCTGGGGTGAGTTTGCAGAAACCCTACGCTCCCCATCCCGCTTGCCTGTCGGCGTACATCCTCACGGCTGAGGCGTACAATGGTGTCCCGCATGGCCGTCGGCCTAAAGCCTGCCCGCTTCAGGATGTAGATGGCAGTTCGATCTGCTTCGACCTCCATTTCCACGCTGTATGCCGTGCTGCCTATGTCGCCACCCAGCTCGACGAGCCCCTCTGTCATACGCGGGTCGTTCTCGGCAAATGCCGACGCCAGCCCTGCGCCGATCGTCATGCCGACAAGAGTATTGTTCATCTTGCTGTCCACATGTCCGTACATCACGTGGGCAAATTCATGGGCGAGCACGGCAGCGATCTCGTCGTCGCTGCCGGAGATTCGGACAAGACCTCCATGCAGACCAATGTTGCCGTCCAAGTCGGCGTAGGCGTTGGGGTCGTTGTTGTATGTTTCGACATTGATCTGCGCGGTGCGAACTTCTTCGCAGCGTTCGTAGGGCAGCTGAAGTTCGATGCATATGCTGTGACTTGCCGCACGAACCCGCCACGCCACGCGGTCGACAGTCGAACTGATCTGGTGGCGCCTGACGTTTCGCGCGGGCGCCACAGCAGTTCTGGCAAGGACCTCGGTTGCCTGACTTTGGTGCAGTTCGCTTGGCGTGTTGATGTCCAGCACAGGCCCGCCGCAACCTGCTACGGCGATGATGGCGGCAAAGAGCAGTCCGAATTTTGTTTGCGTGGTCATGCTGGGGCTTTCTCCGGTTGTTGCGTCGGTCCGCATATCTTGTTGCCGTGCGTTTAGTTGCTTCTCAGGAATCAGTCAAATTCGTGTCTATGCACGGCACTGAATCCCTTCGGGAACTCCAAACGGGCGAATCGCTCGAAATCGCAACCGACACCATTGACCCGAGGAAACTGACTTGACGCACACCACGGACACGAGCCTCCTGACCGCGGAGCTTGCACCCGACCGAAACGGGAATCTCCTGCCGCCATTCAATGGCATGACAATGAGTCGGAAGCCACATCGCGCGGGATCATGCGATAGATAGCGCCCAGATCTTCGGAAATGAACCATATCGAGCCGTCCTGCGCTTCTCGCACATCGCGAACGCGCTGTGTCTCGGCCATGCTGATGCGTTCAACCTCCCTCAGGCCACCTGAATTCCCCAGCCGGGAGATCATGTCAAACTTCAGCGAACCAACGAGTATGTGGTCCTTCCACTCAGGCCACAGCTTGCCGGAATAAACAACAATGCCGGAAGGAGCTATCGAGGGGTCCCAGTAGAATTCGGGCTGTTCCATGCCAGCCCTTTCGTGGCCTTCCCCGATTCGCAGACCGGAATAGTGGCGGCCATAGGAAATCACCGGCCATCCGTAGTTCAACCCCCTTTCGACAAGGTTGACTTCGTCGCCCCCTCTGGCGCCGTGCTCCGACAGCCACAGGTTGCCAGCGGCATCGAACGTTGCCCCCTGCGCGTTGCGGTGACCGTATGACCAGATTTCCCACTGCCGTCCTTCCTGTCCGACAAACGGATTGTCCGAGGGCACGCTGCCGTCGGGCCATATCCTAATGACAGAGCCATTGTGACTGGAAAGATCCTGAGCCGAACTGCGCCTGCCGCGTTCTCCGATTGTTGCATACAGCGAACCGTCGTCCGCCTCGACAATTCGAGACCCAAAGTGGCGGCTTCCGGAGGAGCGCGGGCTGGCCTCGAAAATCCGGTTCAAACTTTCCAGACTGCTGTTGTCTGCGGCCAGCCTGCCAGCGGAGATCGCCGTGCCGGCCGTTCCGCCGCCAGGCGAATAGGCGTAGGTCAGGTAGACGCGCCGCGTGCGCTCGAAATCGCGGGCAGCCATCACGTCAAGAAGACCGCCCTGCCCGCGCCCGAAGACCCTCAAGTTCGTCGATACGCGGGTTCGGTTCAAGCTGGCGTCGAAATGGTAAAGCCTGCCTCGTCTTTCGGTGACCAGGAATTCGCAGTTGGGCAGAAAGGCAATTGACCAGGGAACGCGCAAGCCTCCTGCAATCCTGTCAACAACGACTGGACCCGACGAAATGTTGCGAACGGCGGCGTTCGACACGGAAACCGGCGAAACCATGGCCAGCGCCAAGGTCATCAGCAACGTCTTCAGGACGAAACTCCTGCCAAGGGACCCACGAGTCCCAATCCTGCGCTCCATTTTTCTTCCCTTCGGTCCGACTCGAAGTCCTGCAGTCTGGGCCGCTACTGACGCATGCGGTCTCCGTTCGGGTCGTGAGGCGATCGTTCGATTACCCGTGCCCGAACCTTCGTTCCCAGAATGTGCGTGGAAAGCGCCGTGCCGGGCGCCGACACTTCGCGTGAAACCAGCGCCATGGCCAAACTCTTGCCCACATAGTGTCCGTAGCATCCGGACGTGACAAATCCCACGATTTCGCTGCCGGCCCGCACCGGCTCGTATCCGACGGCGTCGGCATCCCTTGCATCCAGTTCAAGAGTAACCAGCCTTCGTTCCGAGCCCTGTTCCTTTCGGCGAAGATACGCATCGCGGCCCACGAACCGGCGCTTTCCGTCATCGATCCACCGATCAAGGCCTGTCTCGATGGGGTCGTATTCCTGCCGGTACTCTGCGCTCCAAACGCCGAAGCTTTTTTCAAGTCTAAGGGAATTGAGAGCGTAGAATCCAATGTCGCGGGCATTCAGACCTTCCCCGGCCTGTTTCAGCGTTCGATACAGCGCTGCATGATCGGACGCGTGGCAGTTGATTTCGTAGCCCAGCTCGCCCGTCACCGAAATTCGGGCGACCCGGGCGCGCAGCAGCCCGATGTCCATTTCCGTGATCGCCATGAATGGCAGTCTGTCGTTGGATATGGCCTGGCCAGCGGCAGCCTCAACCAGTTGGCGCGAATTGTTGCCAACCACCGCAAATCCAACAATGGAATCCGATATGTCCTCGACCAGGACGCCGTCTTCGGCAAACTCCTCGAACCACCGCATGTGCCACTGCCGCAGGTAGTAGCTGCCCATTATCCACCATTCGCCGCCGTCCCAGTTCAGCACCATCAGGTCGCCCTTCAGGCGACCGGAAACCGCCAGCATAGGAGCCAGCCGGCTCCTGCCGGCTGGCGGCAGCTTTCCGGCAAGCAGATGATCCAACCACTTTCTGGCGCCGGAACCGGTCACCCTGAAACGCGAATAGCCGGCAATGTCCAGAATGCCTGCCTGGTCGCGGGCCGCCTTGCATTCTTCGGCTACAATTCGAAAGGCATTCGACCGTCTCAGCGAAGGGGTCTCCTCGAATCCCTTGGGAGCAAAGAAAAGCGGCACTTCAAGTCCCCAACTCTCACCCCAGTTTGCGCCGGAATCGCTCAGGTCTCGGTAGGCCGGGGACATTTTGAGAGGCCGGCCGGCCCAAAGTTGTTCGTTGGGGTACTGCAGGACAAACCGCCTGGAATAGAACTGGCCGGTCGTCTGTCGTATGTATTCGATGTTTGACGTGAAATCGCCGTATCGGGCAATGTCCATTGACCATGCGTCAACTTCGGATTCGCCACGAATCATCCACTCGGCAAGCGTCTTGCCGACGCCTCCGCCCTGGAGGAAGCCCGCCATGACTCCGCAGGCCAGCCAGTAGTTCGGCAGGTTGCGAACGGGACCCACCAATGGATTGCCGTCCGGCGAGAAAGTGAAAGCGCCGTGCACCCAGGTCTTGACGCCAACATCTTCAAGCACCGGATAGCGATGGAACGCCATGTCCAGCTCGTCGGCCAGCCGTTCGGTGTCCTCCTCGAACAACTCCATCCCGTAGTCCCATGGTGCGCCTTCAATGCACCAGTGGCTAGGGTTCGTTTCGTAAATTCCAACGAGAATCCCGAGCTGATCCTGCCTCATGTAGGTGAAGCCTTCCGGGTCGACTCCCATGGGCAACCTGGCATCGCTGCCAACCAGCTGCGGCACTGTGTCGGTGATCAGGTAGTGATGCTTAAGTGGCGACAGCGGCAGTTCCACTCCGACCATTCGTCCAACGCGCTTTGCCCACAGGCCCGCCGCATTGATCACGTGGTCCGCCACAATATTGCCCTGCTCGGTGATCAGCCGCCATTTCGGGCCTGGCAGCAGCTCCAACTCAATCACACGGTTGTGTTCAAGCACCGTGGCTCCTCGCTTGCGCGCGGCGACGGCATACGCGTTGACCGTGCCTGTTGTGTCGACAAAGCCCTCCCGGTCGGCCCAAAGCCCTCCCAGCACATCTTCGGTCCTCATGATTGGACAGGCTTCCTTGACCTCGGCCGGAGTCATGAGGCGACAATCGTCAATGCCCATGGTTTGGTAAATGCGATAGCTGGACTTCAGCGAATCCCACCTGTCAGGCTGACAGGCAATGGTAACGCCGCCAGTCATGTTCAAGCCTATCGATTGACCCGACTCGCGTTCGATTTCGGTCAGCAGATCGATCGTGTAGGCCTGAAGCGCAGCCATGTTTGGATCGGCGTTGAACGCATGGATGCCGCCGGCGGCATGCCAGGACGATCCCGCGGCAAGTACTGAACGCTCAATGAGGCAGCTGTCATGCCAACCGAACTTCGCCAGGTGGTACAGAACGGATGTGCCGACCACCCCACCACCAATCACGGCCACTCTGTAATGTTGGGTCAATGCTCTCTCTCCACAATGGTCCCTTCGCGCCGATCATACACAAGTGTCGGGAGAATTCCGCTACCAATTTCCTTGCCGCCTGTCATCCTGAAGTTGACAGGACGGCCTCGTGCCTGACACACAGCGAATCAATCGCGCATTCGCAATCCAATTCCTAGAATCGCTGAATTCGAATCATGGCCACTGAATCAGGACATCCAGGCAAGAGTCCCCCCAGTCGCAAGTCCCCGCGTCCATGGGTGTCGGTCCTTGTGCCGGCTGCCGGAAGGTCAAGCCGCATGCTGGGAATGGACAAGCTCCTGCTAACCGCATCCGGGCATGCATTGATCAAGCGCGCCGCGCTTGCCGGCATGGCGTCAAAGGCTCGGGAGGTCATCGTCGTCCTGCGTCGATCCCAGGAGCTCCGGCAGGCGGAGCTGGCGGGATTGAAGATCGTCGTATGCTATTCCGAAAGCGCCGTGAACGAGATGTCGGCGACATTGAAAGCCGGCATGTCGGGCGTGGCCCCTCACTGCGACGGTGTGCTGATTCTTCTCCCGGACATGCCGGCAATCGAGACCGGAGACATCGATGCCCTGATTTCCGAATTCGACGGCAGCAACATTGTGCGCGCCCGTTCCGAACGCGGTCAAATGGGACATCCGGTGCTAATCCCGAACCGGCTCTTCTGGTGGTTCAGCGAGGCTGAAGGCGATCGGGGTCTGCAGCGGAGACTGGCTTCGGGACTTGAGGCCATCCACCCGGTTTCGCTTTCAGGCGACAGAGCGACCACGGACATCGACACGCCTGGCGACTGGCTGTCCTGGCAGGGGAATGCAGACCGTTGAGGTTTGGTGCGGACGAAGGGACTCGAACCCTTACAGCCATATGGCCCACGGATTTTCTTACCAGCTACAGCTTGCGCTGCCCTTCAATCGAAGGTTTGTGGTCTGGACTATCCCTTCACCCTAGCGAATGGCCTTAGGTGCCGCCCGTCTAGTCTCTACACCTTCCTGTCGAATCGACAGGCTTGGCTCGGGATTGCCTCCGGTGAGGGTTCCCCGAATTTGAGCGGTTCTACTCCCGTCGTTTCCGACAGGGCACTCACGATGATGCATAAGTCCGATGCGTCTACCAATTCCGCCACGCCCGCACACGCAGTGGCATACCAGAGGATTGCCCCAGTTCAAGCCGAATCACCTGAATCCTTCCAGGATGCCGCTGTCGGAAGCAACCCCCGCCGACACAGCAAGACGCAATGGCCGCTCTCCTTCCCGACTCCAATGTCAGGCGCTGTCCCTTCCGGTTCCAGACTGGACAATTGGGCTGGCAACTCTTGCAGGCTGGGTCAGCAAGACGCGAATTTTCTGGCCAACTCGGAGGACAGTGTCGGAATGACGGGCAAACGAATGCTCCAGTCTGAACGAAGAACTGCCTGCCGCCAGTTCAAGAACCAAGTTTCCGGATGTTTCGTCCTCGCCTATGGACCGGACCGTGCAGTCCATTGCACCCGCGTTCAAGGGCGCATCGGTTTTGCCTGTTGCAATGACGAGGTCGCGCGGCTCGACTGCCAGCAGCACCTCCCGGGCGTTTGGGGTGTCCGAATCCAGGAACGCGATGACCTCGGCGTTGCCGACGCAAAACACCGCGAGTCGACTGTCGAGCTGCCGCTGCAGCGTTGCGCCAAGCAGGATTGCACCGAAGGCTGTGCCGCCAGACACCCTTGCCGCCGCCGAGGATTGCAAGCGTCCACTATCCATGTGCAGCACTCTCGAAGCCATGGGCATCACTTCATCGACAGCATGGGAAACATAAACCACAGGAAGCTGAAACTCGCGAATTGTTCGTTTGAGATATGGCAGGATCTCCGCCTTGCGACGTTCGTCCTGCGCAGCAAGAGGCTCGTCCAGCAGCAACATTCGCGGCGCGGACAAAAGCACGCGACCGAGGGCCACGCGCTGCATTTCGCCGCCGGAAAGTTCGTTCTCACGTTGCTCAAGAAGTGGCGCAAGACGCAGGGCATCAAGCACCTCAGAAAAATCGGGACCTGGACGCTGGCCCCGCCGGCGCCAGCCATAGAGAAGGTTCTTCCTGACCGACAGGTGGGGAAACAGGAGCGCCTGCTGGAAGACCATGCCCGCCATTCTGTGGTGCGCCGGCAAACTGACGCCTGCCTTCGAATCCAGCCAAGCCTGATCGTCCGCTTCGATTCGGCCCTCCGCCCTGGGTTCAAGCCCAGCGATGCACCTAAGCAGCGTGGTTTTGCCGGAGCCGCTGGGCCCAAAGAGCGCGGTCACCCCATCGAGAGTCAACGATTCGTTCACCGAGAGAACGAACTCGCCAAAACGGACCTCGATTTCAATCAGGAGCCGCATGATTCCATCAGGTTCGAATGGGGTAGCGCCGGTTCACGATGAAGACCAGGGACAGGACAAGCATCGCAAAGCAGAGCGTGAGCATGGAGAGAAAATGCGCACTTGCATAATCCAATGTTTCGACATGGGTGTAGATGTCGATGGATATGACACGGGTCCTGCCGGGAATGTTTCCTCCCACCAACAGGATCACGCCAAACTCGCCGACAGAATGGGCAAATCCAAGCACCGCCGCGGTCAGGAATCCACGCCGGGCCATTGGAACCGTTACGGTGATGAACGCGTCGAAGGGCGATGCACCAAGGCTTTGGGCAACTTCCGCCGGTCGTCGGCCGTTGTTCTCGAACGCTGTTTGCATAGGCTGAACCGCAAAGGGGAACGAATGGACAACCGAGGCCAAAAGGATTCCCGTGAATGAAAACGAGAGGGTTTGACCCGTCACCTGCACCCAAAGCGAACCGAATGCCGAACTGGGGCTGAACAGTATCAACAAATAGAAGCCGAGCACGGTTGGCGGCAGGATAAGCGGCAATGCAGTCACCGCCTCGACAATCGGCTTAATCCCAGCCTTTGTTGTAGCCAGCCAGTAGGCAAGCGGAGTCGCCAACACCATCAGGATCGCTGTCGACAGACTTGCGAGCCTCAAGGTCAGCCAAAGGGAATCAAGCTCAATCACTTCGACTGCCCGAATCACCGGAAATCACGTAGCCGGATGCCCGAATCAGGCTGAGCGCCCGCTCGGAAGACAGGAACTCGTGGAACTCCACCGCCGCTTGATTGTCCTCCGCAGCTCTCATCAACACCATCTCCTGAAGAATAGGGCTGTGCCATCCGTCTGGAATCAGCCAGAAGTCTCCAAAACCCAGTTCCCGCGCTCGCATCGCATGGGACAGCGAAAGGAACCCAAGTTCGGCATTTCCAGTCGCCAGAAACGCGCTTACCTGACCCACGCTCTCGCCCACTACAAGCTTGTTCTTCAATTTGTCCGCAAGTCCCAGCCTTTCCATGACTTCAACTGAAGCAGCTCCGTAGGGCGCAAGTTCCGGCTCCGCCACTGCCAAGTGCCGGAAGTCGCCGCGTCCCAGCGCCGACTCCCAGGATTCACGAGGGGCGGCGGAACCTCTCCGGAAAAGCGCCAGGCGGCCGATGGCGTATGTACTTCGACTCCCCTGCACCGTCAGTCCCTGCGCCTCCAGCAGCTGAGGGCGCGATGCATCGGCCGCCAGGAAAACCGCGTACGGCGCGCCATTCACAATTTGGGCATAGAGGCGTCCCGTCGAACCGGGCACAAGCACAATTTGGTGTGCGCTTGTTTCTTCAAACTCCGCAACGAGATGACGGGCTGCATAGGTGAAATTGGTTGCCACCGCCACAATGGCTTCGTCCGCGTGGAGCGGAAGCGCA
>JAPOOS010000176.1 GCA_026713305.1 Paracoccaceae bacterium
ACCCTGATCTTCCTGGCCTCCGGGAAATGGATGTCGGTCAGGTCCTGCATGCAGGCTGCGAAGTGTGCCGAGGCTCTGCGTTCGGTGACCTTGACCTTCCGCCAGGGGCGATGGACGTCGAGGAAGACAAACAGGTTGGCGGTGCCGTTTCGCCGGCATTCATGGCCGCAGCGCTGACATTGTCCGGGTTTCGTCGAACGGGACCACGGGACGGGACGGGTCGTGCGGATCATTGCAGAGATCGAGAACGTCCTCCATTGCGGCGACGCAGGCGGCATCGACCTTGGGAATGCACCGCCTGTCCTTGCGCCATGGCTTGAGCCTGTTCTCGGCAAGCCGAACTATTTCGTTGCACAGCAGTTCGAGCGTTCAGCGGGCACGACCAGCAGAGCCTCTTCGTCGCCGCTGAGCTTGAGGGCCATCCCAGGCTGCCCTCGACCAAACGAAGCTTTGTCCGTGTGACAGTCGACAACGCACAGCCCACCTGCCTGGCAATCTCGGCGTCGGACGTTCCTCGGTCGGCAGCCAGAAGAATCTGCGATCGCTTGATGCGGCGCACGCGTTCCGTCCCGCCGGAAAGCAGGGCCTTCAATTCGTCTCGTTCCGATGGGTGCAATTCCACACGCCAGCGCATGTTGGTCATAAGCGCCTCCATTGTTGTGGACACCCCCATGAATCGAAACGAAGCGCCATGTTCAGCCCCCCGAAGGCCGGACATGCTGGAAAACAGGGCCGGTGGCCGACTTTCATTCACGCCCATTCGCAAATCAACCGCCTCTACCCACCGTGTGAGGACCACATGGCTCTCAATCCCGATCGAGCCAGATTCATCGACGCATCCCTTGACAACCACGGGAGCATGCGGGCATTCAACAATCACAACAAACTGTCGGCTCTGAAAGCAGCATGTCTCAAACCTCGAAAATTACCGTGCTACGACACTAGAGAAGCATCATGCCTGTTCGTCAATGTATGACAGATGCCACGCCAGTCGTTGATCTGTTCGCGGGACCGGGAGGCTTGGCCGAGGGATTTGCCGGGCACCGTGACAAACGTGGGCATGCGCAATTCGAGGTGGCACTTTCAGTTGAGTTCGAACAATCGGCCTATGAGACACTATTGATGAGGGCCTTTCTTCGGAAATTCGGCCAAGAATGTCCTCAAGAATACAAATGGTTTCTTGAGACCGGCGCGACCCAAATGCCTGATTGGGGCAGGCATTACCCGAAACAGTGGACCGAGGCGGCAAGAGAGACCCTACAAATGGAGCTTGGAACTTCGCGTGCTACGAAAGAAGTGTTGAGCCGCATTCGGCGCATAAGGAGCCGGAATGGCAAGAATGCAGTACTCCTCGGGGGGCCACCGTGTCAGTCGTACTCACTCATAGGAAGATCAAGAAATGCCGGCAACTTGAACTACGACCCCGCAAGGGACAAGCGGCAGTCTCTATACCTTGAGTATGTCAAAGTCCTTGGAGAACTCAGACCTGCTGTGGCAGTTATGGAAAACGTAAAGGGAATGCTGTCGGCCCGTTTCGGCGACGAGCTGATCATGGACAAAGTCCTTTTAGAATTGCGAAACGCCGCAGGCATCGATAGCTATCGACTTTTCACGGTTTCAGGTTCAGATAGCGGGGCTTGGGACGAAGACCGAGGAGCCACAGATTTTCTGGTCCGCGCTGAAGAACACGGAATTCCCCAGACCCGACATAGAGTGATCATTGTATGTGTACGAAATGACATTGTAGATGCCCTGCCGGCAGGAGATTTCCTCCGCTTGAAAAAGTGTGACTCGCCACCTTCGGTGTTGGATGTCATCGGATGCATGCCGAAACTTCGCAGCCGGCTAAGCCGCGGTGATAACTTGGAGGCATGGTGTGATGTCGTCATGGCAACATGCAAACGTCTCATGAGGATTTCAATGCCTGGCATGACCTCGAGTCAAATGTCGCGATTCAGGGATGCTGTTCATAGTGCAGAAAGGGTGGCAGCAGCAAGATTGATGAAACAGTACGCCGAAGAGCCGGACAGAACTTCGTTGAAGAGCTCTCTACCCTTTCGGAATTGGATTCAGAACGCAAACATTGGATGCCTTCCCAACAACGACAGGAGAGGGCATATGCCAAGCGACATTGGGAGGTACTTGTTTGCGGCAGCGTTTGCCATAGCTAAGGGAACTTCACCGAGATCAGCAGACTTCCCGGACTTTCTGGTTCCAAACCACATGAATTGGCGAACTGGCAAGTTCACCGACAGATTCCGAGTCCAGATAGGAAAGCGTCCTTCGAGCACGATTACAAGTCACATATCAAAGGACGGCCACTATTACATTCATCCAGATCCGACTCAATGTCGCAGTTTTACAGTCCGGGAAGCTGCTCGGCTCCAAACATTTCCAGACGACTACCTCTTTATGGGCGGCAGGACCCGACAGTACGTTCAGGTCGGCAATGCCGTACCCCCGTATCTAGCTCTTCAAATTGCCAGGAGAGTGGCTAGTTTGATCGAGGAATACAAGCGATCAAGGGGGCGGCCATTTAGCGGAATGGCAAACCGTAGCGTGAAGAAAAAACCCAAGCGCTACACAGCAATCTCATTTGAGCCAGCAGGTTCATGATCAAGGAAGCTTTTCGACCACATGGCTCGGAACTGGAACTTACTCCTAGTCCAGCGATTCTCATCGAGAGTTTGCGAGACATGGGCTATTCGCTTAAGACTGCAATCGCTGACATCATCGACAACTCTATCGCTGCAGGTGCAACCGAGATTCAGCTGCTCGCTGATACAAATGTCGACAATCCAGCTATCGGAGTGTTGGACAACGGGTGCGGAATGAGTTGGAAGCAGTTGCGTGAGGCGATGCGACCTGGTTCCCAAAACCCCCTTTGGGAACGTGAAAGCAACGACCTCGGCCGGTTTGGCCTTGGGCTAAAGACTGCATCGTTTTCGCAGTGTCGACGCGCAACCGTCTTGACCCGACAAAATGGAGTGACGTCGTGCGCGATATGGGACTTGGATTCCGTTGCCAAGAATGATCGATGGACAATTGAGATCCCAAACCAAAAGGACAAGGTGCGCTGGTCCAGACGCTTGAAGGAATGCGGAACACTCGTCGTGTGGGAGAAGCTCGACCGTCTGGTAGGTTCATCCGACAGGCAGGATCTGGTGCGGCAGTTAGACGCCGCCGCAACGCACCTGAGTTGTGTTTTTCATCATTTTCTGACCGGTTCTGAGCGTATACGCCGAATATGCCTTTCGATGAACGGTAGCGTCCTTGAACCTCTTGATCCGTTTCATTCCAACCATGGGGCTACACAGCATCATTCCGAGGAGGTGATGATGCACCGTGGTCAAATGATTCGAATACGCCCCGTTACGTTGCCTCACCATGCGAAGGTGTCAGTTGACGACTGGCAACGATATGCATTGCAGGAGGGTTACGTCAGCAACCAGGGATTCTATTTGTACCGCAACCACAGGCTAATAGTGCACGGCACATGGTTTCGTCTCGCCCGCAAGAAGGAACTGACAAAACTGGCCCGAGTCGGCATTTTTATTCCAAATACTATGGACGCGGAATGGAAAATCGATGTCAAGAAGGCATCGGCTCAGCCGCCGACAGCGGTTCGGAAACGGTTAAGCAAAATTATCGACAAAATGGCAGAAGGTTCCCAGCGCGTATACACGGCCCGGGGCGCCAAGCAAACCTCCACCAACCAACTTCCGGTATGGATACGGCGAAAGAAGTGGAATCAGATTTCCTATGACATTGACACAGGCAACCCCGCATTCAAACAATTCAAGAATGGCCTATCGTCAGCACAGGGAAAACAGTTTGTACGACTTCTTCGCTTGGTGGCCTCTGCTTTGCCGATTCAATCGTTGCACAACGATGTGAGTTCCCACCCCGAGACCGTGCATTCCTCAACATTGGCATCCAGGGATCTGCTTCATATCGTTTCAACCATATGCGACGTCTTAGTGGAGCGGGGACATTCCTGCGAAGAGATCAAGAAAAGAATGCGTACAGCTGAGCCGTTCCGCAGCCAGTGGTCAGATACCGAGAGGCTGATCGAGGATCATGTCGCAGGTCGAAAATGAGTAATCACGAAGAATTCCGTAAGTTGTCAAGGTTCCTTGTCACTTCCGCAAGTTCACAGCTAACTCCAAATGAGATTAGACAAAAATTAGAGAGCCTTCGCCGTTCATACCGAAGCGTTACCGATGAAGATGCGGAACAACTCGCTCTGGAGCTCGAGGAAACCGTCGGAATTCGGCTAAGGACAGCAAGAGCACTCTCACGCCCGTTCGAGCCTTGGTTGGACAAGAGGAAGATTGGCATAGATTGGCATTACTGGAATCGCTACCGGATTTTGCTTGAAGCGAAAGGCTTTACGAGACAGGTCTTGGCTTCGATTGACAACGACACGGACAGAGTCCTCGGATATCTCGAAAATCCCAAGAAAAATGGGCCATGGGAGAGAAGAGGAATGGTCATGGGGCATGTCCAATCGGGAAAGACTGGAAACTACATTGGTGTGGTGACCAAAGCGGCCGATGCGGGATATCGCGTAATAATCGTAATTGCGGGAGTGCAGAATAGGTTGCGTAGCCAAACGCAGGAACGGTTGGATGAGGCATTCGTTGGTTACGAATCCGGCATCGGAATAGGCGTCACTGGCCGCAGGCCAGTTGGCGTAGGCAAGCAAGGGATGAATCAAACGCCCGTCACATTCACAACCACAGTCAATGACTTTAGCAAGTCAGCGGCAAATCAGATCAATATCCGATTGAAGGACCTACTGAACCCAGTTTTGTTCGTTATCAAGAAGGAGACGAACATTCTCAAGAATCTGATCGATTGGTTAATTACGCACAACGCTCAACAGCTCGGCACCAACACAATTTCGGAACCGATGCTATTGATCGACGACGAGGCAGACAACGCGTCAATCAATATCAGATACAATGCGGAAGAGGTGTCAACAATAAACCGCTTGATTCGTAGCTTACTGGGCTTGTTCGAACGAAGTGCTTATGTTGGCTATACCGCCACACCATTTGCGAACATCTTGATCGATCCAAAAGAATACGATCAACAGGCAGGGTCAGACCTGTTTCCGCGGAATTTCATTGTTTCGTTGAATGCACCTTCAAATTATTTTGGTGCCAAGGAAGTCTTTGGTGACCGGACAGCGAGGGTTGTTCAAGAGATAGATGATCATCACGATGTGCTTCCGATGTCCCACAAGATAGATCATGACGTAACAAATCTACCAAAGAGTTTGTTGGAGGCGGTACGTACATTTGTTCTGGCAAAGGCCATAAGATTGGTTCGCGGACAGCGTTCGGTTCACAATTCCATGCTCGTGAATGTTTCCCGCTTTGTGTCAATTCAGCGGCAAGTGCGGAACGAGATACACGCGTTTGTCGACGATATGACGGCCAGTATTCGAGTAAATGGAAGTCTACCAGAATTGGAGGCACTGGAGGACCCAGAAATCGCGGCCTTAAAGCACACGCTCGAAAAGCACTATGGCGATGTTGCGAAAGGAAGTTGGGATGAAGTTCGGACAAAGCTTCTCGAAGCCGTCAGTTCCATACGCGTTGCAGAGATCAACAGCAAATCGTCCAATTCGCTAAAATATTCCGAATATCGGGATTATGGAAGGACAGTGATTGCTGTCGGGGGATTGTCTCTATCGCGCGGACTGACACTTGAGGGATTGTCAGTCAGCTATGTGCTTCGTCAGTCAATGATGTACGACACGCTATTTCAGATGGGGCGATGGTTCGGTTATCGGGATCACTACAGCGATCTTTGTCGAGTTTGGATCACTGACGAGGCCCGAGGGTGGTACGAGCATATCGCCGATTCAATCGAAGAGTTGCGGGATGACCTTGTTCGAATGGAAAGTGCTGGTGCCACACCCCAAGAGTTTGGGCTGAAAGTGCGTGGCCATCCAGACTGGCTAATGGTTACTGCCCGAAACAAGATGGGTGCGGGTGTCAAACACAGAGTCAAGATTGCACTGGCAAACAGGTTCGTCGAGACAACCGTGCTGCACAGAAACTCGTCGGCGCATCAAACCAATATCCAAGCTGTAAAGAAGTTAGTGGAACACTTGATGTCTTGTGGCATTGGACCCGCGACTGGCAAAAAGGTTTCCGAGGGATGCTTGGTGCAAAACGTGCCGATAGAGACAATCGACAGATTCCTAATGAGGTTTCGAAACCATCCGCATTCACCACTAACCCAATCAGATCAGGTGAGAATGTATATTAAGGGCCTCAAAGGTGAGTTGGACGAGTGGGATGTACTGTTCGCGGGTGTCAAGTTAGAAACGCCACGCACCCTGATCTATCAATTGCCTGGCCTTAGAGTCATTTGCCAGCGAAGGGTTCCTAGTAGAGGTAGCAACGCTACTACCGTTAGTTTTGCGCAGAAACGGAGAGTTGCGAGCCGTGGCGTGGAGAGGGTTGGCCTCACTAAATTGCAGAGGAAAGAGGTGGAGAAGGAATGGTTGGAAGAAGAAGCAATTGCAGGCCGGAATGTTGAAGGTACAAAAAACTTTCCGGATCGGATTTACAGAAGGGTTCGAAAGCGGCCACTAATGATTATTCACTTACTGGCCATTGGGCAGCAAAATGAAGATCTAAGCGGAGCAACCCCTGTTGTTGCTTGGAGCATTAGCTTTCCACCTACTCGCAGAAATGAAAAGGCAGTGGAATACATCGTCAATCAAACATGGTTCCAGGACATTTACCCTGACGAAACCGATGACTGAAGATCCTTGGCATGCACTTGATCCGCCCGTCGCGGAAAGTGGTTACAGCGGAAAGAGAGTTCAAGGCGTGGGGTCCGCGCTGTGGGGCGCCTATTGGGCAGTTGACTGGCGCCGACAACAACAGTTTATCCTTATCCATGAATCGGAGCTTGTGTCACAGCATAGGTTGCCTACGCTAAACGCTCTTTGCATTATGCAGGAGAAGGACGAAAGCGGCCAACAAGGTTATCTTGTCTTCAGGCTAACGGAATTAGCCCATCGAGAGATTTTTCATCGATTCTGTCTTAGCATAGTGGATGCTCTGGGAACAGCCGGGTCGGGCCAAGAAGCGCTGGACACTTGCGTATTGCGAACATGGCGATGGCATCAATTCCTAAAGGGAAAGAGAGACAAGAGGCTTACAGGCGAAGAACAAAAGGGATTGATCGGCGAGCTCGTGCTCTTGGAGCAATGTGTGATACCTGCAATTGGAACAGAAAGAGGTGTTCGAAGTTGGGTTGGTCCACGCGGAGCACACAGAGATTTCGAGACAGGGTCAGTGGCGATTGAATCCAAGGCCTGTTCACCGACAGCCTCCTCGCTACGAATTTCTTCGGCGGAACAGTTAGACTCGACTTGCGAGACACATCTTTTTTTGCACGCACTCGAGCTCTCGGAGTCGCATGGAGAAAAGGCGGATTCAGTAACTGTTACTGACGTTGTAAATCGAATTCGCAAGCTGATCGAAACAACTGACCCTGTTGTAGGTGATGAATACGAAGAACTGTTATGGGCAGTTGGATTCAATCACGATGATGACTATTCCGACAGGTACTGGTCACCTGGAAATACTTCATTCTACAAAGTGGTAAATGGATTTCCGAGGATAACCCCGCGGATGCTACCGGCGGGAGTTACGAACTTGAACTACCAAATCGTGCTCAAGCAGTGTTCAGAGTTCATTGTCGAGGAGACCACTGTGGTCAAGAGCATGGCCGAGGGCATCCATGACCATTGAGGAATTTGCTGAAATGTTCAGGCAAGACGTGCTCGCGGAAGCTGACGCGAACGGGCAGTTTGTAGAGGATATATTCTTTGAAAAGGCGTGTGCGCACCTCATGGAAGAGGGTGATCTCGACACAGCTGACCGCGCATCGTATTGGCACCCCACTCGCGGAATTCGAATTGACGGGTCGGGCGGAGATCCACTCGATTCCTCGGGAACCTTGCACCTGTTGGGGCTAGACTTCAAAGCAGAGCATACAACCGGTCGACTTACTGGTAGCGAGATGGGCGCCGTCTTTAAGCGAATGGAAAGATTCGTCAAATTCGCGCTTGACGACAAATGGCGAAACTCGTTGGAGGAAACCAGTCCGGCATTTGGTCTTGCAGACATGGTTGCGAGTCGATGGAAGCGAATTCGCAAGGTTCGCTTGATATTGATAAGCAACAGACAACTAAGCGATCGAGTTGATGGCAGACCGGCAGCCAAGCTTGAGGGCAAACAAGCCACCTACAATGTCTGGGACTTGAAGCGGCTATACCATGCCGACACAAGTAGCGAGCCAGAGGTTCTTGATATTGACTTGGAAAGCGATTTTGGAGGTGCAATTGACGTACTTCCCGCGCAGCGAAACAGCGATGCTCACGAGTCCTATCTTGCAGTCATTCCAGCTTCGGTGCTTGCCGAGATTTATGATCGGTGGGGTCCCCGCTTGTTGGAACAAAACGTTCGAGTGTTCCTTCAAGCCCGCAGCAAAGTGAATCGCGGCATTCGGAATACTCTTTACAACGTACCTTCAATGTTCTTTGCCTACAATAACGGAATAACCGCCACCGCACATGAGGTTGACATTCGGAACAAGCACGGCGGTTTGTCTCTGCGGAAGATAACAAATTTTCAAATCGTAAATGGAGGTCAGACAACAGGGTCAATTCATTCTGCAATGCTCAAAGGCAAAGAACTTTCCCAAGTGTTCATACAGATGAAACTTTCCGTTGTGGATTCCAGTCGCGCGACCGAAGTTGTCCCCAAAATCTCGGAATACGCAAATTCCCAGAACCGTATTGCAGCTTCCGATTTCTTCGCAAACCACCCATTCCACGTTAGAGTAGAGAATTTTTCGAGACGCATATTTGCACCTTCTCCCGATGGATCCTTTCAGCAAAGCAAATGGTTCTACGAGAGGGCGAGAGGTCAATACGCGGATGCGAGAGCACAAAGGACTGTCGTTCAAAGAAGAAGGTTTGATATCGAATATCCGCGACGTCAAAGGTTTACCAAGACCGACCTAGCAAAATTTTTGAATGTGTGGAACGAACGACCACATGAGGTCAGCAAAGGCGCGCAAAAGAATTTCGCTGCCTTTTCACGGCGTGTCGGGGAGAAATGGAAGAAATCTTCTGACAGCTTCAACGAGGATTGGTATTGCGAGGCAATCGCAAAGGCAATTGTGTTCAAGTCAACCGAGCGAATCGTCTCCGCACAGCCATGGTACAAAGGCGGCTTCCGCGCAAACATAGTTGCCTACACGATTGCCCGAATAAGCTCTCACGTGAAAGACTCCGATAGCGCCGTCAATTTTGACTCAATCTGGCGGCGGCAAGCATTGGGAGAAGGTTTGAGGGAAACCATCGCGGTCGTTGCGGAACGAATAAACTCTGTTCTTTGCCATCCACCCGAGGAGATGCGAAATATCACAGAATGGGCCAAAAAACAGGCTTGTTGGGAACAAGCAAGAAACATCAATGTCGAATGGCCCCATGAACTGAATGATGAACTCGTAACGGTAGGAGCGGAAAAAGAGAAGAAACACCAAGCAAAAGTCCAGCAGCAAATGCTAACAGGCATTGAAGCTCAGCTCAGAGTTCACAAAGCAGGAAAACCATTTTGGGCAGACGCTCTCGCATGGGGGCGAAAAAAGGGACTGCTGTCACCCAAGGATATAGGAGTGCTCGGATGGGTCTCAAACGAGTCCAAACCCCCTTCCAGCGAAAAGCAGTCGGTCGTTGCTCTCACAGCGCTAGCGAAACTGTGTGATGAAGGATATCCGAAAAAACTACCCTGAGAAACGCATGATGATTCGGTGGTATGAGGCAAATGCTCGATCAGGATGTCTGCGCTAGAAATATTCCAGCACAGAACAACCAAGAAATTCCTGGCGATAGGCCTATGCAGGAAAAGTGGCGGTGCGCAACTCGCTGCACAACCAACTCTGGCCTGCCACTCGCGTACTCATCCAAGAGAAATTCGCCCACGTACGATGCCGGCTGGAATGAGCAAACATTCGAGTTGCTGAGCAACCTTTTGTTTGTCCAATGTTGCTTTCCGACAAACTTGGCGCTTTGGCGCACAACCCCAGCTTGGAGGTTGTGCGTACCGCTAACTGCCAATGGTCGGATGACGAATGAGTTCGGCCCTGAGTGCCCGATTGGAAAGTCGGTTTTTGTGCCTTTCGGATGGTGATCGGCCCGTCCAGCATGGTATTCCGCTGAACAAAATTCCAATTATCAATGGAGGATACCATGCCTTGGAACAAAGCCGATC
>JAPOOS010000122.1 GCA_026713305.1 Paracoccaceae bacterium
AATGCCATCCAGGACGCCAAGACGCTGCCATTTGTAGAAATAGTAGCGCACCGTCGAGACTGGCGGAAACCTGTCGTCAAGCGCACGCCACTGACAGCCCGTCGATTCCATGTAGTTCAAGGCGTTCATGATCGCCCGCATGCAGGTCACGCGGGGAGGTCCCATGCGTCCCTCCTTGTGTATCAGTGGTTTCATCACTTCCCATTCCTCGTCGGTCAGGAAGTATTGCATACTGTCGTCGGAACGCTTGTGTGTACGGCGATCGGCTTCGTTCCAAGGCATGGTGTTCTCCATTGACAATTGGACTTTTGTTCAGCGGCATACCACGCTGGACGTGCCTCACCATCCGAAAGGCGCAATAACCGAATTTCCAATCGGGCACTGAGAAAGTCATGGCAACTGGTGGCCAGATCTGCGGGAGCGAGGAAAGGGATTTGGCAAGGAGTCGGCAGGTCTTTGATGAAGTTGGAGCCAAACTGAAACAAACCCGGCGGAAACACTCGCAAGCGTCCTGCACCAATGCCTCTTCAATGGCTACAGTTGTTCCAGTCAATTCCCGACCTCCGGTCTGATCGCCATTGCGGACAATTCTGCGGTGCAAGTGGCAATCAAAGGCAAACCATCCCGCAGGCGAAATTCGCGGGCATTCCGAAATGGCCCGCTTCCTGCAAACTGGACTTCAGGGAACCTTATCCGGGTCAACCAAGATAGCTCCGCACGATGCAGCAAGTTCTGGCCCACGAGAGTTTGTGGATGCGATGCATGGAGCACGGTTTGGGCAGCGAATCGGTTCGGGTGATTTCGTGACCTTGCAGGCAGCGAACACAGACGGCAGCTGGCCCGAAAGTGGGCCAACTGCACATGGCTTCCTTGCCATCGATGCCGGGACAGGAATCAAGCTTCAGCGCATCCTGACGATCGTTCGACAAGGCGAGGGTCGCCGCGCGCGGAGCCTGCGCGAACCACGTCGAAATCGGCTGGTTTAGCAGGTTTCACTCGCGCGTTGATTCCGCCTACTTCCACTGCGATGTCAAACCCTGTCGGAAACTCCTCCTGCTACCGGGACGGGATTTCCTGGGAAACAAGGCATCCACGGACATGTGGCCCCATGGATGCATGAACATGTCTTGGAGAGGGTGCATTGAATCCGCCAGTGGAGCGGCTGGCACGGCCTGTGGGTGTCAGGATGTTTTCCCGGTCACTCACTCGATGTCTTTGGCTGTCGAAAGGCTTGTCAAGTAGTTCACATACGCCGAACACATCACCAACATCAGCCGAGCTTCCGCCTCTCCAACCGTGCTGGAACTATCCATTAGAGCATGGCGAATGCCGTTTTCGTCATTGGTCCAGCCGTAGATCCTTGAAAACCCTTTTTTGAGAGCAGGATGCAGGTCGATGCGCTTGTCGCCCAAATCGGCAAGTGCATGATTGATGTTTCGATGCTTCTTGCCTGTGAGGTTTCGAAGGGTGGCTTCAACCGCCGAAATGCTCTCCTTGATGGAGTTTCGATAGTCCGGATTTGGTCGTTTGGCGTATAGGCTTACCGCCTGACGGATATGCTCGCTGCCGAATCCGTCGCTTGACGCGTTTTCGATTTCTTCGATTTCGTGTGGTTCGGTGATAGGCGCGATCAACTTGCCTACAAAGCGGAACCTTGCACGCTCTTCTTCGAGGACCTTGTTGCATCTCCCTGTCCAGGTTTCAGCGTCCTCAACAGTAGAGGGTATGCCGACCAGGAATTCCAGAAAATCGTAGAATCGAGGGAATTCGAGCCCAAAATACAATCCAAGCAACGTTTCGCGTTCAGAATGACTGTTTGAGGACCGTTCATCCACCGGAAGCTTGAAAAAATAATGGCGCAAATTACACGAAAGGCTATCAAATTTCCGGTTGTAAACGCCTTGCCTGAAATATTTGTCGAGAGTGTTCCACACCCCATTCCTGAGTTCTGGAGTGATTTCGTCCGCTTTGAGCATTGGTTTGGGTTTCGCAAATCCATAGCGCTCGGAAAATCTCGTCATGTGGATTTCTCCCTTCAATGCTGCATCTGAACAAGGAACTGATTCCAATAGTGAAAGGGATGCCTTCCGAGAATCAGTTCAGAAGCACGAATCACCTGCCGCTCAAGAATGCCCCGCATTGCGATGAATCAATGGAGTCAAGGCGACATATTTGCCAAAAGTTCGCTTCGAGCGAAGTTTCTTTGGCATGGTACGGAGCTTGATCCATCAACTGCGACAAATCGCCTCGGGTCAAGAGTTCGCGAGCAAACTTTTTCTTCGCTTTGTCACTTCTGCATACTACCCTGACTGGCTACATCCGCAACAAGGTCAGTGCGGTTTCGATGCGAAAAATATGGCCTGCATATGCAGAAGTGTGTTCATGCTGACGCCGAACAATGTTTCCAACTGCAACGCCCTGTCCGGAGTCAAAACCATTTTGCCGTCCAGCAAATCGGAAAGCTCCGATTGTTCCACGCCAAGCATTCGAGCCACTGTGGGCTCGGCCAAACCTTGTGTTTCAAGGACTTCACGCCGAATGTAAATGCCCGGATGCGAGTAGTGTTCTTGTACACTTGACGCTGCCGTAATCTGCAGAATGCGCTTCTTTGCCTTGGCTCGTGACACGAAGAAGATTTCTTCCGACCTGTCTTCGTTCATGACATATTTCAGACGGTCAATTGGATAAACGGTCCCATCAATGGTCACCTCCGTCTTGTCGCTGGACAGCGTCACGTCGCCTGACTCCCGTTCCAGTCGTTCAAAAATGTTCTGCAGAGACCGGAATTCAAGAAGCCTCACCTCCTTCACAATTTACTTAAGCGTAATCGGGCCCAAACCTCCCTTTCTGCGCTCTTCGTTCAACAGCTGCATCTTTTTGTGAGTGAAGTACGAGCCGAGTGCTGCAATCAATGCCCCGGCGGTCAACCCGATTGCCCATCCAGCCGGTGTCAAGCCCAGAAACGTGACTGCTGGAGCAATTTCAAGTGCACCGGCTGCGCCACCAAGGCCAATTGCTGTCAATTTGGCTCCGACGCCGCGTGCCGCACCCGACGACAATTCCGACAGACCACCGCTGGCAGCCCCACTTACCCCTTCTGTCGACACCAGATCAGGAGAACTCTACAGAGTGCTGTTGCCAAGGAGAAATGTGCCAATCCAAGTACTGGAAATCGTACCGGCGAGGTAACCGGAAGCAGCGGTTGATGCGATCCACATACCGGAGGAATGCAGAACTGGAGTGGCAAGGGCCAAGAATGGCAGTGGCATGTTGTTCTCCCTTTCAAGGATTGTCAGAAGCTAGAACGGTATGGAGATGAACTTCGATGTGCTTGGGGCTTGGCAATTCACGTGCCGCTTTGAGTATATGCTGGATGGAGTATTCTCCGTTGGAAATCTTGCACATGGAGCCAGTGCAGGGGGATTATTCACACTCCCGGACGAGTTTTTTTCCCAATGACAGACTTGGCCGAGTCGCCGCGGTTCATTTCCATGATTTCGGCTGTTCAATGGGAACTTCAAGCCGGTCGGTGACAGTACTGGAAATGACCATTGCGAAAAGGTGTCTTTGGTGAGGTGCCGAGAGCCATGCCTTATGCCGGTTCAGGCAAATGCTCTTCAAGAAGCTGCGTTCCTGCTGCTGCCAATCCTGCAACATTCGGCCGCCGTTGGCAATGCTCGCCGCGCCCCGTGACTGCCACCTGGGACGAAATCCAGTCGCTATTGCAAGCTCTCAAGGACATTCATGCTATCACGAATTGGTTGGCTATGGGGCGGATCGCGAGAAAACCGCTTCAATGTCGCGTGCCATTCGAAAACTGGCGACACAGTTCTTCTGGCGTGCAAACCAATGTCCCCTCAAGTGCCGCGATCTTCGAATACTGCATGGGCACGATGCCGTTGCAGCACAGGCA
>JAPOOS010000153.1 GCA_026713305.1 Paracoccaceae bacterium
AGGCGCCGTCCTGCGAGAACGGCTCACCTTCGAAGTGAATCATCCGGTGGACAGCGCCGAAGAAGTCATGCGGCACGCAGTGGAGGTCGACCCGCGGCGGCTGGCCAAGATCAGGCGCAACGAGCTGCAGATCAAGGAGTCGTTCAAACGATTTGCCTTGCCTGCGGGCGATGGCTACGTTCTGGGGCAGCCCATGATTGCGGTCACACTGTCGCAACGGCGGGATTCCCAGGGCGCTTGAAGGCAAGGTTCCCGGCTCATGATCTTCATCGAGACAGAGTCCGATGAACGCCGGTTGCCGAACCAAGGACATCCTGCCCCGTGAATGTGCAGGGCAAACCGGGATGGGCAAAGCGCGAAGGCTTGGAGATTGCCGCCGGAACGCCATTGCAGATCCCGACGGTGGTTGAACCGTGTCACGTCGCATGGCTGGAGAGGGGAATGAGCGGCAACGAGATGCCGGCTGAATCCTTCGTCCGCGTGCACCTGCCGCAAGCCGCCGATCCCCATCCTTGAAAGTCGGACAGTCGTCAGGCGAACCCTTCTTCGGGACCGTCCGTCATCATTGACTGTCCGCTCTGACGGGCGAAGCGAGGGTGTGCCGGGCCAACGTCAGTTGACCTTGTCTGCGAGACCGGTCCCGACTCTAGATCGACAGGTTTGAGACGTTAAGGGCATTCTGCATGATGAACACCTTGCGAGGCAGGACATCCACTCCCATCAGCCTGACGAAAAGATCGTTGGCCTTCGCCACATCCTCAACCCTGACGCGCAGCAATATCCGTTCGTTCGGGTCGAGAGTGGTTTCCCACAACTGATCGGGATTCATCTCGCCCAAGCCCTTGTACCTCTGAATGGTCAATCCCTTTCGGCCCACCTCAAGGACAGCCTGCAGAAGATCGCTGGGTGTGTATATCGTCGCAACAAACTGGCGGTTTTCGAATGTCGCCGGCTCGTTGTAGACTTGGCAGAGGCTGTCCGACATCCTGGCGAGCCTTTGCCCGGCAGGAGACCTGGCGACCTGTGACCGAAGGGTGCGCATTTCGTCGATGCCACGAATGGTGCGCCGAAAGACGAGCCCGCCATCCTGCGTCGGTCGGCCAATCCAGCCCTTCTCGTACTCCTCGACACACATGTCCAGGCGCGCGGCAATCCGGTCTGCCGCCATTTGGGGCTGCGCTGAAATTACGTCGGGCCGGAGCACGCCCGCAACCGCGGCATGTTCGATGGCGGGAATCCAATGCACCGGCCGGAATGCCGCCAGCGAGCTGTCGATCCTGCGTGCCTCGTCGACGATTTCGTCGAGCGCCTCGCCAGCGATCGGATCTCCGCGGGAAGGACGCAGCAGAGACCCCTCGGTTCCCTGCGCGATCAGAAAGTCGTCCAGGCCGTCGCGGTTCTTCAGATACGTCGACGAATTCCCCTTGGCGACCTTGAACAGAGGGGGCTGGGCAATGTACAGGAAACCGTTCTCGATGATTTCCGGCATCTGGCGGTAAAAGAAGGTGAGCAGGAGCGTTCGGATGTGGGCTCCGTCGACATCGGCGTCGGTCATGATCACGACCTTGTGGTAGCGCAGCTTTTCGATGTCGAATTCATCCCGCCCAATCCCGGCCCCAAGAGCCTTGATGAGCGTGCCAATCTGCTCGTTTCCGAGAATGGCGTTCATCCGCTTGCGCTCGACGTTCAGAATCTTGCCGCGCAGCGGCAAGACCGCCTGAAACGCGCGTGCCCGCCCCTGCTTGGCGGAGCCGCCCGCAGAGTCGCCCTCGACTATGAACAGTTCCGCCATGCTGGGATCCCTGGCCTGGCAGTCGGCAAGCTTCCCCGGCAGCGAAGCGATCTCCGTGCCCGACCGCTTCAGAACCAGGTCTCTCGACTTGCGCGCTGCCTCGCGTGCCTCGGCAGCCAACGCGATCTTGTTGAGAATCATCCTCGACTGCTGGGGATTCTCCTGAAGCCATACGCTGAATCTGTCGTACACCAAGGACGACACCGCCGTCTGAACATCGGTGGAAACCAGCTTGTCCTTGGTCTGCGAACTGAAGTCAGGCTCGGGGCGCCCGATCGAAATCACGCAGGTCAAACCCTCCCTGATGTCGTCGCCGCTCAGCTTTATGCGCGAGAGCTTCGCCTGCCCGTACTCGTCGCGGTATTTCTTGACGCTGCGGGTCAGGGCGGAACGGAACCCGGAAACGTGGGTGCCGCCATCGATCTGCGGAATGTTGTTGGTGTAGGCCTTGATGATTTCGGAGAGCGACTGTGTCCACCACAGCGCTATGTCAATCTCCACATTGTCGACGAAACCGCTTATCGTGACCGGCTGGTCAAAGAGAGGCTTGCGGTCCCTGTCCAGCCACGAAACGAACTCCGCAACGCCGCCTTCCGAGTGGAACTCGGCCTGCCGCGGCTCGTCGCCCCGCTCGTCGCGGAGGGTGATGCGCAGGCCGGAATTCAGGAAGGCCAGTTCGCGAAAGCGCGTTTCCAAACGCTCCCAGCTGTAGTCGATTCGGCCAAACTGCTCGATCGCCGGCAGGAAGCGCACATATGTCCCCGATTCCGCGTCGCAGCTGCCCACTATTCTGAGCGGCTCTTCAGCCGCGCCGTCAACGAAGCGAATGCGATGCAGGTTTCCGTCGCGCTTCACCTCCACTTCAAGCCAGTCGGAAAGCGCATTGACCACCGAAACGCCAACACCGTGGGTGCCCCCGGAAATCTTGTAGTTCCTGGTGCCGAACTTGCCTCCGGAGTGCAGGTTGGTCATGATCACTTCGACAGCGGAGCGGCCCCTGTCCTCGATGATGCCCACCGGTATGCCGCGCCCATTGTCGGAGACCGACACGCTGTCGTCATCGTGAAGCGTCACCTTGATCATGTCGGCGTGCTCTTCAAGCGCCTCGTCGACGCTGTTGTCGGCAACTTCGTAGATCATCTGATGAAGTCCGTCGCCGTTCTTGACGTTGCCGATGTACATCCCGGGGCGCTTCTTCACGCCCTCGAGACCAACCAGGGTCGTAATGCTCCTTTCGTCGTAATTCTTGCTTGCCGTGCTTGCGTTATTCACGGAGAACTCCACCCTTTGCAGCGCTTTGCCGGCTGTTGCCGAGACAGGTTTGAACAATCTGAATATGGCGCCTATGCACTGGTTTTTCAATTGCCGACAAGCCCGGAACGCGATCGTGCGAGGAGCGCGGATCATGAAGCAAGAGCCTGAAATCGAACTGCGGGGAGCCGAACTGGCCGACCGTGAACGCATTTACCGCTGGCTGGCGCATTCCGACGCGACGGCCGAGATGATGGGGCCGCCCAGGTTCTCCGATCATCCCGTCCCGACCTACGCCGAATTTTGCGAGGACTACGGCGACAGCTTCTTTGCCTGCAACGACGACGAAAGGCTGTTCGTCATTTCAGTGCAGGGAAGGGACATCGGCGCCGTCAGCCTTTCCGTTTGCGACGGGGCTGCCGAACTCGACATCTGGATCGCGTCCCGTCGCCACTGGGGGCGGCGATTCGGACCGGCAGCCATCGAAGCAGTGACGGCGCTGCTCGAGCGGCAGAGGCGGGTGGCGGCAATTGTCATGCGACCCTCCTCGAGGAACGCACGCGCCATTGCAAGCTATGGGCGATCTGGCTTCGAGCCGTACGATTCTCTTCGGCACAAGGTTCCCGCATGGTGCCTCGAGAGTGGCTTCGACTACGATGATGCGGTGGTTCTCGTGCGCATGACGGACGCCGTGCGGGAGCCGAACGGCCACTGACCGCAAGACGGCGATGCCGGGGAACAGGCGTGGTTCCGGCGGCAGGGCGGGATCGTGTTTGATTGCAAGCGCCTTCGCTTTGTTTCATATTGCGCCGGGACCGGCGCCTCCGACAAGTCCCCCGCGGCGAAGCCGGAGCCCATGAAGGGAGAGGGGAATGCAGATCCGCAACAACGACACGGCGCTGATCGTGATCGACGTTCAAAACGACTTCTGCCCGGGCGGCGCGCTTGCGGTCCCGGATGGCGACGGCATCGTTGGAACCGCGAATGCGCTGATGAACGCGGCATCGCACCCGGTGCTGACACAGGACTGGCATCCAGCAGGCCATTCGTCGTTTGCTTCCGCCCACAAGGGAAAGGAGCCGTTTTCGACCATCGAACTGTCCTATGGAACCCAGGCGCTTTGGCCCGACCACTGTGTGCAGCACACACACGGCGCGGAGTTCCATCCAGGTCTTGACGCCGCCGCTGCCAGGCACACGGTCCGCAAGGGATTCCGGCAGGAGATTGACAGCTACTCGGCCTTTTTCGAGAATGATCGCAGGACAGCGACAGGGCTCCACGACTACCTTTCCTCGCACGGCATCAAAGCCGTTGCGTGCATTGGCCTTGCCACGGACTTTTGCGTGTTCTACTCGGTGATGGACGCTCTCAGCCTGGGTTACCGGACGGCAATTTGCGAGGAAGCCTGCCGCGCCATCGACCTTGAGGGGTCGCTGGAGGCGGCCCGCACCGCAATGAGAGGCAAGGGCGCGGTCGAAGTGTCCGCCGCCGAACTCCTGTCGTCTTCGACCGCCTGAATGTCCTGATGTTTCAAGCTACCGCCGACATTGCGACCCGGGTCTTCAACCACAACTGGAAGATCGACCCGATTGTGCGGTCGCTCATCGACACCGACTTCTACAAGCTGCTGATGTGCCAGTTCGTGCAGGCCCGCTACCCGGACACCAAGGTCAGGTTTGGACTGATCAACCGCAGTCAGAACATTCGTCTCGGAGAACTGATCGACGAGGGCGAGCTGCGCGAGCAACTGGATCACATTCGGACTCTGCGCCTCACGCGCGGCGAATCCACGTGGCTGCGAGGCAACGTCTTCTACGGCGTCCGCCGCATGTTTCGGCCGGAATTCATTGACTGGCTGGAGGGACTTCGACTTCCTCCATACCGATTCGGCAGTCGCGACGGACAGATCGAGCTCGAATTCGAAGGCTCCTGGCCGGAAGTGATGATGTGGGAAATTCCGGCGCTGGCGGTCGTCACCGAACTCCGCTCGCGAGCCATTCTCAAGGCTATGGGGAGGTTCGAGCTGCAGATTCTCTATGCCAGGGCAATGACGAGGGTCTGGAAGAAGATCAAACGGCTGAACCGGCTCGAGAAGCTGCGGCTGGCCGACTTCGGAACGCGGCGGCGGCACTCGTATCTTTGGCAGGACTGGTGTGTGGTGGCGTTGATCGAGGGATTGGGAGACAAGTTCATCGGAACCTCGAACTGCCTGATCGCGCTGCGCCGAGAGGTCGAGGCGATTGGCACCAGCGCCCACGAACTGCCCATGGTGTACTGCGCTCTGAGCGAAGACGATCAGTCGCTGGCCCAGGCGCCCTACAGGTTGATGGAAGACTGGCAGCAGGACTACGCAGGGAATTTGCGAATCATTCTTTCCGACACCTACGGCACCGCCCAACTGCTGGAAAGATCGCCCGACTGGATGGCGAAGTGGACCGGAATCAGGATTGATTCAGGCGATGCCGCAGCCATGGCCAGAAAGGCCATTGACTGGTGGCGGGCCAGCGGCGAGGACGTTTCGGAAAAACTGGTCATATTCTCCGACGGTCTCGACGTGCCGGCAATCGAAAGGCTGCATGCGGAGTTTTCGCCGCAAGTGCGGCTCAGCTTCGGCTGGGGAACGCTGCTGACAAACGACTTCCGCAAGCTGACTCCCGATGACGGGCTGGCGCCGTTCTCCCTGGTTTGCAAGGTCCTGTCGGCCAATGGCAAACCCACCGTCAAACTCACCGACAACCCGCAGAAAGCCACTGGGAACCAGCTGGAAATCGAACGTTACCGAAGGATATTCGGCCGACCGGCGACGGTTGCATGAAGCGGCTTGCCGGCGGCTGAAGGCCATTCCCGATCTGGCGCTGCAGGGCCGGCGAGGCGGTCACAGGCAGCTGCGGGAATTTCTGGTTGCACAGCAGCCGCAGATTCGACTAAATGGAATGTGGCTTGCACCTCATTTGGTGTTCGACAAGCCCTTATCAAGCCTTTTTGACAGGGAGAATTTGATGGATCGAAGAGCTTTTCTCACAACATCCGCGGTAGGCGCAGGCGCCACCGCTCTGGCGGCCCCGGCGATTGCCCAGTCGACCACGAAGCTGGTCATGGTCACGTCATGGGGACGAGGACTGGCTGGAGTGTTCGACGCAGCCCAAAAGGTTGCCGACAACGTAAACGCCATGTCCGACGGCTCGCTCGAAATCGAAGTCAAGGCAGCTGGCGAACTGGTCGGCGCATTTGAGGTTTTCGATGCAGTGGCGTCAGGGCAGGCGGACATGTATCACGCCGCCGACTACTACTTCATCAGTCAACATCCGGCATTCGCGTTCTTCACCGGCGTGCCGTTTGGCATGACCGCAACGGAGCTGAACAACTGGTACTACCATGGCGGCGGCATGGAGCATCACCACGCCCTGGGAGAGATTTTCAACCTCAAGTCGTTCCTGGCGGGGAACACGACGTCTCAGGCCGGCGGCTGGTTCCGACAGGAAGTGACCGGTCCGGAGGACTTCGTCGGACTGAAATTCAGGATGCCGGGCCTTGGCGGGCAGGTGCTGACCGAAATGGGCGCTTCCGTGCAGAACATTCCCGGTTCGGAAGTGTATCAGGCGCTTGCCTCCGGCGCGATCGACGGAACCGAGTGGATCGGACCCTGGGCGGACGAAAAGGCCGGCTTCTTCGAGATCACCAAGTTCTACTACACTGCCGGATTCCATGAGCCGGCGGCGGGCCTTTCGCTGGCATGCAACCTGGAGCGGTTCAACGAACTGAGCACGACTCACCAGAGCATCATCGAAATAGCCTGCGGACATGCCAACATCTGGAACATGAGCCAGTATCTTTACGAGAACGGCGCGGCGCTCCGGCGTCTGGCGGATGCCGGTGTCCAGATCCTGGAATTCCCGCCGGAGGTCTGGGATGCATTTGCTGCGGCGACCGACACGGTGATTGCCCAATACATGGGCGACGAGATTTTCAAGGGAATCTATGACGAATTCACGGCAGCCATGCTGGATTCGTCGGCTTGGATAAACCGTTCGATTTCGACCTACCGAACTCAGCGAGACAGGGTGCTTGCCTAGGGCGCATACCAATTCACCGCCGTCGGCAGTTCGTCGACGGCGGGACAACCACTCCCAAATTATTGTCAAACCTGTTTTTGTGCTTGCTGAACGATGGACCTTCTTGGCTCACTGATCTGGAACCTGGCGATGGCGCCCGTCAACTTGGGCTACACCGTCCTGCACCCCCAGCAATGGCTCGATTGGACTGACAAGACCTCTCTTATCAGGTTCATCTACTACGGCGGTTCCGCCGAGTTGCTTTTCATCCTCATCGAAACGTTCATCCTGATCACCGTCATTGGCGTGTGGAAGCGGAAGTTTCTGTGGATGGTGGTGCGGGCGCTCGAAGGCTTTGCCAACGGTGTCGGCCGCGTGGCCGCGTGGGCCGGACTCATCATGGTTCTCCAGCAGGTGATCGTGGTTTTCCTGCAGCGAGTCTTCACGGTGGCCCAAATCTCGGTTGGCCCGTTTGGGTA
>JAPOOS010000174.1 GCA_026713305.1 Paracoccaceae bacterium
AGGAAAGACTCTCGGCCACTGCGTGAGAAACTGTAACATGGTGTGCGAATTCAGCAGACAGGCAACGCACATGCCGGACGTAACTTGTCCCACTATTCAAGACTGAGTGCTGTATGGGGACTACCGGTAGGCGGGCCCTCTGCCCAAATACCATTCGAACGCCCAGCAGAGCAGCAAACTCTGAATGGCCCAAGTTTCCGAAGACGATATCTGGCTGTTCGTGTTCAAAGTAGTGGGCCAATCGGCACGCCCATTCCAACACTCTTGGTTGCGGAAACACGGTCAGGCAGCGTATACCATATCTAGCAACAAGCTTGGCGATAGGCGACACCGTTCGAACAAGCGGAATTCGTTCGCTTCGCCAATATGCCTGCTTGGGCAAAGTATCTGGTTGCCATCGGGCACTCTTGCTCTGTCCACACAAAATCATCAGTCGTGCCTGACTCGGCAAATTTACTGTGTAGGCAATCGTTGGATCAAATATTGCGATATCCACACGGTGGCCTCGATCTTCCAAGCCAGCGGTGGTCCAGAGCACCGTTCGCTCTGCTCCTCCCCCAGAAAGGTTGCGTATTGCCATCAGAATATGGGCCATTGAACAAGTCCTTAAGTTGACTCCCCGTCACTGGCGAATGCTTTGGGCCGGTACGTCGAATCAAATAAATTTGCGTCGCAAACTGAATGGGACATAGGGCCAACTTTGCGAACTGTGTGCGGTATTTCTTCAAAATCGAGATGGAATGTAAAGTTGCTCCACAAGGCATCGTTGAACCAAATCGCACCCATGGTTTACATAAAATAGATACCGCGCGGTTGCTTGGGGCTTTCTTCTCTTCGACTGCCGAATGGTGTTTACCAAATCAATCTATACCAATAGGAGAGCAAGCTCTCAAAACATCTCAATGTCGAATAGGCGGAAGCGAAACAAAGCTAGCTCAGAATTGCAAGTGGAGCATAGCTGGCTGCGTTTGATATCGCTTGACAGGAAATTGAGCTTCTTGCATAAATCTGGTGCCGCAAGGCATTATGTTGAGTCTTATGTCTCGTATCCCCTTGGTGGGATAATTCGGATCGCGGAAGTGCGTAGCGCAATGCAGGTTTCATGTCGCTGCGAAAGGGATCGGCTATGGCAGTTCGAGAACCAATCGGACCAGTCGAGACCGCCGAAATTGCAGAGCTAGGTGGGAAAACAATTGGGTGGGGCCGTGTTGAGAAGAGAGCGGAAAGAGACTTGAATGCGGATTCAGGCTCAAATTGCCAATTTTGGGTTTGACCTGTTATTGTCAGGCCTCTGGGTTGCTGCATCTCTCAGTCCCTGTAATTGCTCGCGTCAATCCACGCACTGTTCCCCGGTTGGATTAACGCTGAGCTTCATCCCATCTTCTGTTATTCTTGCCGTCCAGTGATCACGTGGAAGCTAAGCTCTGCGTTTCCGGTGCCTCCGCCGATGACCAATAGTGCATTGTGGCAAACTAGCAAGAGTGTTCTCCAATGAGAATGAAGTTCTTGACCGATGTTAGATTTGGTACTTCGCTAATCCTGCTCCACCCCAAACCCAATTGACGAAATTTGATCGATCAAAATGAACTATTCCAATAGGATATGCACTTTGTGGATCAATGGCCCGCTGCGACTTGTGGACCAAGTCTGTCTTGCATCCATGGTTGCAAATGACATGGATGTAACGCTGTATACCTACGGTGACGTCTGCAACCTTCCCGCAAATGTAAAACTAGCCAATGGTGAGGAAGTTCTCTCTCTAAAGTTAATTGAGCGGCTTCATCCACTGGTCAAGCCTTGCTCTGTACGTCCCTTTCAACACTTCAGCGATTTTTTTCGCATTGAATGCCAGCGATTGAACAAGGGAATGTGGATGGATTCAGATACATTATTTTTCAGAAATTTCACCTATGACGTGACAGAAATGTACTTCGCCAAGGAAGCTCGTTCTCGGATTGGTTTCGGTGCAATTTACTTGCCCAGTTCAAACCCTATCTGTTCGGATTACCTCAACTTAAGGAACAGCCAGAGCCTGATTCCGCCTTGGCTGGGCATCAAACGACGACTATTCAAGCCTGCCCTTTTCCGCCTGACTGGACGCAACTACACGGCTTCAGATTTGGGAATAACAATATTTGCCAATGACGGGTTTACGCGCCTCGCAAGAAGATACGGCTTTTTGGAAAAGGCCGCTGCCAAGAATACGTTCTACCATTGGACAGGCAGAGATAATCTGAAAGCATTCGAAAAAACCGAATTTCGCTACATGGTGAACGACCCCGCAATTGTCGGTTTGCACATCGCCAAGAAGCATTTGGCAACAACTCCGGGCGTGCCGGGTAGTTTGTGGCGGTGGGCACTGGACAAATACGGCCCCTAACAGCGTGCGCTGCAGGATGCCCCTATAAATGCGTTGGGTCATGATGCAGCCACAGCGGCCTCCCCTTGGTTCGTTCGACCGCTGCCAGCAAGCCGAAAAGGCCCCGTGAATGCATCGTCTCTTCGGTGTGGTAGTCACCAATTGGCTTGAATTTTTTCAGGACAAGTTGCCATGGGCACGATGTGCCGTCCTCATGAACCGAACCTGCAGGTTCTGCTGCCGCAGGACATGCGGGAATGGCTGCCGAAGGATCATTTGGTCCATGGGCGGAGCGAAATTGTCAACAGTCTGGACTTGCAGGCCTTCCACGCGCCCTACGAGGGTGACGGTCGCCGCAACTCTCCCTGTCACCCTGCGATGACGGTGAAGGTGTTGATCTAATACCAAAGCGCTTTAGTCTCGACTCTTGGTTGCATTCCGCCTTTTCGCGGATTCAGCACATGCCGGGAGCGACATTGATAGGGCCATGG
>JAPOOS010000121.1 GCA_026713305.1 Paracoccaceae bacterium
ATGAATTTCACGGATTTTCGGGCGGCCGAGATCACCTGAGAGCTGAAGTAGGCGTTCTCACCTATAGCCAGTTTGGCTTTGAATGCTCGCTGATCCGTCACTATGGCGTTTACGTCCAGCTTTTCGAAACGCCTTTGCGAGACATTTTGCATCGCACTCACCAAGGAAGTGGAACTAGAGCCTGCTAGAGTGCACTCTCAAGTGTTGTACATCGCTTGGGTCTTGAGAATGTCATATTGCCTGACTTGATTGTGAATCTCCCTCCTCAAGGCTTTGTCCTTGATGTCCTGCACTGCGCCAATTGCCAGTCCCAACGCCGCAAACAATGGCGTCACGACCGGACCCAATATGACGCCAATGATCGGAATGCTGCTTACCAGCCACCCAAGTACCGCCCCGATGACCAATCCTGTAGTGGCATTGGGGAAGTTGCGTAGGAGCCACATAACGGTCTCAAGAATCTTCTGTCCGATTCTGATTACGACCCTGCCCGCCGAAATGGTCGCTCGAGCGACAGCAAACAGAATTCTCTTGGCATCGGCGGACAGTGGCAGCCGGTTGACCTGGTTTCGAAGCTCGTCCTCCGACAAAGCGATTGACTTGAGAAAGTCAAGCGTGCCTGGCATGTCCAAACTAGGCGCTTCACCCACAAACTTCTTGCCCGTACCCGCTTCTCGAGCTTCTATTTTCATCTGCCGTTCCCCTTCCAAATGGAATGAATCAATTGTCTTGAGTGGCGGCCAGAATCCGCCAACGCTCCCTATATTTCTGTCTAAAATCCTGGACAAGCACATCGCGCCTAGAATTGATGAATCCGGATAGCGACAGTTTGTAGGACAGATCTCACGGCGTGCCGCTGTCCGGAGCGAATGTCGACTTCGTGCTCCAGTTCAGCGCTGGGCGGGCATGGACACGCAACATCACGCATTGGCCCGGCAATTCTCATTATGGCGCAGCCGCACGATCCTGTGCAAACTCTTGCGAGCGCTGGCTGCGGAAGGCCGCGTGTGACTTCGCTGGAAACTGACCCGACCTCCCACGACGGGACAGCAACTTTGCAAGACCCGAACTGCCTGCCGCTGCGATCGTTCGGTTGCGGCGACTTGGCGAGCTAATTGAACTGTGCAATCGTTTCTGTCTGAACTGACGGCATCAGAAAGACTGCTTTGCAGAACCCTCGACATTCTCGAATACCCGTTCGATACGCTTTAGCTCACGTTCCTCGTTAGGGTGAATCAAGTTGTCAGCTTCCATCAGTTCTCGAAGAAAGCTGAGAATGCCGCCAGTTATTGCTCGATAGTTGCAGTCCTCGTTGGCCTTGCAGATTTCCGCGAATTTCCGCGCAACATCTTCGGTTTTGAATTGCGACAGATTGGTCTTGAAGAGTTCAAGTCCCTTTTCGACGTAGCGTGGATTGTAGCCCCAGGACTTCACGAAGTACTGCCGCGTCCTGCGCATTTCCTCTGCGTGGAATTCATTGTCCGATCCGACCATCTTGAGCGCAAGCGGTGCCAACAAACCGAACAGCTGGTGTGCCAGCAGGTCAATTGTTGATTTGACAAATGCTGGGCTGACCTCGCTCGGAACCTTGAGTTTCTCCAGTTTCTTGCGGATCGCCAAGTAGCCCAACCCAGAGGCAGCCCCTGCAAGGAGAACCCAACCGACTGGTGTGGCTGCAGTGGCCAAACCCAGAAACCCCATTACTCCCGCAGCCGGAAAGAATGTGGAAGCGACAATCGACGATCCGGCAACCGCGCTGCCGACACCTGCGGCCGCCGCCGCGCCAATCGACTTTTCGGCAACAGAAATCACTCGAGAACTGACGTAGACATCCTCCCCAACTGCCAGTTTGGCTTTGAATGCCCTTTGATCCGCCACTATGGCGTCAATGCCCAGCGCTTCGCAAAATTCATTCAAGTTGGTGGTCATCTCATTCTCCAACTGGAGTGTGGCCACGGCCAGACAATGTGGGATCTCCACGGCTGTACATCATGTGGTCCTGAGATTCTCATATTGCTTCACCTGACTGTCAATCCCTGCTTTCAGGGGTTTGTCCTTGATGTCCTGCACTGCGCCAATGGCAAGCCCCAACGCCACCAACAAGGGCGTCATGAACGGACCCAGGGTGAAACCAAGTATGGGAATGCTGCTCACGAGAATCCCAAGCACCGAACCGACAATGAGTCCTGCTGGGGCGTTGGTAAAGCTGCGAACTAGCCACATCACGGTCTCAAGTATCTTCCGTCCGATTCTGATGACGACTTTGCCTGCCCATATGGTCGTTCGAGCGACAGTATACAGCATTCTCTTGGCATCGGCGGATAGTTGCAGCTGGTCAATCTGTTGCAGAAGCTCCTCCTCCGACAAAGCGATTGACTTGAGAAGGTCAAGCGCGCCTGGCTCGTCCAAACCAGGCGCTTCACCCACAAACTTCTTGCCCGTACCCGCTACTTGAGCTTCAATTCTCATCTGCTGTCTCCCTTCCATGAGAATCCAGAATCAGCTGTTTTGAACGACTGTCAGGTTCCGCCAACTCAATTCGTACTTCCGGCCCATATTGTGGACAAGCACATCGCGCCTAGCATTGATGAATCCGGATAGCGACAGTTTGTAGGACAGATCTCACGGCGTGCCGCCGTCCGGAGCGAATGTCGACTTCGTGCTCCAGTTCAAAGCTGGGTAGGCATGGACATGCAACATCACGCATTGGCCCGGCAATATTGCGCAGCCGCACGATCCTGTGCAAACTTTTGCGAGCGCTGGCTGCGGAAGGCCGCGTGTGACTTCGCTGGAAACAGACCCGACCTCCCACGACGGGACAGCAACTTTGCAAGATCCGAAATGCCTGCCGCTGCGATCGCTCGGGTGCTATGACTTGGCCAGCAAAATGAACTGTGCAATCGTTTCTGTCTGAACTGGCGGCATCAGAAAGACTGCTTTGCAGAACCGCCGACATTCTCGAATACCCGTTCGATGCGCCTTAGCTCACGTTCCTCGTTAGGGTGAATCAAGTCGTCAGCCTCCATCAGTTCTCGAAGAAAGCCGAGAATGCCGCCAGTTATTGCTCGATAGTTGCAGTCCTCGTTGGCCTTGCAGATTTCCGCGAATTTCCGCGCAACATCTTCGGTTTTGAATTGCGACAGATTGTCCTTGAAGAGTCCAAGCCCTGCATCGACATAGCGGGGTTCATAACCCCAGGACTTTACGAAGAAATAACGCGTCCTGCGCATTTCCTCTGCGTGGAATTCATTGTCCGATCCGACCATCTTGAGCGCAAGCGGAGCCAACAAACCGAACAGCTGGTGTGCCAGCAGGTCAATTGGTGAATTGATGAATTCTGGAATGACTTCGACCGGACCCTTGAGTTTCTCCAGACTCTTGCGGATCGCCAAGTAGCCCGCCCCGGAGGCAACCCCTGCAAGGAGAACCCAACCAACTGGTGTGGCTGCAGTGGCCAAACCCAGAAACCCCATAACTCCCGCAGCCGGAAAGAATGTGGAAGCGACAATCGACGATCCGGCAATCGCGCCGCCGACACCTGCGGCAGACGCAGCGCCAATCGACTTTTCGGCAACGGAAACCGCTCGAGAACTGACGTAGGCGTTCTCCCCAACTGCCAGTTTGGATTTGAATGCCCTTTGATCCGTCACTATGGCGTCAATGCCCAGCTCTTCGAAAAATTCATTAAAATTGGTGTTCATCTCATTCTCCATCAAGAGTGTGGCCTCGGCCAGACAATGTGGGCTCTCCACGTTTGCACATCACGTGGTCCTGAGATTGTCATATTGCCTGGCTTGACTGAGAATCTTCCTCTTCAAGACATTGTCCTTGATGTCCTGCACTGCGCCAATGGCCAGCCCCAACGCCGCCAACAATGGCGTCATGATCGGACCCAGGATAAAGCCAATTATGGGAATGCTGCTCACGAGAAACCCAAGCACCGAACCGACAATGAGTCCTGCTGAGGCGTTGGGAAAGTTGCGAACTAGCCACATCACGGTCTCAAGTATCTTCCGTCCGATTCTGATGACGACTTTGCCTGCCGTTATGGTCGTTCGAGCGACAGCAAACAGCATTCTCTTGGCATCGGCGGACAGTTGCAGCCGGTCAATCTGTAGCCGAAGCTCCTCCTCCGACAAAGCGATTGACGTGAGAAAGTCAAGCGTGCCTGGCTCGTCCAAACCAGACGCTTCGCCCACAAACTTCTTTCCCGTACCCGCTTCTTGAGCTTCAATTATCATCTGCTGTTTCCCTTCCTTGAGAATCCTGAATCAATTGTCTTGAATGACGGTCGGGTTCCGCCAACTCAATTTGTACTACTGGCCCATGTTCTGGACAAGCACGTTGTGCTCAACCCTACATGGTGAGGACATTTCACAATGGCAACAGGCCATTGAACCAATCTCAACCGTGTGCAGTGTCAGGAGCGATTGTCGATGTCGCGCAGAGGTTCAGCGCTTGTCAGGCGGGCCTTGTCTTGTCCGTAACTGTCCACTCCTCGTCGGTCAGGAAGCATTGCAAACAGAGCCTCTTGCAAGACGTGCGTGTTTGGGCTCCGCCTGTCCGGGAAAACCGGCATTGTTTTCGAAAAGTGGCTGGCGTGGAAGCAAGAGTTAGTGGATGCATGCGGAATACAACACTGGAGTTCGCCCAATGACGCACGATGTCCACATCAGCCGCCCTCCCGCAATGTTTCAACCAACTTTCATCCCCGAACTTGAAGACAGTTCCATTGGCTCAAGCCGCTGCAGGCTGTTCCTAGCAGCGCTCGAAATGGTCGATTCAGTGAAGACACTCAACGAGGTATGTAATGCTTTGCGCGCGCTTGCCCAATTCGATCGGATCAAGCGCACTTGCGCGGCGTGCCATTAGCGGCTTCACACCATTCTGTGAAAGGAACTGCTTTGCTACCCTACCACGTATGGCAAAATTGACGTTCTGAGGTATGTCGCCCGTCTCTTCGGCAAACTTCACGGCATTCAGTTTTGCGACAACTACACCGACAACTGAACCGCTGGCGTCCAGTACCGGTCCGCCCGAATTTCCCGGCTGCACTGGAGCGCTGATTTGCATGGTGGACTCCGACCCTTTCAATCCCTTTGTCGCCGACACCGTGCCTCTTGTGATGTTCAATCCACCTAGAATTCCGCCAAGCGGAAAACCGACGACGGCAATGTCAAGATTCAACGAAGCCGGTTGTTGTGCGAAGACGGCAGCCTGATTGCCGGAAAGATGACGCGCCTGAATTAGAGCAAGATCGATTTGGCCGGATGCTTTCAGGACGTTCGCCCTTAAGCCATTGACGGCTATGCTGTCACAGCCTTCAACCACATGCGCATTTGTGAGCAGGTGACCTTTGTCGGAAACGACAAACGCCGAACCTGTTCCTGCGAGCAAGGGACCGGGCACAAGGTCGTCGAAGTTAGTAGCAAACAGGAACACCCATCCTGCCGCGAAGGCGTACAGGGCCAGCAAGGACAAAATGTATCTTGGGAACTTGAAGATTCCGACGCAAACGCCGACTATGCATGCACCTGCCAAAGGCACTTGCAAGGCAGGTGCCACAGAAACCAAGTACAATGTCGCCAACAGCGCGACAAAGCTGCCATACACCATCAAGATAAACCAGGAAATGCGGAAGCGTCTCACTTTTTTCTGGTTGGCTTGAGCGCTGGCCGGACGGCTGGAGCTTGCGCTTGGGGAGGCGGCGCTGCTGGAGCTTGCACTTGTGGCTGCTGTGCTGCTTGGCGCTTTCGATTTCAGAAAGCGGAACAGATTCTTCTTCGGCTTCTTGGATTGAGCGCTGGCTGGACGGCTGGAGCTTGCGCTTGGGGAGGCGGCGCTGCTTGGCGCTTTCGATTTCAGAAAGCTGAAGAGATTCTTCTTCGGCTTCTTGGTTTGAGTGCTGGCGGCGCTGCCGACGCTTGCACTGCGAGTTGAGGGGCTGTGGCTGGAACCCGGACTCGGGGAAGCAGCGCTGAAATGCCTGTTCTTAAGCCTTTCCTTTTCCAGGCACTGCGTGCATTTGGGCTGACGCCCCTCCAGTTTCAGGAATTCGTAATGTGTCGAGTGGACCGGGAACTGCTGTCGGCAGATGGAGCAGTGGATTTGTTTCTGTTCGCCTTTCCTAAGGTCGAAGCCACGAGGAAACAGTTCTTCGGTCACATATCCCCTGTCGAGGAGCCAGTGGTATTCCTCCATCAACTCCAGCCAATGCGAAACCGGGTGGCGAATGCCTTGCCGGAACGCTTGATGGAATGCCTCCTGTACCGGGTCCGGCAAGTGAGTCCAGATGTATCGCCAGGAACCGGCGGGCAGACGACTGGCGTCCAGCGTCGTTCCATAGGGATAGGGAAACCTGCCCTTGAGGATGTTCTGCTTCTGAGAATCTCCGCCTTGCTGGGAGTAGGGCGGCTTGCCTGGCAGCAATATCATGAAGAGCATTGTGGCTACCGCAAATAGCTCATGCTCCTTGGTTCGCAATTTGGAACTGTAGCTTTGCCAATTCAGGACTTCCGGGGCTGAGAAGTTGACTGTCCCGACCGGGCAGGCGAACCCTTCAACTTGATAGCTGTCCACATCGACAAAGTGGGACGTTCGGCCATCTCCGTGCACAAGCGTGTTGAGCGGGTTGATGTCTCCGACCACGACATTGAGATTGTGGAGGTACTCGACTCGCTCCAAAAACCCGATGCACACATTGACCAGGTTCTTGCGGGTCCATCCAGGAAACTTCGCAAGCAGCAGCTTCTTGACGAACACCGACTTCTGTAGCGTGTGGCCTTCGGCCTTCGGCATCAGGTACCCGACGAACTCGCCGGACTGGTTTGCCAGAAGGCTCTTTGGCCAGCAAATGCCCGGGTAGGAAACGTCTCGGGAAACCATCAGCTTGAGTTTCGCGAACCGCTGACCTGTGATTTTTTCCTTCCTGTAGATCTTGGCAACCATGTTGGCGTTCGGAGTGTGGTAAACCGTCCCTTCTCCTCCCGTTCCGATGGACTGCCTCAAGCGGAATTGGCGCGTCGTGCCCGACAAGGTAACGATGTCTCCTGAGTCTGGGATGCTCGAGACGGCAATTTGGTGGTCCTTGACTCCTGAAACCGAAGTTGCAACGGCGAAGGGTCGAGGCCCGCTTGCTGCACTTGTACGGGCGGAGGAGCGCTGTGAGCTCTGTCTCCCCTTCCAGACTGTTGACTTTACACCCGCCTTCTTCGCGTCCTCATGGTTTTGCCTGGTACGTGTCAGCAGCCGCAAGCCGTAGTCTCGTGCTATTCCCAGATTTCTTGCGCTGTAGCTCGAGCCTGGGTGGCGGCGGCTGCGATGAATTTGGTAGAGTTCGACCCAACCTAGATCAAATCGAAGGAACTTGTCCCCACGACGGGGTTTCTGCCCATCTGGCAAAGCGTTGACGAGATTTGGAGATTCGCGCGCAAGCAGCCTGTCCATTTTGTCAACGTTGTCCAAAGTCGCTTGGCTTGCGCCATGTCCGCTAAGCGCTTTCAATTCGTTGATAATCGATGAGGAAATGACAGGGTAACCCTTTCCGTGTATCCGCATGATGATGTCGGGGTCTGCCATTAGCACGCACGCGTCCAGGAAGACGCCAGGGGGATTTGGTTGTGTCCTTGGTGACTTTCGCTTGACAAACATGTGATCCAAATGTCCTCAGTCTACGAACCAGCAATCAAGCGCCTGCTCGCATAATCCTTCAACCAATGGCAATGTCGAGCGACATCTGCAACGAAAACGCATCAGTTACGCCTCGGCAGTGTTACTTCCTGCATGTGCTCACGTGCTGCTGGCGTTGATCCGAGTGCGCACTGGTTCGAGAGGTGTCTTCGACATTGAAATGTGTCTGGAGACTGGCGCCTTGACATTCGAAACAGTGCATTCTGAGACCATATGAAAGCGGACCGAGCTGCCATTCATGGGATGGCCGGCAGGCCTCAACTCCTGTTGGCATGCTTGTCATCAAATCATGTTCACCCATGCCCATTGCCTCGTTTCCGCGAGTGCGAGTCCCCGCAATGCTTCCATTGATCGCCTTTCCTGTCCTGCATTCTTCCTGCATGTGGATCGCGTCCGCTGCTGTCTTCGGTTACCTCGCGGAAACGATATCCAACGCTTGGGTCGGTGCGCTTTTGCTTGGAAACTCAGGCATGCTTGGTTCATAGGGAGTGGTCTCGGCTGTCGGGCCAAAAGATGAGGCCGTATCCCCTGGACTTTCCCGGGCTTCACACCAGAGCGACAATTGCTGCACTTTGCTACTACCTAACTCGCAAAGCAATGCAGAAAATCAGCGAGGACCGTCAAAGAGAGGACTTGAGGAGACCACAACTTGAGGCATTATGGCGGGGCCCACGCTCCTGTTCTAGTCAGGCTCAGTTGGCGGCGGGTCCATGCCAGCCGCGCTGTCTGCCGCCTGGATCGCCAGGCAACTGCCCAAACAGCCCCAACACGCCTGCCATGCGGCAAACATGGCGCAACAGGTGCCCGAAAGTGGCGTTTTTGAAGCCGCAGAGTGCCCTTTTCGCCGCCGCCAATCCCTGCAGGGCGCGTGGCGTTCCGTAGCCGAAACGTCTGGACATGAGGAGGCCAAGGTTGAAGGCGGCAGCCTGGAGCAGCATCCGTTTTTGGATCTCCTCCCGACCCCGCACATGGCAGCGACGCAGACCGCCGCTTACCGCGGTTGCCGCGGATGCGACGGCGGTTG
>JAPOOS010000309.1 GCA_026713305.1 Paracoccaceae bacterium
ACATGCCCGACGTGATGGTGCCCGCAGGCGTTGATGCATCCGGAGATCTTGATCTTCATCGGGCCGATCTCCCTTTCCAGCCCGAGTTCGTCGAAGCGCCTGGCAATGTCCTTTGCGATCGGGATCGACCTTGCGGTCGCCAGCGAGCAGTAGTCCATGCCGGGACAGGCAATGATGTCCGAAATCAACCCCACATTGGCGGTGGCGAGGCCCGCTTCCTTGAGCTTGTCGTGCACGGCGGGAATGTCGGCACGCGAGACATGCGGCAGGATGATGTTCTGTTCGTGGCTCACGCGGAGTTCGTCATGGCTGTATTGTTCCGCCAGATTGGCGAGCGTGCGCATTTGCTCAGACGTGGCGTCCCCCGGAGTGCCGCCGATCGGCTTGAGGGAAACGGTGACAATGGCGTAGTCGGCGCGCTTGTGCCGTACAACGTTGGTGCGCACCCATCCCGCATACTCGCGGTCCGAGCCGATTCGCGACAGGTGGCCGTTGCTTGGCCTTGCCACGTGCTCGGGAGGCGCAAACGCCGCGTTGATCGTGTCGACCAGCTTCGGGTCGACGCCCGGAAAGTCCGCCAGCCGCTGTTCGAACTCCCGATCAATGCGTGCCTTCAGCTCGTCGAGTCCCGTTTCATGCACCAGGATCTTGATGCGCGCCTTGAACTTGTTGTCACGCCGTCCACTGAGATTGTAGACCCGCAGGATGGCTTCGATGTAGGGCAGCAGATGCTCCCTGGGCAGATGCTCACGCACGACCTTGCCGATCATCGGCGTTCGTCCGAGACCGCCGCCGACCAGAACCTGGTAGCCGATTTCCCCGGACTTGTCGGCCACAAGCCGCAAGCCGATGTCGTGCGCCCGCGTAACGGCGCGGTCGGCTCGGGCGCCGGACACGGCAATCTTGAACTTGCGCGGCAGGTACTGGAACTCGGGATGGTCGGTGGACCATTGCCGCAGCAGTTCCGCGGTTGGACGCGGGTCCTCGAACTCGTCGGCCGCGGCGCCGGCGAAATGATCGGCCGTGACGTTCCTGATGCAGTTTCCGGAAGTCTGAATGGCGTGCATCGAGACTTCGGCGAGCGCTTCGAGAATGTCGGGCACGTCACGCAGTTTCGGCCAGTTGAACTGAATGTTCTGCCGCGTCGTGAAATGCCCGTATCCCTTGTCCCAGCGGTCGGCGATCATCGCCAACTGTCGCATTTGCCTGCTGTTGATCGTGCCATAGGGAATGGCAACGCGCAGCATGTATGCGTGCAATTGCAGGTAGAGCCCGTTCTTGAGCCGAAGCGGCTTGAATTCCTCTTCGGTCAGGGCGCCGTCGATGCGGCGCTCGACCTGGCCTCGGAATTCGTCCACCCTGGCGCGCACGAAGCTCTCGTCAAAGTCGCTGTAGCTGTACATCTAGAGATCCGCCTGTTTTCCATGAAAGTAGTTGGACGGTCCGGTGTCGCGAAACCGCTCGCGAAAATGCGCTGGCCGTGGCACGCCGCGATCGGAGACGTTGGCATCCGCCAGGTAGGCGCCGACATGAACGTCCCTTTGCAGGTCGATGTCGGCGAGTGTCTGCGTTGCCTCCGCCTCGTCGACGAAAACCTTGGCTTCCTGGAACCTGTCAACCCATCCACCCGACGGAGACAGGTATATCGTGTCTCCGCGCAGAAGGTGATTCGAGGTAATGACCTTGGGCGTGAATCTGCGTGGCATCACATGCCTCCGGTTCGCTGGTTGGCAATTGCATGGCTGGCTGTGGCATGCGTCAGGCCGCCGTCCAAGTCTGCACGGCGGAGCTCGTCGCCTTGCCTCAGGGCTTCCAGCGACGATCGAAGCGGCGCTCCGTGCACGACCCCGCAGGTCACGCCAGCCGCCCGGACGCTTTGCAGCTCGGCTTCGACGTTGCCGCAGAGAATGGGGTCGCCGGGTGTCAGCCACACCACGCTTTCGCCCGCGAGCGCCCTGTCGAGCGCGAATGCGATGCCCTTGGCCGGCGGCGCGGCGGCGCCGGAACGCACGTTTGCCGCAGGAGCCATGAAGGCTTCCCGGCGCGCCAGTTCGAGTATTGGGCCGGGAATGCCGCTGTCATGAATCACGACGTCGGCCTGTTCGAGCAGGCGGCGGGCCTCAAGCGTAACCTGTTCGGGCCGTCCGGGGCCGCTGCCAACGAACTGGATGCTGCCAGCGCCTTGCCTTCCCGCCGCAACGCTGTCGACGTGTTCGCTCAACGCCGCTTCCAGCGCCGCGTCCTGCAGGCGGGCCACTGACTCGAAGCCGGCCGGTTCGAACACCCGGCTCCAGAATGCCCGTCGATGGGCGGCGGGCAGCCTGTCGGCGACCCTTTCTCGGAAGGCGGCGCATGCCGTCGCGGCCGCGCCCAGCGAAGCCGGCAACATCTCCTCTACGGCCGACTTAATCTTGCGGGCAAGCGTGGGTGAGGTGCCTTCGGTGCCGATCGCCACGGTCACCGGGTCGCGGTCGACAATCGCCGGAGTGATGAAGTCGCTTGCTTCGAGATTGTCGACGACATTGACCGGCGCTCCAACCTGCTTTCCGATGCGTCGCGCCCGCTCGTCCTCGACCGGATCGTCATTGGCGCAATAGAGAAGCGCCGCTCCCTCGGCATCGCCAGCATCGAGCCGCCGAGCAACATGCCTGATGCGGCCGCTTTCCCGCCACGCCACAACCTGCGGAACAGGGTTCTTTCCGAACACCGAAATCGCGGCCTTGGTTTTGAGCAGCAGGCGGAGCTTGCCAACGGCAACTTCTCCGGCGCCGGAAACAATCACCGGCCGACGATCAAGCGACAGGAATACGGGAAAATGCTGCATTGTAAGCTCCGGAAGGCGCTTGGACGAACATCAACCAAGATAGGACAATGTTCCCCCAAAGTCAATGGGAAGGCAGCATCATTTCTTGAAGTTCGCAACTTAGGTACTATCGCGGAACAATGTTCGTAGGCGGATGCCGTTGCCGGGAATTGAACTAGACCGGGCCGATTCGCGGAACCCTGTTCGAATTCATTTTGTGGATTCGGCCCGGCTGGCTCCCGGAGCGACGAAAGCTACTGCCGACCGGCCCGGAAATTGGTTGGATAAAACCGCCCGGCAGGCGACAGCGTGAATATTCGGCAGCCATCCTGCGTGACGCCTACGGTGTGCTCGAACTGCGCTGAAAGCTTGCGGTCTCGGGTGACCGCCGTCCAGCCGTCTTCCAGCACTCGGGCTTCGGGCCGGCCGAGATTGATCATCGGCTCCACGGTGAACATCATTCCCTGGCGCAGAACCGGCCCGGTTCCCGGTCTGCCGAAATGCGCCACTTCCGGGGGCAGGTGAAACTGCCTGCCGATGCCATGACCGCAAAAGCTTTTCACCGACGACATCCGGTGGGCGGCGGCGTGCCTTTCAATGGCGTGGCCTATGTCGCCGAAGGTGTTTCCGGGCCGGACCTTCGCCAGACCGGCGAACAGCGCCTCATGAGCCACCCGAATCAGGCGGCGGGCCTTTATTGTGGGACTGCCCGCGGCATACATGCGCGAGCTGTCGCCAAACCACCCGTCGCAAACTATGGTTACATCGATGTTCAGGATGTCGCCTTCCCGCAGCTTCCTGTTGCCTGGAACGCCATGGCAAATGACGTGATTGACCGAAATGCAGGATGCGTGCCTGTAGCCCCGGTACCCTATGGTTGCCGAGCGGACACCGTAATGGGCAATGCGCTCCTCGACGAGCCTGTCGAGATCGCGGGTCGAGATTCCCGGCTGCACCTCGTCGCACAAATCGTCAAGAATGCTGGCGACAACGTGCCCGGCACGGGCCATGCCCTCATAGGCGGCCTCATCGTGAATCACGATGGGTTTTGTAAGCGACTTGCGCCACAAGGGCAGTCTACGTTTCCGGAGCGGTTCCTTCATCACCTGTTCAAGCCAAATTGGAACGAGTGGTTCATTGCAGCGGTGTCCGGTTGCGCCGGCTCCGCAAGGAGCGTCAACTTGTCAAACTGCGCAGAAATGATCAACCGCATTTTTCGAGGTGCGCCACCATTTGTGGATCATCGCCATGGCTTCCGCCGTTTCACTTCACGCGTTTTCGCATTGACAACCAACTGGAACATTCGGCAGGCGGATCCTTTGCAGCTTGGGGCCGGCAACAATGGAGTTGGCATTTGCCGGCAAGCGGTTCAAGGAGGGAGGCATTCATGCAATCCGTTCTGATAGTCGGAGGCGGCGGCATGATCGGGCAAAGGATTGCAAGGCGCCTGGATGCCCAGGGCCTCGCCGGCCGGACCGTTGACCGGCTGACGCTGTTCGACCGGGCATTTCCGGCTGGCGCAGCCGGCACGGCGGACCGGATTGCCGGAGACGTTGGGAACCCAGCCATGGCAGCGCGCCTGGCGCAACTGCGGCCGGACACAGTCTTTCATCTGGCTGCAGTTGTCTCCGCCGACGCGGAAGCGAACTTCACCAAGGGCTGGGGCGTCAACCTGCACGCAATGTGGACATTGCTCGAGGCTTTCAGGTTGGAGCATTTGGCGAGCGGCAGGCTGTACCGGCCTCGCCTTGTCTTTGCATCGTCCATCGCGGTTTACGGGCCGCCGTTCGACGGACCGGTGACCGACCGCGACATCTGCGAACCCCGCACTTCCTATGGAGCGCAAAAGCGAGCTTCGGAGCTGCTGCTTTGCGACTTCAGCCGCAAGGGATACGTGGACGGACTGTCCCTCAGACTTCCGACCGTCACTGTGCGGCCGGGAAAGCCCAATGCAGCTGCATCCTCCTGCTTTTCGAGCATAATTCGCGAGCCGCTTGCCAACAGGACTGCGGCATTGCCGATTTCCACTTCGGTGCGGCACGCCCATGCCTCCCCGCGGCGAGCGGCAGGCTTCTTTGCGCACGCGGCAACCCTCGACACTTCCAGCCTTGACGAACGCCGCGCCCTCAACATGCCTTCGGTTTCATGCACCGTCGAGGAGCAGATCGAGACGCTGCGCAGCGTCGCGGGCAACGGCGCGGTTGCCTGCATCGCCAAACGTCCCGATCCGTTCATACAGCGCATCGTTGCCGGTTGGCCGGAGAGAATTGAAGCCGAACGCGCCGCCGCGCTTGGCTTCGAGGCCGACCGCAGTTTTCGGGAAATCGTTCAAGCCTACATCGAGGACGATTTTCTGCCCGCCGAAGCGGAAACGGAGGACCAAACATGAACGAACTTGCCACGCTCAAGAGAACGGCCCGCGCGCTTTTGCACGGTCTTGCCGCCGGAGGCGATGCCGGCAACTGCTGCCACGACGGGGCGAACCTGTGGTGCAGCCATCCCGTTAACGAGATTCGCGGCATCGACGCCATTGCCGACTTCTGGCTGAACCTGCGCCGTTCCCTTCCCGACATGGAACGCCGGGACTCCATATTTGTGGCCGGAAGGTGCAGGAGCGATCGGCGCACCGACATGGCGGTGGCCGGAAGGCCGTTGGTGGCGTCGCTCTGCCATTATCAGGGCACCTTCAGTCATTCGTTCCTTGGGATTCCGCCTACACACGGGGTTGTGCACTTGCGCAGCTGCGAAGTTCACCACCTCGTCGAAGGCAAGATCGCTCATTCCTGGGTGTTGCTCGATCTGCTGGACCTGATCCGCCAGGCCGGCCTGTGGCCGATCTCTCCGTCCCTCGGCACCGAGGGAATGTGGCCGGCGCCAGCCACTCTCGACGGCGCCGTTGACGATGCATTGATTCGACAGGGAGAACGCTCTTTGGACATTGTCCTGTCGATGCAGCGGGCATTGCACGAGTTCGATGGCGCCAGCATCGAATCCATGCCGCTTGAACGGCATTGGACGCCGGATTTCCAGTACTACGCGGCTTCGGGCATCGGCATGACCCGCGGACTGCACGGCTTTCGTGTCCACCATCAAATCCCGTTTCTGAATGGGTTTCCCGACCGGCGCGGCGCCGGGCACTACGTGCGCATCGGCGACGGAAACTTCGCCGTGACCGGTGGCTGGCCATCGGTTCGATGCACGCACCTCGGGGAATGGCTGGGACTTCCGGCCACCGGCAGGCAAGTCAGCATGCGGGTCATGGACTTCTACCGCATCGAGAACGAAAGAATCGCCGAGAACTGGGTGCCGATCGACATCCTGCACGTTCTTTGGCAGCTCGGCTGCGATGTCCTTGGCAGGCTTGGCCACATGCTCGGAAACCCGCCCCTGGAGATTCGCGGCGTCGACAGGCAGGCGCTTGCCCCGGAAGGCCGGCCGAATTGAAATCGGGCGGGCGGCGGCATGCGCTGTGTGCCTTCGCTGTCTGCCGAGGATGCAAATGCGCCGAACTCTCTCCGTCTCGTCCGTCCGCAAGCCGGAATTCCGGAGGCGCAAATCCGAATGTTGTGCCGTCGGATTTGGCAAATGCAAAACCTCCTGCGGCAATTCCACCGAAATCTGAACATTGTTTAGTCCCAATCACCAAATGTAGACCATTGTTCCGTACAAGATGCAATCTCGCATGGCGCTTGAAACTTTGTCCTCAAAGTAGCAGATAGAGACAAGGCACATTTCACTATCGATCAGGAGATTGAACGCAATGCCATTACGCATCAACGACACGGCTCCGGATTTTTCTGCGGACACGACGGAAGGCCGCATCAGCTTTCATGAATGGATTGGCGACGGCTACGCCGTGCTGTTTTCGCATCCCAAGGACTTCACGCCGGTGTGCACCACCGAACTGGGGATCATGGCCGGACTTGCCGATCAGTTTGAAAGACGAAACGCAAAGATCATCGGCATTTCCGTGGACCCCGTCGAGGACCACAATCGCTGGAAGGCGGACATCGAAACCCTGTCCGGCAACACCGTCGGCTATCCGATGATTGGAGACAGCGACCTCACCGTGGCGAAGCTGTACGAAATGCTCCCGGCGTCCGAAGGTTCGAGCTCGGAGGGCCGCACTCCGATGGACAACGCCACCGTGCGTTCCGTTTTCATCATTGGGCCGGACAAGAAGATCAAGCTGACGCTCACCTATCCAATGACGACAGGCCGCAACTTCGACGAGATCCTCAGGGCGCTCGATTCGATTCAGCTGACCGCCGACCACCAGGTCGCAACGCCGGCCAACTGGAAGCAGGGAGAGGACGTGATCATCACGGCCGCAGTGTCCAATGAAGACGCCAAGCTGCGCTTTGGCGGATTTGACGCCGTGCTTCCCTACCTGAGAAAGACGGCGCAGCCGGTCTGACGGCTCACTATTGGCCTCAGGGCCGAACTCATTCGTCATCCGACCATTGGCAGTTAGCGGTACGCACAACCTCCAAGTTGGGGTTGTGCGCCAACGCGCCAAGTTTGTCGGAAAGCAACATTGGACAAGCAATAGGTTGCTCAGCAACTCGACTGTTTGCTCATTCTAGAATGAAGACAGGCGGCCAACCTGGATGTTCACCGTCGAAAAGGCCAGGGACAAAATGGGCAAAGCCCATCCAAAACCCGAAGCTTCCAAACCGCAATCCAGAGATTCAGAACCACTGTGAAGATACACTAGGCAAACAACACCTGTCAGCACCTGTTCGCCGTTTTCATCGGCCATGTCCCACTTGACCTCTTGAGCGGCGGCGCTCTGCGCCAGTGCGGCAGCAATTGCCACCCCGGTGGCAGCGTCAGCGCCTTTCGCAGACTTCCTGTCATTTTCGGTCTCCTCCCTTTTGACCTTGCCGAATGTCCTGCTGCAGCCAGCCCCGGAACTGCGGGCCGATGGTTGCGTTGTCGGCCATTTTCCCTGCCGCGGCTCGTGTCTCTTGAACCCGTGTCGTTGGGAAGTCGATCTGCACTCACGGCCATGCCCGCGACCGTCCCGCAATTTCGCGTCGGCATTGCCGACGGGCCGAAATGGTGTATGAATCCGCACAGTTCCCGCTGCGGAAGACTGAGAGCCGGGGAGGCATGAAGAAATGGCAGATGTGAACCGGCCAAAGGCTGTGGCCCTCATTTCCGGCAGCAATCGCGGCATTGGCGCGGCGATCGCGAGCGAGTTGATCGAGCACGGCTATGCAGTCAGCCTCGGAGCCCGCCGGACGGACGAGTTGGAGGCAGCTCACGGCCCCGAGGACGACTCGCGGATGCATGCCGAATTCGATGCCTTCAGACCCGAAACCGCCAAGCGGTGGGTTGACATGACGGCAGACCGGTTCGGTCGCATCGACGCCTTGATCAACAACGCCGGCTCCGCCGAAAGGGTGCGGCTCGACGAAGACAACGAGGAGGCGCTCGATCGCCTGTGGACAGTCAACGTGAAGGCGCCGCTTCGACTTGTCCGCCTCTGCCTTCCGCATCTCGAACGCTGCGGCCGCGGCCGGATTGTGAACATCGCTTCGCTGTCCGGCAAGAGAGTGCGCAATTCCTTCGTCGGCTACAACATGACCAAGTTTGCAATGATGGGACTCACCCATACCGTGCGCCACGCCACATGGGACAGCGGCATTCGCGCCACGGCGATTTGCCCCGGCTTCGTAAACACCAGAATGAGCTCCTACACCGACAAGGTGAAGCCGGACGAGATGATTCAGCCGGAAACTCTGGCCACCTTGGTGCGCACGACCATCGAACTGCCAAACACCGCCGCGGTGGCGGAGCTGCTGGTGAACTGCCGGCGCGAGGACATGGTGTGAATTCGTTCGTGGCCGCCAACAACAGCATGTCATCCCATCAGCCCGCAACATCGCCGTCCGACCGGCCACTGCCCGAATCGACCGACATTGTGGTCGTCGGTGGAGGAATTGTCGGCATCTGCACGGCCCTGTTTCTCGCCGAACGGGGCGTGCGCGTCTGTGTCTGCGAGAAG
>JAPOOS010000120.1 GCA_026713305.1 Paracoccaceae bacterium
AAAGCGCTTTGGCATCATATGTGTAAAAGTGATAGATCCCAAGCCCGAAGCCTCCAAACTTGCAACGTAACAAGGCTTGACAGTCGGACTGTAGCGCCTTATTTCCAATCACAGATACGGGATTCGTCGACGGATCACCGCTTCCCGATAAGGGTGACAGAAAAGACAAGGCGGCTTTAGGCCGCCTTAATCTTTTGAAACTACACCCCTCGCGTAACTTCAACCCAGCAATATCATGGCTTCGACAGGTTGGACGGTGCGGGTCGAGCTTGCTTTTGCACGGGCCCTTCGGTTGTCCAGGCGGTTTCCCTGCTGCCTTTCTGGCCGAGAATAGCGACGATGAGAGCGTCTCCTGCCCCGAGTTCATCAAGGACAGGAGCAACCTTCCGCTAGCGTCAGGGCAACAGTTCTTGAAGCCTTTCGAATCATTCCGAGTTCCTGTTCGATGAAACAGTGTTCATGGATGGAGATTGCTATGGATTATTGGTGTTTGTGCAAAGAAATGCGTTTGGTCAGGCGTTCACTGAAATCGTTTGTTGGTATTCACAACCGCCGGCGTCTGCCGGTGGGCGGGAAATGCAGTGTCGCATTGGTGTCAGTGTTAGGGTCGGACCCTGACATCAAATGCCTATACACACTGGACACTTTGCGGAGCCATGGCTTCCGACTTGCAAGGGGACGGCCCACGGTCGGCAGCTTCGTCTTCGATCTCGATCGGCTGGCCGGGGTCGCCTATTCCAGACGGCAGCCACTGCCCGGCGTCCGAAAGATGTGGCAGGGCTACGTCCAGCAGCAAACGGCCCTGCGCCTCCACAAACGAACGAAGGCAATGTCGCAGAGGCTGACGCAATGGGAGCAGGAAGAGGAGAAACGAGAGCGGCAAATGAACTGACTCATATGTGCAAAGGTGGTAGGCCAACAACGCCATGGGAGCCAGAGGACACGGCCTTCGTAATGTCACGAAGATGAATGTTCATTTCCTGTGTGTTGCAGTGCTTGCCCACACGGGCGACGGCTTAGCCCTTGCTTGCCCATCCGAGCATGGCGCGTCCCGTTCTGGAACCATGTCTCCAAGGTCAACTTGGGAGCGGTAGGAGGAACACGCTCGGCAACGTTCGTGCCAAGAGCCTCTCGAAACCGACGCTGTTTCTCCGCATCCGCCTTCGTATGCACAGGACGCATTGTAACCCAATGCAAATCCATCGAATGCAGCCACTTGCGAAGGCCGTCGACACTGAACGACACGCCGAATCTCCCTTTGAGGCGCTTCACCAGATTGGATACAGGCCAGCGCGCCACACCGTCGAGCTTGTTGTCCGGGCCTTTCAGGACCCATGTCTACAGTTGCTTCGCCTGCGACGGCAGCAAATCGTTTGGACGCTATTTGCGGGGAGCGTCAGCGCCCAATCAAAGTCCCACACTAAACACCATAGAAAATGTGTGCCATGTTTCGGAGACCTTGCAAATTTGACTCCGAAGTCTTTCCGCAAGGACCGTCGAATGGTCCAAGTCGGCATGTGAGAATGGAACGCACACCCGCGCCGAGCTGACCCGCGATCCGTGCCTCTTCGAGAACTGGGCTGACTACGCCGGCCAGCCCTGTCTTGCCTCGGCCCGCAAGGTGATGCCGCGGCTGGCCGCCGACCATCCCGACAGGGTTCTGTCCTGCTCGCTGGCAGAACTCGGCCAGCTGCGCCTGGAAGCGTGGCTTCCGCAACTCACGGGACCCGCCCGAGATGACCATAAAGCGGGATGCCGTGCTGACTGCCGGTCAGGCAGGGCCCCATCCATCAAAGCGACAGCCGCTGCCGGGGATGCAGAAGCTTTGGGAAGGATTGCAGGTTCCGTCAGACGCGGTGTTTGGTCACCGCACCTTCAGGGAATGGGAGATGCAAGAAACAAACGGTTCAAGTAGGCGACATTGATAGGACAGCGCCCCGCTCGCAATGGCGGATCATTCCAGTAGCGAATGGATTGAGAGGTCATTCGCGCCTCTCACCGCTTCGCCGCGCCTGAGGTGCGTCCCCCTGCTTGTGTTGGCGCATAGGTGCAATTGTCTGGCCGTTCAATCGGTCTTGGCGATCTTCACTGGCACGGACAATTCCAACCCTCCAATTTGGTTGTCCTGTTGCAGCGTTCTCCGTTGGACTGGACCGGGAGCGATTGAATTCGACACAGGCCTCCAATTTTGCTCCCGGCCTCTGTTGAATCCATGAAAAAACGAGGCACTGCCAAGAGTCGGAAGTGTGCCGCTCCAAGGTCAGACCAATGGCCAAATGATCGGAATCAACAAACTTGCGATCAACCCAAGCGAAATGTTTAGCGGCACTCCGATGATCAGGTAGTCCTTGAATTCGTAGCCGCCCGGACCAAAGACCAGCGTGTTGGTTGGGTACCCTATCGGAGTGGCGAAGCTGGCCGAAGCGGAAACCATGACGGCGATGACAAGCGGTTTCGGATCAAATCCAAGCGATGCCGCCAGAGTGATTGCAACCGGAGTCATGACGACGGCTGTAGCCTTTCCCGACACCAGTTCCGTTAGCAGGGAAGTCAATGCGTAGATTGCCCAAATGATGAGAATTGGATGCAGGCCGGCAAGTTGTGGCGCTATCGCGTCCGCAATGAGCTGGACTGCATTTGACTCCTGCATAGCCTGCCCGACCGCCAGCATGGACCAAATGAGAACCAGCAGCCGCGCATCGGCGGCGGCGAACGCCTCGTCTGCGTCAATGCATCGGGTTACCAGAACAGCTGTGACACCGAGAATTGCGAGCAGACCAATTGGGGCGACATTGAAGGCAGCCAGGACAACAACCGCAATCAGCGTGCCAATGGCAATCGGCGCCTTGTTTCGCCGATACGGCAACACGGCCGGCGCTGTGATTTCAACCAACCTCATGGCCGAGGCCAGACGGCTTATGTCCTGCGGTCCGCCCTCTAGAAGCAGGGTGTCGCCAATCTTGAGCCTCACATTCTCGAAATCGACAATGGACTTCTCGGTCGGCCGATGGAGGGCGACTGGATAGACATTGAAGCGCCTGCTGAGTTCCATCCTGCCAATCGACTTGTCTATCATGAGACAGCCAGGCGTGATCAAGGCCTCCAAGGTTTGCGACTGGCGCGAGGACACCTTGTCGAAGTATCGCTGTTCCAAACCTTCGTGGCTCAGAATTTCGGCAACCTCTGTCAGGAAGGTCTTGAGTACAATTCTGTCTCCGGCTTCAAGCGGCGTGTTTTGCCCACTGCGGGGCAGCGGCTCTCCGTCTCTCAACAAATCGACCACGCGAGCCTTGCCGCGGGAAAGAACCGCAATCGACTCGATTGTGTTTCCAATCAGCTTGCTGTCACTCGGAACGACGACCTCGACAAAAAAGCTCTTCCTTCGCCTGTCCCGAATGAGTTCGGAAAGCGAGTCGCGCTCGGGGAGCAAGCGCGGGGCGAAGACCCTTAGGTAGACAAGGCCGAAAATCACCAGAAAAATCGACAGTGGCGTTACCGCGAAAAGGTTGAATCCGGCAAGGCCGTTGCTGCGGGCGATTCCATCGACCAATAGGTTGGTCGATGTCCCGATCATCGTGCAAGTTCCGCCAAGAATCGAGACGTAGGAAAGTGGTATGAGCAGTTTGGAAGCCGTCGTGCCCATGCGTTCCGCCATTTGCAGAACAATTGGAATCAACATTACAACCACTGGAGTGTTGTTCATGAATGCCGACGTGATCACCACAATCACGGTCAGAATCGACAACATCAGAGCAGGCTTCCGAGCGGAGTTTCTGCCAATCAAGTCGGAGAGAGTCGAAAGCGCGCCTGTTCGCTCAAGTGCGCCTGACAAGACGAACATGGCGGCAATGGTCCATGGAGCGGCATTGGAGAACACTTTCGCCATCGCCTTGTCGTACGACAATATGCCTGTGGCGAGTACGATTGATGCCCCACAAAGGGCCACCACGTCCGTTGGCAGCGTGCCTCTCAGGAACAACACAAACATGCCGCAGACGACCGCCATTACGACGGCGGCGTTGCCATAACTTGCAATGAAATCTGTTAGCATTTGGTCGTCATTCGATAATCGGGGGTGTGTTTCTGCACCACCTTGCCGATATTCGGCGAGACGACGAAATCAAGACCTTCCGCCACTTTGGAAATGCAATTCCCGGCAATGGCCTTTTTCGAGATGCGCCGGTTTACATCCATGCGTCCGTCACTCCCTAGCAATCTTGATGTACTCCGAATAGGCGACCTACAAGCCTTGGTCAATCATTACCCGCACTGCAAGAAGCATGCTACTCCAACATGTTGCTCACCTCAGTTGGCGGCGCTTCGCCTGCAATTCTCCCGCCAACTTGGTTGGCCGCAAAAGGCAAGCGTCGCAGGGCGACCAATGGGCGCCGGCAGTCACATGCTGGCTGGCGACGGCCCAGGAGATCGGCACCGTTGCCGGAATGGCTTTTGCTGCTCGGGAGAGATCGTTTGCTGAGGCGACGTACCGATTGCTGCGGCATTGGGCCAACCATTCGAGGCTGGACATCCCATTAAACCACAGCGGAGAAGATCTCAATGCGAAAACCGACTGCAGCACGCTACGCCTTGGATGCAACCTCTCCTTCGACGCTATGGCGTCTGGAGAGTCCAGTTGCAGGTTGCAGGTTGCAGGTAGTCCTCGATCAAGCGGCGATCATGGCTTGTCACAAGGGGATCCTTTCTCTTGAGGCGATGGCAGAAGGTTAGTCGGTGAAGCCCATTTCCGCGAGAAACCGGGATGGCTGCTTCGGCCATCCCTTGTATTGTGACGCGCGCGACAGGACCAACCGTTTCCTTGTTCTAGTAATGGCGACGAAGCAACTGCGGCGTTCCTCCTCAAGTGCCGCGCTGCCTTGCCCCTTCTTGATGCTGTGCCGAGATGGAAGAATGTCCTCGGCAAGGCCGATCAGGTAGACATTGTCGAATTCCAATCCCTTTGCCCCGTGAATTGTGGCAAGTGACACCGCTCCCGGTTCAGGCGCCGGCTCCTTGGAACGCATTTCGAGTTCCTGCAGGAAACGATCAAGGGCCACATTCCCTACTGCGGCTCTGATCTCATTCGTCAACCTTCTCCAGGCACTTAAGTCATCCGTTAGTTCCTGGCTCGAATTGTGGTTCTCCAAGTTTTGTAGAACTCGATCCATTGTTGAGGAGAATCCCAGTTGTCCTGCGACGAGGTTCGCGACAAGTTCGACAGTCTTGTCGGATGGAGCGGGCAGCGTGCACCTTCGCACTGTGTCCAGCCAAACCGAAAGACATGTGTAGCCTTGTGCCTGCGACTGAGAAAGCAAATCTGCAATGTCAATCCGCACTGAAGCGAAGGCGGAGAATGCCTCGACAAGCACACTCAAGTTTCGCCGGTCAAGTGGCCGGTTGATCAGTTTCAAACATGCGACCAACCATCGCATTTGAGGCGATGCGAAATCGTCGCGGCGCATAAGGATCGTTGCCGCAATTTGCTTCGCGTCAAGAGCCTCTTGCATGGATTCCAGAAGCGCGCGGGTTCTGGCCAGCACAAGCGTTTGGGCGCGCTCGGCGACGTCCAATTTGGCAATTGACTCAGCGATTCCAGCGGTCTCATTGTCGTCAGTTTGGAACACGCGCTGCAGAATTTGCTGATTGTCGATTGACCTGGCGCCCTTTGCCGGTTGTGCTGGGAGTTTTGATTGGTCGCGGCGTACATTGTAGACAAGGAGGCGATTCGCTGCCTCAACGATTTGGAACGGGCATCGGAAATTGGTGGGCAGCTGTACTACCTCGCATTTGAAGCGCTTGACCAAATCTCGAATCCGGTGGACATTCGCCCCATTCCACTCGTGGATTGTCTGATCATCGTCAGCGACCGCGAATATTCGGCGAAAATTCCCGCCTGCCATTCGCACTAGAAGCGAAAGCTGGGCGCCGTTTGTTTCCTGAATCTCGTCGATCACCCAGTGCTTGTACATGGTCTGACAATGTCGAACAAAAATTGGGTACTCGAAGAGTTTGTATGCTTCAAAGACAAGTGAATTGAAATCCAGCGCATTGGCGCGGCGCAGTTCGCGTTCGTACAGACGATATGCCTGCGCAAGTCCCTTGGAAAGTTCGGGCGACTCATTCCGCGTTCCGTGATCAATTCTCTCAACCTGGTCGGGACCAATCATACGGGCCTTGAGGTTGTCGATCATTGGCAGGAAACGGCAGTCGCTGCGGTTTGAGAGTTGCGAGTGGCACCTGATCGCCTCTTCCAGAATCGCCTTTCGGTCGCATTTCCGGGAGAAGATTGCGAAATTGGGCTTGATTCCCAGATGTGCGCCATGCTGCCGCAATAGCTGTGCACAGAAACTGTGGAAGGTATGGATGTCGGCACGCTCATCAAGTTCTGGAACCAGAGCGGCCACCCGACCTGACATCTCGTGCGCGGCCTTGTGCGTAAACGTCAGGGCAAGGACACGAAAGCGCTTGCCCTTGGAATTTTCCAGCAATTGGGCGACGCGGCAGGTCAGCACGCGGGTCTTGCCGGAACCGGGTCCCGCCAGAACAAGCAGGGGGCCATCTTCCCACTCGACAGCCTTGCGCTGGATTTTCGTCAGTTCCTGAAGAGTGGTTTGCAGTTTGTCGCCCATTGTTCCAGTCCCGGCAATTCACCATTTGCCTTGCAAGATTCCTGCGGCACATCTTTTGCCAAATCTGATTCAAGGCGAAGCAGCTCCGCGAGTTTCTTTGCATATGCCACCTTGTGATCGAACGCAGGTCTGTGTTGCAATGGTTGATGATGAAGACTGATGCCAGTTACAGCCTTGCGGCTGGGCTTTGTTATTCCACATGATTCCCAATACATGTATGTCCGTGTATCTGTGTTTCCCGAGGTCCCCAGGAGAAGGGTTTTCCCATGTCGCAAAGCGAAGCTCATTCCGATCGCATCAAAAGCAACCTGTCGCGGGTTGACAACCTGACCAAGCGGCTGGCGGTTGCAATGGCCAGGAAGAAACAGTCAAATCCAAATCTGAGTGTTCCCGACGGCGCGGTGTTTGCAAAGGCAGCGCAATCCTATTTCACCGATCTGGCAACGGATCCGTCAAGGCTGTTTGCGGAACAGGCCAAGTTCTGGGGCGAGTCGATGGACGCCTGGATGGACGCGCAAAGGCGGATGTTCGATTCGGTCTCGGGCAAGGAGGCCGACAATCAGGAATTGGACAAGGACCGGCGATTCAGGAACGAACTGTGGGAGAAGTCGCCGTTCTTCAGGCTGGTCAAGGAACAATACAAGATCAACTCGAGGATGGTGCATCGGTCGCTTTCCGAGTTGGACGGGCTGAACGAAGGCGAGCGCCGCAAGATTGAGTTCTTCGTGAGACAGTTTGTCGACATGATGAGCCCGTCGAACTTCCTGTTGACCAATCCCGAAGCGTTGGAGCGGGCCGTTTCGACGGAAGGGAAGTCTCTTGTCGACGGGCTGGAGAACTTCGTGCGCGATGTCGAAGCGGGCAACGGCAATCATCAAGTCTCGCTAACCGACACCGACGCGTTCGAGGTTGGAGGCAACATTGCAACCACCAGGGGTTCGATTGTCTATCGCAACGAGCTGATCGAGCTGATTCAGTATTCGCCGCTTTCGGCCAAGGTGAAGGCATTGCCGCTGCTGATAATTCCTCCCTGGATCAACAAGTACTACATCCTGGATCTCAAGCAGCAGAACAGCTTCGTCCGCTGGACTGTCGAACAAGGCTACACGGTTTTTGTTGTAAGCTGGATCAATCCCGATGGCCGGCATCGCGAGGTTGGTCTCGACGACTACGCAACGAAGGGCGCGATGGCCGCTATCGACGAGGTCCTGAGAATCACCGGCGCCAAGAAGCTGAATGCTGTGGGCTATTGCATCGGCGGCACCCTGCTGGCCCTGGTGTTGGCCTACATGAACAGGAAAGGCGTCAAGACCGTGCGGTCGGCCACTTTCTTCGCCACTTTCACGGACTTCACGGACATCGGCGAGCTCGGCGTGTTTTTCGACAAGAACTTTCTTGCAGGAATCAAGGAAGAGATCGGCAAGAAGGGCTTCTTCCCCTCGAAGTACATGTCGCAGGCGTTTTCCTACATGCGGGCCAACGATCTCGTGTATGGTCCGGCAGTTCGGAGCTACATGCTTGGCGAGGCGCCCCCGGCGTTCGACCTGCTGTACTGGAATGGCGACTCGACCAATCTGTCAGGCAAAATGGCCTTGGAGTACTTTCAGCGCCTGTGCATCGAGAACCAGTTCGTGAAGGGCGAATTCGAACTGTGTGGAACTCCGATCTCGATGAAGGACATCAAGCAGCCGCTGACTGCGGTGGCTTGCGAGTCCGATCATCTGGTGAACTGGGAAACCTCGTTCAAGGGCATCAGCGAAGCGGGCAGCGCCAGCAAGAATCTGATCCTCGCCCAGTCCGGCCACATAGCCGGCATAATCAATCCGCCGGGCAGAAAGAAATATGGGCACTATCGCCTGAGCGGCCGGTTTTCCGATGCTGAATCCTGGAAGTCGGAAGCGGAATTCGAGAAGGAAAGCTGGTGGCCGGTATGGGCGCAATGGTTGGGACGGAGATCCGGCAAGAAGATCGACGCCCGCTGGCCCGGAGGATCGGAAAGCCCCGAGCTCTGTCCGGCGCCGGGCACCTATGTCCTGGCCAAGGCCGCGGACTGAGCGGCGCCGGCGAGGGGATTCCTGTCTTGAGCGCTTGCCGACAGATTGCAGCCAGGGACGCAGTGGGCGATGTCTGAAAAAGCCAAGCCATTGGTGATCAAGAAGTATGCAAGCCGCAGGCTCTACAACAAGGAAACGAGCGAATACGTAACGCTCGACGAGATCAGCAGAATCATCCGCGCCGGTCGCGAAGTGAGGATTGTCGACGGCAAGACCAAGGAGGACCTCACGCGGCAGTATCTGTTCCAGATCATCGCCGACCTTGAGTCGAAGGGCGAACCGGCGTTTCCGGTGGACATGTTGACCGAGGTGGTCAGAGCCTATGGGGAAACTACGGGCAAGATGCTGCCTTGGTTTCTGGAAGAATCCTTCCGGCAATACAGAAGGAATCAGGAACAGTTGCTCGCCGGGTTTCAGTCCTTCAACTCGCCGGTCGATGCCTTGCAGGCGATCCGGAAACAGAACGAGCGGTACCTGTCCAGCTGGATGAGTTTCTGGAGCAGTCAGCGCGCAGGCGAGTCTTCAGAAGAGGCGCCGTCCGAGGGCAGGGAGACCGCTTCCGAGCTTGGGAAATCCGAGGACCGGTAGATCCCGGCTCCAGGCGGGAACCCACGTGACGATCGGCAGGCCGGAATTGCGAACAGGCCGTCGCAAGCGGAGTGTCGCTGAATTCATCGGTGGAAACGGGCGCCGAGCGCAGCCATCGATGGCCGTTGCCGCATCCTGACCGCACAGCCGGGCGATGGCCGCTTGTCTGCGATGTGGCAGCAGACATCGGGACTTGGACGTCATGAGCGGGGTGCCGCACGTGAAGCGGACAGTGACGGATTCGCGGCGAAACTCACAGCCTTCCTGGCGCAATCCCGCCCGGGGACACCAACGTCACAATGACAATGCAGCGGTGTAGAAGTCCCTCAGCCAGTCAGCCACTTTCCTTTGATCCAGCGGCATGCCGAGCCGGTCCTCTGCGACATGAAGCAATTCGTCGGGCACCACACCGCGTCCCCGCTCTCGAATCAATCCTTCCACGAAGTCGTGCCGAAACTCGGGGTGTGCCTGTATTCCGACGGCGCATGGCGAGAACTTGACCATGGCAAACCGGCAGGTGCTTGACGAACCCAAGACCTCGGATCCAGCGGGAAGCTGGACAACATGCTCGCCGTGCCATGCATTGAGATCGATGTCTTCGTTCAGGAAAGTGTAGGACTGCGTTCCCACCGTCCAGCCATCGGCATTGCGTTCAACCCTGCCGCCAAGCGCCTTCGCAATGATCTGATGGCCAAAACAGATTCCAGCCATTGGAGCATGGCTGGCATTGCTGCTGCGGATCAACTGTTCCAGCTTGGGTATCCATGGAAATGCATCGTTCACGCTATGGCGCGAACCGGTGATTATCCAGCCGTCACAAGCCTCCACCGTTTCGGGAAAGCTGTTGTCAATGACGTTCCAGACCTTGAAGTCGAACTCGTGGCAAGACAGCAGCTGCTCAATCATGGCGGCATAGTCGCCGTGTTGAGCTTTCAGATTCTCGGGAGGATACCCGGTCTGAAGCACTCCAATTGTAATCATCGAATCCATCTCAAGGTTGCTCGTTCAAGTGGTGGCACTTGATGGTTGAAATTGCAATCCCTCGCGCGCCGCGAGAATTCGCGGCAGGGGAAGTTTCCCTTCCCGTCGCATGCAGTGCCTTCGGGAACGAGAGGGACTGAGACGGCCTGCCGCTCGGAGGACCGTGCCTCTGCGATTTCGGAAGGCGCAAGGCGCGCGGAGCGTTCACGGCATTCATTGTTGCATTTCATTCGAGTCAGTCGCAGGATTCCGGCAGTTGAGCGCAAAAGCGCGAATTCAGAGCAACGAACGGGAAGACATGCCCAGATTTACACCACTTGTCGAAGGCCTTCCAAGCGCCGTTCCATTTGTCGGGCCGGAGGCGCAGGAGCGCGCCATGGGCGCCAGGTTCAAGGCGCGAATTGGAGCGAACGAAAACGTCTTTGGGACGTCGCCAAAGGCGCTTTCCGCCATGCTGGAGGCATCATTGGAGTCTTGGCAGTATGCAGACCCGGAAAGCCACGACTTGCGGTGTGCATTGGCGGAGAAACACCAAGTCGGGTTCGAGAACGTTGTGGTGGGAGAAGGGATTGACGGGCTGCTCGGCTACTTGGTCAGAATGCTTGTTGAACCTGGAACCACTGTAGTAACGTCCAGCGGCGCCTATCCGACCTTCAACTACCATGTTCACGGCTATGGTGGCCGACTGGTTTGCGTTCCATATGTCGCTGACAAGGAATGTGCTGAACTGTTGGTTAGAACGGCAAATCGGGAAGGCGCGGCGATAGTCTACCTTGCGAATCCCGACAATCCCATGGGCACGTACAGTTCCGCAAAGTCCATAATGAAGGAGCTGGACAGGCTTTCGGAAGACTGTGTGATGGTGGTGGACGAGGCATATGTGGAATGCGCGCCAGCGGATGCCGCCATGACCGTCGACATTGATCGACCCAATCTCATTGTCATGAGAACATTCTCGAAAGCCTATGGCATGGCTGGCGCAAGAGTTGGATACGCCATGGGCTCCAGTGAACTTGTCGGAGCGTTCGAAAAGGTCCGCAATCACTTTGGCATGAGCAGGCCGGGACAGGCAGCCGCCTTGGCGGCGTTGCAGGACGAGGAACACCTGGTTCAGGTGGTTCGACAGATAACGGAGTCGAAGGAACGCATTCGAGGCATTGCCGAAAACCTGCATATGGATTCCATCCCCTCGGCGGCCAACTTTGTGGCAATCGACTGTCAGAGGGGCGAAGACTACGCACGCGAGGTCTTGAATGCGCTCGCCAGGCGAGGCATCTTTGTCCGCATGCCCATGGTTTGGCCGCAGAGCAGATGCATTCGAGTGTCGGCGGGAACCCAGGCCGATCTGGATCTGCTCGAAAGACACCTGCCACACGCATTGGATGAGGCATACAGAATCAGGTATCGTCGGTAGAGTGAATCACCTTTGCGGCATCCTTGCTCTTGAAGGCCGGAAAGCTGCGATTGAGCATCGCTCTCCATTGGCGCTCCCAACGACTTGGCCACTGTGGATTGGAGTGCAAGCGCATACGCGGAATTGAGGGAAACCGCATTCCCCAGATTTGGCGGCAGGCAAGAATCGGCAATCAGTACAGAGATGGGTTGTGCTGTTCATGCGCTTGGGGCAAACAGTGTGCCGCAACAACATTGTGCGAGTTCCAAGCGATCAGTTGTGAAATACGCAGGTCCTTGGCACGTTCTGTCGCCCCAAACCAGGATAACCGCTTGTGCAAAGTCAAATGATCAGCCGGCAACGCAAGCGAAGCGTTGAAGTTACTGGAAGTTGCTGCACGCATGGTGGAACAAGTCATGGGGCAGGAATTCAGGGCGTCGATCTGTTTTGCGGCGCCGGCGGACTTACGGCCGGACTGGAAAATGCCGGCATAAAGGTTCGACTCGGCATTGACGTCGATCCAGCCTGTGAATACCCCTATACCGAGAACAACAATGCACAGTTCCTACTGAAGTCCGTCGAGGAAGTCTCTTCGGCTCAAGTGCGCAAGGCGTACGGCAGCGCTGACTTCAGGTTGCTTGCCGGATGTGCGCCATGTCAGCCGTTTTCCACCTATAGCCAAGCTTGGTCCTGCCAGTCCGACAAGCGCTGGAACCTGCTTGAACACTTTTCGCGATTCGTTTTGGAGACCCGCCCGCACCTTGTCACGATGGAAAATGTGCCACCGCTGGCACGTGAGAAAGTGTACGCGAATTTCACAACAGTCCTCAGAAACGAAGGTTTCGAGGTATTCGACGATGTGGTGAATTGCGCCGACTATGGAGTGCCGCAGGAACGGCGTCGCCTGGTGTTGCTGGCCTCGCGGCTGGGTCCGATACAAATGATCTCCCCAACGACCCCCAAGGGTCAGAGAATTGTTGTCAGGAGGGCAATCGGCGACTTGCCTCCACTAGAGGCAGGGCAGGCCAGCAAAGACGATCCGTTGCACAAGGCCAGCAGGTTGTCGCGGCTCAACTTGGCACGCATTCGCGCATCCAAGCCAGATGGAACCTGGCACGACTGGCACAAGAACCTTCGGGCTGCGTGTCATCAAAGGAAATCGGGCAAAACCTATTCGAGCGTTTATGGCCGCATGAGCTGGAATCATCCCTCTCCGACAATCACAACACAGTTCTACGGATTCGGCAACGGCCGGTTTGGACATCCCAAGCAACATCGCGCTATCTCCATTCGGGAAGGGGCAATTCTTCAGAGTTTCCCGAGGGAATACAAATTTGTACCGGAAAACGGAGTCATTCGCATTCGGACCATTGGTCGACTGATTGGCAATGCAGTTCCAGTGAAATTGGGTGCAGTGATCGGAAAGAGCATCGTCCTCCATGTCGAGAAGTGGCGCAATGGGTAGAAAACGCCGATGGGCAGCACCTTGAATGCTTGGACATCACAAGCATACCTGATTGGAGGCGTCATTCGCCCCGCAGTCTGAGTTGCTGACAGGGATTGGCGCTCACTGACTCGTGGCTGGCCCAATCGTGCCGGTTGCCTGAGAATGGGTTTCGTTGTGTTTCCAATTCCAGCGGATCTCAAGCCCCGACAGACGGTCTCCATCTGCTATGAGTGGACGGACGGAGCCGAGCCTACTGGCGAGGATGCGGCTGACAGTTGTGTTCCGGAGGTGACGATCCGCAGTTGAGGGCAACATGCGGCAAATCCATCTTTACAAACGAACTTGGACTTGCCAAAGTGTGACAAAAGAGAATTCCCTGGTGACAAACCTTCATTCGATTGGCCGAGGCAACTTGGCTGCCGGGGAAGGAAATTCTCTCTGAATTCCATTCAGCCTCAAAATCAGCACAACAATTAATCGTGGGTCAAGGTCCGGAATCGAGCCCGTCAAGCCGAAGGTTGGTTTTGGATTGACATATGACCCCTATCCAAAATGTCTACTGGTGGAGTTGCAACTGTGATGCCAAGCGAAATCCGACCGGGCAAGGATGTACAAGTGTCCGACAAGAAACAGCTGAAAGTGGCCAACTCAGCCGACACCTACCGGATGACTATCGACCTGAACGTGCTCGAACATTTGGGCACAAATCTATTCAGCAACATCGCTGCCATCCTCACCGAATCTGTCGCCAACGCTTGGGACGCGGACGCCCGAAATGTCGACATTGTAGTTGATCAGGCCCGAGATCGGATTGTGATTGTCGACGACGGTGTGGGCATGACATCGAACGAAATGAACGAGAAGTTTCTTCGCATGGGTTACCGTCGTCGAGAAGAGGATTTGGCAACCGGCAGGCGCACATCCATGGGTCGGCAAGTCATGGGCCGCAAGGGGTTGGGAAAACTCTCGCTGTTTTCAATAGCGGATGTCATTGAAGTGCATTCGGCGAGGGACGGACAGATCAATGGATTTCGCATAAGTGTGGATGGCATAAGAAGAGCGGTCGAGAGGAACGATGAGTGCTACATGCCCGAACCTCTGCCAAAGGAGGAAATTGCAGTCAAGAAGGGCAAAAAAATCTTACTGCGGAAGATCATGAAGCGCAGACTGAAGGCGAGTTCTTCCGCATTGCGAATGCGATTGGCGCGACGGTTTTCGGTGATTGGCAAGAAGTTTGACTTTGGAATCAAGATCAACGGCAAGGCTGTTACAATTGACGACAGAGGAGACCTTAAGGCCGCACAATTGCTTTGGACCTTCGGCGACTTCAAGCCAGACCCTTCGTCAACCCCCAAATTGAGGAAACAACAGGTCATTTCGAGCCGTGACGACGATTGGCCCAAGCACTGGAAAGTAGGGGGATGGATTGGCACAGCC
>JAPOOS010000151.1 GCA_026713305.1 Paracoccaceae bacterium
GCACCCTCCATCAGCAGGTGGGCGATCATCTCGCAGAACTGGAACTTCGGCCCACGCGCCTCGAGGGTCGGCAACAGTCGCGCATGAAGGCTGCCAAGGCCGGCTGCAACGGCAGCCCTTTCAAGCGAATTGGGCAATACTTCCGGCCCCTCCTCGTCGGGCGACGGCAATGCACAGATCACCACCGGCACGCCCTGGGTGCCGCGCCGCGCAGTCTCTTCGAGAAGCGCGTTCTTTCCGACGCCGCGCCGGCCGACGATCTTCACGACGCTGAACACTCGCACGGGTGGTCTCCTAAGGCCGAGACAGTCCTCGAGATCCGCCAACGCCTTCCGGCGTCCGTAGAAGCGCCACTCCGTCATTTCGGAATGCTCTCTTCGTCCATGACATCTTGGCGCCCAACGACACCCTCAAGGGATGCCGCGATCTCAACTTTCTGGTCCAATACCCTGGCGCCAATCTCAGTGAAGGAGCTGCAGCGCTTGCACGTTGGCGGACACTCGATTGCTGTCAAAGAGCTTGCAGGGCTTTCCGTTAACCTGAAGTGCAACGACATGGCTTTTCCTCAACACTGCTGCCTGTCGGATTTCGGCTTGGACCTCAGCACGAATTCGGCAACATCGACAGGAAGCTCGACTTCCTTGATCAGGCGGGAAACTGCCAACCGGTGTTTGTGCGGGATCCAGTTGTTTTGCTGCCAGCGGGTGACAGCTCTCCTCGACACGCCCAGAAACTCGGACAGACTCTTGGATCCGCCGAGCAGCAGGATGACCTTCCTGTCGCTGGCGGTACGAAGCTCAGTCATGTCCAGTCTCCCTTTGCATGAACGGCATGCGGGACATTATGAGAATATGCTGGACAAGTCCAGCCTCCCTTCGTTGGTGTAGTCATCATTGTTGGCCACAATTCGCCATCCTCGGACGAAAGCTTCTTGACAGGGCTTGCATGCAGGCGACAGTGAGTTGTCATCATTCTGGATTCAAGCGCCCAATGCATCGAAAAGGACACCAAAGCTAGACATTGTGAATTGACCTGTCATTGCGCGGCAGCGGGTCGTCACTGTCCCCTCGCCTGAATTGCAGGACATCAAGACGAGAGCAAGTTTGCCGACCAGGGATGGCGGCGTGAGGGACTATTCTGGAAAGCGGGGTGGCCGCTGGCCCATCTGCCTTCGTGCTTCCGAACGTCAATTCCAGTCGCAACTTGCTTGGCAATGATTGTGCACTGTGTTGTTTCCCAATTGGAGGCAGCAAGACGCGCCTGCGGCCAGTCACGGTGCAAAAAGGGGCGACTGGCTTCTGTGCGACGAACAGGAGCGCTGGATTGCAGGTTTGCAAACGCTTCACGAGCCTTGTGCGATTCAACCGGAAAGGGAGGTTCAACGTCTCGTTTCAAGAGGAATTGCCGCTTGGTGAGATGGGACGAAGATGGATGAGCGGCAAGGCATGGGAGCTTGTCTGTTCCGACCGGCGGGAATTCCGAGTGACGTTGGGCCGCGGTGAACTCGCACATTCAGATACGCCTCATGGCAGCCGGTTGACCGGCTGCTTCAATTCGGGAGGTGGCGAGGAGGCTTGGCGGCTTGCTGACCGATTGATGGCCCTGCCTCAGCCTTGCCTGCATTCGCAGCGATTCCTTGGAGATTGTGCCAAGTGCATCCGTTGCGGGAAAGTCATGGCAAGTGCGATCAAGGGGCGGAGCCGGGATAGTTCAGGTGTTTCCCATTTGTCCTCGGTGAAGAAGAACATGGTCTGCCAGCACGATCGTCATCATGGCCTCTCCCACGGGCACGGCGCGGATTCCGACGCAAGGATCGTGACGGCCCTTTGTGACAACTTGGGTGGATTCTCCGGAAACCGTTACGGACTGCCTGGGGATGAGTATCGACGAGGCTGGCTTGACGGCAAAGCGTGCAACAACATCCTGACCTGTCGAGATTCCACCGAGGATGCCGCCCGCATTGTTGGACAGAAACTTGAGGGAGTCGCCGGCTGCCGCGATTTCATCGGCATTTTCGCTGCCTTGGAGCCGTGCGGCTCCCGCGCCTGCGCCAATCTCGACAGACTTGACGGCATTGATTGACATCATGGCCGAAGCAAGGTCGGCGTCCAGCTTGCCATACACCGGAGCGCCGAGCCCTGCAGGCACGCCGCTGGCCCGCACTTCGATTGTTGCACCGACCGAATCCCCGGATTTTCTTATGGCGGCAAGGTATTCCCGCCAGACGTCGGCAGCCGCCGCGTCAGGCGACCAGAATGGATTTGTCGGAATGATGTCGAAGTCGACATTCCTGCGGTCGATTGCATGCTTTCCAATGCGAACAAGATACCCAAGCACGGTGATGTCCGGAGCTAGCTGCTGCAGCACGGCTCGCGCAATGCCGGCCGCTGCAACTCGCGAAGCGGTTTCCCTTGCGGAAGCCCGGCCACCACCGCGGTAGTCCCGAATGCCGTATTTCTTCCAGTAGGTGTAGTCGGCGTGCCCAGGCCTGAACTTGTCCTTGATCTCCGAGTAGTCCTTGATGCGCTGGTCGACATTGCGGATGATCAGCTGAATTGGCGTTCCGGTGGACTTGCCTTCGAACACGCCCGAGAGGATTTCAACCTTGTCGGGTTCCCGCCGCTGGCTCACAAACCTGTTCTGTCCAGGTTTCCGCCGGTCCAGCCACTGCTGAACGCTCTGTGCGTCAATCGGTATGCCGGGCGGGCATCCGTCTACGGTTACTCCGATGGCCGCGCCGTGGCTTTCGCCCCAGGTCGTGAACCGGAACATTCTGCCGAATGTGTTGAAGGACATGACACTTCCGTTGCGTGTGCGAGAATTTGTTGGGTGCAGCAACCTGTTCCGGCAAAGCCGGCGCAAGTCCAGGCAGTGCGCAAGCGGAAGAGCATCGCTTCGGGTCCACTGCAGGAATGCCCGCGTGCTGAAGTTCGCAACGACTTGCAAGCAGCCATTCCGACTTTCCGTTCGCGCCTTCGCAACATTGCACGGATTGGCGGGGCGATGCAATGTCGCACTGCCCGCAAGGGACTCGAGGCAATGGCGCAAGCAGTGGGCTCGGCCGAGCGAGAAAGGTGGCAGGATCGACTGCAAGCGCCTTGTTGCCGTTCTCGAACGGTTGGAAGCGAGGGTGGTGGATTGGGCGCTTTCGACGTACGGAAGTTCTCAATGGATGCCACGCCTTTCGGCGCAATCCCAAAATGTCGACGTGGCAAGTCGAATCATGTTCCTCCCCAGTTCCCCGTTGTCTGGTTCTCGCTTGCCGCGCCTCACGCCGATCGCTTGCACGCAATCTGTCGGATTTCCGCCAGCAAGCCGACACGCTCATCGCCGACGCCGAGTCGCTTAGCGATCTGCGGTGTCCGCCACACACTTCCCGGCGCTGACCCCAACGCCAAGTCCAGACCAAAGCGGCAATTCGGCAAGGGAGTTCCTATGATGCCCAGTTTCGTTCCGTTGAGGCCCCCTGCAGAATCTGCTTGACACAAGGCGTCAGGATTCCGGGTTTTCCGCTTGGGAGACAACAGCAGATCACGGCCTTTCAAGCATCCAGCAACGATCTTGAACTATCCCGACCGCCGTGTTACGGATGGGGCGCCGCCCAGATACCTGTGACGGACGTTTCCAACGACGACAGCTACCTCAGACCTTGATTCAACCGCAGTGCAGCGCGGAGGGAAGGACCGCAGCGATGGCGCCTCGACACTCACGCATGAAATGAACGAGCACTACGACGCGGCGCTCGACCGCAACCTAAGCGGAGCGCTGGAGGCGCTGCGGAAGCGGTTGGTGGATACGGGAACCCGAAACAGGCTGGTCCACGTCAATCGCAACGCCAAGCGGGCCAACGTTCTCAATGTCGTCCTGGAACGCTCCGACGACATCTACGACTTGCTGCGGGTGAAGGAGCGGAAGATGCGCTTTCGAGCCAGGGGCGAAGACGAGCCGGATCCGGAACCCGACGACATGCCGTTCGAGCTGGACGAGGAGGAGGAGAAATCCAGGCACCGGGACGCCTATCTTGAGACGGAACTCGGCCCTCAAGCGCTCGAAAAGCGACTTCTGAAGCTGTACCGCGACTCCAAGTCTTCCGAGGAGGAGCAGGGAGCCAACTTCCTGTACTTGGCGCTGGGCTTCCTTCGCTGGTACGAAGACGGCAAGTCCGCGGTGTTGCGGGAGGCGCCGCTGGTGCTCCTGCCCGTTCAGTTGAATCGCCTTCAGCGGGGATTCACCTTCAATCTAGCCGCTCGTCCCGACGACGTGACGACAAACCTGCCGCTGCAGCAACGTCTGATGACGGATTTCGGGATAGCGCTGCCCGAGATCGACGACAGTGAACAGTGGACGCCGGGCAGCTACTTCGACCGGGTCGACGCTGTCATCCAGTCCAAGGATCGTTGGAGCGTCGTCCGAAACGGCATGCAGCTGGGTTTTTTCTCTTTCGCCAAGGCGCTGATGTTTCGCGACTTGGTGGAGGACAACTGGCCCGGCGGCGGGCTGACTCAAAACCCGTTGATCAGCGGACTGCTTGACACCGACCGGGAAGTCGAGGGCTCGCCTCTTCGGTTCGGGCCCCGGGAACGCCTTGACGATCGCCTCGACCCCAAGGATCTCATCCATGTCGTGGAGGCCGACGCCTCGCAGGCAAAAGTGATCGAGGAGGTGCGCTCTGGCTGCAACCTCGTCGTGCAGGGGCCTCCGGGGACGGGAAAGTCTCAGACCATCGCGAACATCATCGCGGCAGCGGCGCATGAGGGGAAGACCGTCCTCTTCATGGCCGAGAAGATGGCGGCGCTGAAGGTCGTGCACGACAGGCTTGTCAAGGTTGGGCTCCGCGAACTCTGTCTGGAACTGCATTCACGAGCCGCCAACAAGAAGGCGTTCTACGAAGAGCTGAAACGAACAATCCATGCTGGCCGTGCCGTGCCGGAGACGCCCTCCGACCCCGAGGCGCTTGTCGACGCTCGCGACAGGCTCAACGCCATCGACGCCGGCCTCCACGAGTCGCTTGAAGGGAAGGACTACTCGCCGTTCGATGCGATCGCCGAGCTGTGCCGGTTTCTTGGCAAGGGAGAGCCGCCGCCCAAGCTGCGTTCGGTTGGGCTCGCGAAGCTGACGAACGCACATCGCGACTCAATCGGAAAGGCGGTTCGGGCGTTCGCCGAGGATTTGGAGGTAGCTGGCCCTCCTGCAGAACACCCGTTCTTTGGCGTGCGAGCCCTCGATTTGCAGCCGACCGATGTGAGGCGCCTCAAACCGGAGCTTGGTGAAGCGAGAGACTCCGTCGTGGCGTTGTTGCAAACAGCTGGGGCGCTCGCACAGCGGCTAGGTGTGGAAACCGCGCTGGACTTGGCCAAGGCGGAGCGGCTCGCACAGTTGCTTGGAGAGATCGTGAGGGCTCCCGCAGGTGTGCGTGAGAGGGCCGCGTTGTTCGCGGCATGCGCCGACTTCAATCGGCTCATGGACGGACTCGGGCGGTTCAAGACTTGGGCGGACGCAAGGGACGACGTGAAGGGCGAGTTCAAGAGCGTCGCCTGGAACACACGGGTCGAGGAGTTGCGGCCCCAAATTGCAGCCGGGCTTGGCTCGGTCTGGACGCGTTGGTTCGGCGAGTACGGCAGCGCATCGAAACAGTTCGCCGTGCTTCTCAAGGGGAAGCTGCCACGCTCGCCGAGAGATCGCCTGACGCTCGTGGACGCCTTGATTGCGGTGCAGCGCGAGCGGAGAGCCTTGGCAAGCGAAGAGGACTGGCTCTCGACCGTGCTTGGATCGCATTGGCAAGGAGAGCGCACTGAAGTCGCTGGACTTGTCGAGGCAGGGATCTGGGTCACAGGGATAGGAGAGGCGCTGGAACAAATCGGGCGGCCCTTGACAGTGGAGACCTTGGATGCCGCGTGGGCGCTTGGGAGGGATGCGGAGGCCCTGCAAGCCCGCCTTCAAGAAGAGCATGAGAGGGTGCGCCATCGGTTGCGCGACTTGAATGACCGTCTTCAGTTTGACCCAGAGCACGCGTTTGGGCGGCAAGAGCCGCTGGAGGAACTGAAAGACCGCTTGGCGCGCATGCACGATGAAGTGATGCGTTTTGAGGAATGGAGGCGACTCGAGGAACGCCGCCGAGCGCTGGTCAGAGACGGGTTGGAGGCCTTCGCCCAAAGGATGGAGCGCGACGAAACGTCGCCAGGCCAAGCGGAGCGCGAGTTTCGGTATGCGGTGGCGGAGGCACGCTGGGACCATGCGAGGTCGGAACGGCCCGGACTCGACGAAATCGCGAGACTGGACCGACACGGGCGTGTCGCCGCCTTCCAGCAGCTGGACAAGCAGCGTCTGGAGGAGGTCAGGAAGCTTGTGCGAGGCAACCATCTGGCACAGCTGCCCATGGGCGCGTCGGGCGAGATGGCGTTCGTGTATGGGGAGCTCGGCAAGAAGATGCGGCACCGTCCGGTGCGCCAAGCCTTCCTCGCGGCGCCGAACATGATACCGCGCATCAAGCCGGTCATCCTCATGAGTCCGATCTCGATTGCCCAGTTCCTCCCGCCTGAGAGGATTGCCTTTGATCTGCTGCTCATCGACGAAGCCAGCCAGGTGCGTCCCGAGGATGCGCTCGGAGGCGTGGCGAGAGCGAGTCAGATCGTCGTGGTGGGCGACGACAAGCAGCTTCCCCCCACGAACTTCTTCAACCGGCTCGTTGACAATCTGTATGAAGACGAGGACGAAGACGTCGATGCGGCGCCGACGGCAGCGGGCGCGACGGAGATGGAGAGCATTCTCAAGCTCGCGGAAGCACGCGGCCTGGGACAGGCGATGCTTGAGTGGCACTATCGCTCCCGAGATCCATCGCTGATCAAGGTGTCAAATGTCGAGTTCTACGAGAGCGGGCTGATCCTTCCGCCCTCGCCACTTGAGAAGGATGATCGCTTCGGCATGAAGCTGACCCGCGTGCCGGGTGTCTACAGTTCCCGCAAGCAGGGCGGCGGACGTGCAGGGACAAACCGTATCGAGGCAGAGTGCATCGCGGATGCCCTCGCCGAGCACGCGGAGGCAACGGACAGGCAGGGCCAGTCTGTGGGCGTGGTCGCATTTTCGAAGGCGCAGAGCGACATGATCACGGAGGTGCTCGAAATGCGCCGCCGCAAGAATCCCTCGCTGGATTCCCTGTTGCGCGAGGGCAAGAACGAGGACGCGTTCGTCAAGAACATCGAAAACGTGCAGGGCGACGAACGCGACGTGATCCTCGTGAGCGTGGGATACGGCCCGCACGAGCCAAACGGACGCCTGACGTCGATGCGGTTCGGTCCGATCAACAACGAGGGCGGTGAACGTCGGCTGAACGTGCTGTTCAGCCGTTCTCGAATGCGCTGCGAAGTCTTCGTGTCCTTCGACTGGCGCGAAATCGACTTGAAGCGCACCAAGGCTCATGGCGTCAGAATACTGCGCAAGTTTCTGGACTACGCGGATACGGGGCGGCTCGGCCCCGACCCAGCGGCGACGGGACTTGGTCCCGACAGTCCCCTTGAGGAGGATGTCGCGGAGGTCATTGACGGTTTTGGCTACCCGTTTGACTACCAAGTGGGCAGTGCGGGCTTCCGGATCGACCTCGGAGTGCGCCATCCGAAACGACAGTCGCAGTACATTCTCGCGGTGGAGTGTGACGGCGCCACGTACCACAGCGCGCTTTGGGCACGGGAGCGGGACCGCCTGCGGCAGCAGGTGCTGGAGCACCAGGGATGGCGCTTCCACCGTATCTGGAGCACGGACTGGTTCCACCGGCGCGAGCGCGAGGTTGAGCGGCTCCGCACGGCGTTGGACCGGGCCAGGGTGGCGGCAAGAGAGGGTTTCCAGCCGCCCGCCGCAAACAGTGGCTCGGGTCACACGAGCGCCGCAAGCGGATCTGGCCCGGAGCCGCCATCCCCTGAGGTTCCGGAACCTCCGCAGCCGCAGCCCCAGATGGCGCCGGCTTACAGCCTTGCCGAGGCCACGTACCCAAACTCCGCCGCGCCCCACGAGCTGGAACTGACGCAGATGGCGGCGCTCGTCGCCGAAATCGTCGAGCAGGAAGGGCCGATGCATGGGAAATTGGTTGCACGGCGCGTCGCCCAGGCCGAGCGGCGGCAGCGGACAGGATCAAGCAAGGGGGCTCGCGTGGGCTCAAGAATCGTTGGCGCCGTGGACCGGGCGTTGAGATGGGCCGTCCAGCACGACATGATTGAGCAGGTCGACGACTTCTGCATGACGACGGCTCAGCGGACGGACCCGCCCGTAAGGAACCGTTCAAGCGAATGGACAAGCGTGCAGGAAAGAAAGCCGGCCAACCTGCCGCCCGTCGAGATTTGCGCAGCCGCGAAATGGGTCGAACGCGAGAATGGCTTGGTCCAGGGCCAGGAACGGATTCGAGCCGTCGCACGGCTCCTGGGATATGGTCAAGTCAGCAAGCAGTTGAAGGCACATGTCCAAAAGGCGTTGGAGGAGTGTCCGGAGCGGCCATGAACCCGGCCGGGGTTGTGCCATGCCTCCAATGCAGTTGTTCCTGCGTTGCATTCCAAGATGGACTGGGTCGGAACCGACAGCGCCCTCTGAAAAGACAGTCCGTTGACTCCCGGCACCTGTTGGGGCCGCGGAAAACTGGAGGTTTCGTCATGGGTCAGGAAACGGCCGCATTGGCACAGGCAGTCATCCAACGGTCTCAGGACGGGTGACATGGTCAGGTATCGAGTGGCATCAAGGTGCAAGTGGACAGCGTCATGACAATCGCTTCGAAGTCGGGTCGGATGGGAATAGACATCGGGGGAACCTTCACCGACATTGCGCTTGAGATTGGACAGAAGCGTTTCACGAGCAAGGTTCTAACGACAAGCGACAATCCGGTGGATGGTTGCCTGGCAGGACTTCGCCAAGTCATGCAGGCCGCATCCGCCGAGCCCGCCGACATCTCGGTCGTCATTCACGGAACAACGCTGGCAACCAACGCGATCATCGAGCGCAAGGGTGCGGTGACTTCGTTTGTGACAACCCGAGGATTTCGGGACACGATCGAAATCGGCACCGAAGGCCGCCCGGAACAGTACGACATCAACATCATCAAGCCTCAGCCTCTGGTCCCAAGGCGTCGGCGCTTTTCCGTCGCCGAAAGATTGGACCGACACGGCAATGCGCTTCTCGCACTTGATCGAGAGGAACTGGAAGCGCTGTTGCCGAGGCTTGACGCGGCCGGCACCGAAGCTCTGGCGATCGGATTTGTCAATTCCTATGTGAACCCCGATCACGAAATCCGTGTTCGCCGGTTTTTCCAGCGCCGCCGCGCCGGCTGGTCGATTTCTATCTCGTCGGAGATATCGCCTGAGTTCCGCGAATACGAGCGCTTCTCCACAACCTGTGCAAATGCCTATCTTCAGCCGCTGATGTCGAGCTATCTGGCGGGTTTCGAGCGCGAGCTGAGGGCTCTTGGATATGGCTGCCCCTTGCTGTTGATGCTGTCGAGCGGCGGATTGACCTCGATTGAGACAGCGCGGGAGTTTCCCGTCCGATTGATTGAATCAGGACCTGCCGGCGGCGCCATTTTTGCCGGTGGCGTCGCTCGACGGCTGGGGCTCGAACGGGCGATTTCCTTCGACATGGGCGGGACCACCGCCAAGATATGCATGCTTGACGGCGGCCGAGCGCAGACCAGCCGCCGTTTCGAGGTTGCCCGTGTCTATCGTTTCCGCAAGGACAGCGGACTGCCGATACGCGTTCCGGTGATCGACATGGTCGAGATTGGAGCAGGTGGCGGCTCGATTGCCCATGTCGACGAGCTTGGGCGGCTCGCAGTGGGTCCACGCAGCGCCGGCGCCGACCCGGGCCCTGCATGCTATCGACGCGGAGGCACAGGCTTCACCGTAACGGACGCCAATCTGATCATGGGGCGGATGGACCCCCGGGGGTTTGCCGGCGGCTCGATCCGGCTGCACTCCGAAAATGCCGTTCAAGCCGCTGCCGAAGGCGTCGGCGCCTCTCTCGGCCTCGATGAGCTGGTGTCGGCATATGGGGTCACGGAGGTCGTGTGCGAAAACATGGCCGGAGCAACCAGGGTGCACGCCATCGAAAGCGGAAAGAACGCAAACGATCGAGCCCTGATCGCGTTTGGCGGGGCTGCGCCGCTGCATGTGTGCCAGATGGCAGACAAGCTGAACGTCGATCGAATCATCGTTCCACGAAACGCAGGCGTCGGTTCGGCCGTCGGGTTTCTGCGCGCGCCGATTTCCTATGAAATGGTCCAGACGGTGTACGAGCCGCTTGACGGGTTCGACAGCGAAAGAGCCAACGGCATATGCACGAGGATGGAAGCCGCCGCGCGCCGCCATGTCGAAATCGGCGTTGGCGGGAATGCCAGCCTGACGGTGCGCCGAAAGGCATACATGCGCTACCGTGGCCAAGGTCACGAGATTCCGGTGGAAGTGCCGGCCGAGCCCTTTGGTCCCGACGCCGCGCGATGGCTGCAGGAGTTGTTCGACAGGGAATATCGCCGGGTTTTCGGCCGCAATGTTGGCGGCGTTGCGTCAGGCGAGATCGTGTCGTGGAGCGTCGAGGTTGCCTCCGAACCGTTTGCGGAGCCATCGCAGGGCGACATTCAGCTGGATCCTCCGGTCCGGTCGACGCGTTCCGTGTTTGACCCCGCTTGCCAGGCGCGGATCCAGTTCGCGGTGGTTGGCCGCAACACGCTGCGTCCAGGCACAGTGATTGACGGGCCGGCAATCATGTTCGAGGATGAAACATCGATCGTCGTGGCGCCGGCCTTTGCGGCAACGGTTCTGGAGAATGGCGACATCGAACTGGCACGAAAGTCGACACAGGACGGCAGGGACAATGCAGGAATTTGACCTCATTCAGCGGCAGTTGATCTGGAATCGGCTGATTTCAGCCATTGAGGAACAGGCGCAGACGGTTATTCGCACGGCCTTCAGCCAGTCGGTGCGGGAATGCGGAGACCTTTCGGCGGGCGTGTTCAATCGCCAGGGTGAAATGATCGCCCAGGCAGTTACCGGAACGCCCGGTCACGTGAACGCCATGGCCATTTGCGTGAAGCATTTCATCGACAGGTTTCCCATAGACACGATGCGCCCGGGCGACGTGTTTTGCACGAACGACCCCTGGCTCTCGGTGGGCCACTACCACGACGTGACCGTGGTGACGCCGGCATTCCACAAGGGCCGCGCCGTCGGCCTGCTCGCCAACACCTGCCACATCGTTGACATGGGCGGCCGCGGCCTCGGGCCGGACGCTCGCCAGTGCTACGAGGAAGGCATCAACATACCGATCATGCATCTTGCCCGTGAAGGGAAGGTCAATGAGGACCTGATGTCGATACTGCGCACAAATGTGCGCAATGCCGGCGACATGGAGGGCGACTTCTATGCCATGATGAACTGCAACGACGACGGCGCCCGCCGGCTGGCGGCGATGCTGGCTGAATTCGGGCTGGAGGACATCGAGGAGATCGGTCGCTACATCATGTCGCAGTCCCGAAAGAGCATCGAGACGGCCATCGCCGCCATTCCCGACGGAGTCTACGAGCATGTCAGCGAGCTGGATGGCTTCGACGAGCCGATACGAATCCAGTGCAAGCTCACGGTTTCCGGTTCAAGCATGGAGATTGACTACAGCGGGTCTTCGGATGCCAGCCCTTTCGGCATCAATGTCGTCAGCAACTTTTGCCTCGCCTACACGGTGTTTGGCGTCAACTGCGTGATTGCCCCGAAGGTTCCCTGCAACGCAGGCTCGATCGGCGTCGTCAGTGTTTCGGCGCCGGAGGGGTGCATACTCAATGCTCAGCGACCGATGCCGGTGTCGGCGCGTCATGTAATCGGTCAGATGCTCCCGGATGTCGTGTTTGGGTGTTTGGCGCAGGCCATGCCTGACAGGGTTCCAGCCGAGGGAGCCGGAGCGATGTGGAATCCGATGCTGAGAGGCGGCCGGTCAGCCGTGGATCCCGAAGTCGCGGCTGCGGCTGGAGAGCTGGGTCCCGACTATGACGTGATTCTTTTCAACACCGGCGGCACTGGCGGGCGGCCCACCATGGACGGCATGACCGCAACGGCCTTTCCGAGCGGCGTTCGGACTCCTCCCGTCGAAGCCGTGGAGGCGACCTTTCCGGTGATCATATGGCGGAAGGAGTTTCGCGAGGATTCCGGCGGGGCCGGTCTGCATCGCGGCGGTCTTGGACAGGTGCTCGAAATCGGCGGCGCTTCCGACGCGCCCTTTTCGGTGGCGGCGATGTTCGATCGGACATGGCGGGCTGCGGAGGGCCGGCACGGCGGGCTGGACGGCAAGGCCGGAATCGTGCGCACGGCATCGGGTCGCGTTCTCAAGAGCAAGGGACGCCAGACCATTGGCCATGGTGAGCGTCTGGTGCTGGAAATGCCCGGCGGCGGCGGTTACGGCCCGCCGATGCAGAGGCAGCCTGAAACTGTCCGGGAGGACGTTCTCGACGGGCTTGTCGCCGTTGAAAGCGCCCGCCGGGACTATGGCGTTGAGTTCAACAGCGAGGGAGAGGTGGACTTGGCGGCAACCGAGGAGCTGCGTCGGAGTGCCGGCAGCGCAAGTTGCGGAGAATGAAGGCGTTGCTTCGACCGTCGAAGCTTTGGGCCTATGGTTGCCTTGGGCCGAACAGGATTCGTCGAATGGTCTCGCCGAAATCCAGCCGCGCTTCCCGGGTTGCAATGAAAATCCCGGCGCCAACGATCAGGAAGGTTCCCGTCAACGCCAGAACATCCGGGACTTCCTTCCAGAAAAGGTAGCCATACAGTCCGGCGGTAACCACGGCAATGTACTCGAACGGCGCAACCAGACCGGATTCGCCGAATCTGTAGGCTTGCGAGATCAGGTAGGCGCCCGAAAAATTGCACGCGCCCGTTGCCGCGATGAGCAGCAGGTCGCCTTGACCTGGCCAGACCCAGGCTCGCAGCAGGAATTCGATCGAAGGGTTGTCGCTGCCGGCAAGTCGGCCGTCGCCGATTGCCAGCCCGATCACGCATCCCGTCGCCAGAAACGTCAGCTGGATGTAGAATGTCATTGCGCAGGCGGGTTCGTCCGTTCCAACGCTGCGGGTCATGGTGTTCAGGACGGCGTATGCTGCAGCTGCCACCAATGGCAGGAGCAGCGTCCACTGGAATTCGCTGGCGCCCGGGCGAACCACGAGCACAACCCCGACAAGTCCAGCGGCCAGGGCCATCCACCTGCGGCAGTTCACGCGTTCCTTCAGCAGGAAGGCCGAAAGCGCAGTTATCATCAGCGGCGCCGTGAAGAACACTGCGGTGGCTTGGGCGAGCGGGACCGAAGCAATGGCGCTGAAGAACGAGATGCTGGCAACGGTCAGCGCAACCGCTCTCCACAGGTGCCACATTGGCCGTTTCGTGCGAAGCATCCGCAGTCCGCCTTCAAGCGGAACAAGAATGGTCAAGGTCAGAGGTATGGAGACAAGCGACCGCATGAGGACGATTTGGTGGAGGGGAAGCGTGTCGCTGAGCATTCGAACGATTGCGTCGCCCATCGAAAACGACGAGGCTGCGAGAGCAGCGCAGCAAACAGCCAACCGGCTTCGCGCGTTCTGATCCACTTCCGCGATCCCTGACCTGTACAGAAGACCGCACCGGAAATCCTGTTCAAATTCGTGGCAAAGCTCCAGCAATGGCCCGGTGCAATCGGATTTGTCTATACACCCAATCGCCCAAATCTCTCCATGCCAATTCAAGCGGATCCGGACTTGCAAAGTTGGTTGCTCCTTTGGGACGACGAAGGTGCGAATGCTCTTGAAGGCGCTGGCCATTCACTGCGCGCAGCATGAGCCGCAATCTGAAACCAGGGTCGCTTGGCCGAGGATTGGCCCGGCAGTTCGCCTTGCCACGGAAATGGAGCAGCCCAGTCTCCTGGCGGTCAAGCTCTCTCCCAACTCCCTTGTCGCATTCGAGGGCGGCTTGACGAACTGGCCCGTTGGCTGGCGGCAAGTCGACCGCTCGCACACCCAGCGAAGGATTCAAGGCTGCGTCCCGCTTGAAGCGCAGGGTGACCGGCTCCCCCGAGTTGAACTCCAACTTGCAGAGAATTCAATCCTGTCATACGGGCACAAACAACGCTCGTCAGCGCCTTGCTCGGCGCATTCTGGAGTTTCCGGACATGGCAGAATTGAACAAATCACAATCAAGAGACGCGCGGGTCCACAAGACTGTTGTCAACAGCTGGAATGAGTGGGACCCACTCAGGCATGTAATTGTCGGGCGCGCCACGGACTGCCACATACCGCCTCCTGAACCGGCAATCGAAGCCAAGGTTCCCGAGGACTCCGACATGCGCGGCGCCTGGGGGAAGCGTCCCCAGGACACAATCGATCGGGGGAACGAGCTCCTTGACCGGTTTGCGGAGACTCTGGAAAGACGCGGAATCGTCGTCGACCGGCCAACTCCCATCGATTTCTCGCAGCCGGTCACGACCCCGGACTTTCACACAGATTCCCAGTTCGGCTGCATGCCGCCGAGAGACGTGCTGCTGACTGTCGGAAGCGAAATTCTCGAGGCAACGATGTCCTATCGCTGTCGCTGGTTTGAGTATCTCTGCTATCGGCCATTGTTGCAGCGCTACTGGGAGGAAGACCGAAATTTCCGGCACGAGGCCGCTCCCAAGCCTCGCCTGACGGACGCCGACTATCGGGCGGACTATCTGAGCGCGGATGTCGGTGTTCAAAGCCGACTGGAGTGGACAAGTCGGAAGTTCTTCGTGACCACCGAGCATGAACCCCTGTTCGATGCCGCCGACGTGTTGAGGATGGGACGCGACCTGGTGGTGCAGCACGGCTTCACGACAAATCTCAAGGGCATAGAATGGTTGCGCAGGCACTTTCCAAGTCACCGAGTTCATGCCGTCAACTTCCCCGGAGATCCCTATCCGATACACATCGATGCAACCTTCACGCCGCTCAGGCCGGGCTTGTTGATCAACAACCCGCAGCGAAGGCTGCCGAACGAACAAAGGAAGCTGTTCGAGGAAAACGATTGGGAGATCATTGACGCCGCCCCGCCTGCGCACAACAGCCCGCCGCCGCTGTGCTACTCTTCGGTGTGGCTGTCGATGAACGTGCTGGCGCTTGACTCCAAGACGGTTTGCGTCGAGAAATCGGAGGTCTATCAAGCGGACCAGCTGGACAAGCTCGGCTTTGAAGTTGTCGAGGTCGAACTGCGCGACGCCTATGCCTTTGGAGGCGGGCTGCATTGCTGCACGGCCGACGTCTTCCGGGAGGGACAGTGCGAAGACTATTTCCCGCGCCTCAAGGAGGCATGAGCTTGCAGGGATTCTCCAGGGCGAGGCGCCGCCTCAGGGTCATTCCGGAACGTTGAACGGTCAAGTCCACCGACGCCTGTCGCTGCCCTGCCTGTCAGGAATTCCCAATCAGCGGCATTTGGCGGCTGTCCACCCGGGCGGGCATCGTTCGCACGGCAATTCCGGTCTGTCGCGGAGCACGAGAAATTCCTGCCGACCCGTCCGGGTTGCTGTTGCCTGCACATCTGCGCATGATATGCGCTACAGTGAAAACGTCACTTCCCACGACGACTGATTCCAGGGACAAATGCGATGCCTGTCTTGCTTCCACCAGACGATGTAGCAGGGTTGCCGCTTGCATCGATTGATGCGGTGGCGCTTGATCTGGAAACCACAGGGCTCAATGTCGAGTCGGATCGAGTGATTGAAGTTGGCGCGGTGCAAATTGCGTCCGGGCAGTTGAAGCCGGACAGCAGCTACTCCCGATTTGTAAACCCCAACCGGCCGATACCTGAATCCTCCAGGGAGATTCACGGGATTTCCGACGACGACGTTGCTGGCGCAGCCGAGTTCCGGGTCGTGTTTGAGGAGTTCGGCGCGTGGGCCGGACCGCGACTGTACTTGGGATACTCTTTCTGGTTCGATCTGGGGATGCTTCAGGCCGAGTGTTCCCGCTCCAATCTGATTTGGCAGAAGCCACGCAGTCTCGATGTTGAAGAACTGGTCCGGGCGTTGAATCCAATGCTGCCAAACACTTCGCTTGGCACCGTGACGAGCTGGCTGGGGATCGAAACAACTGACCGGCACAGAGCGCTCGGCGATGCCAGCATGACGGCGAGGGTGTTTCTTCAGCTGATTCCAAAGCTGCGGATGGCCGGAATTGCCAGCGTTGCGCAGGCTGAAAGGGCGTGCCGACGCGCCCGCCATCTTGCAGTCGCCGAACGGCGCGACCCGCAACCGGTCGCCGCATCGGTCGAATCGGTCGACAATTTCATCTATCGGCAGCGCGTCCAGGATGTCATGTCGCGACATGTTCTGATCGTGGAACCCACCGCGACTGTTTCAGAGACGATTGACAGGCTGGTTTCCAGCAAGGCCGGTTCGGTGCTGGTCGGTCGCGACACCACGTGCTGCCAGGGCATACTAACCGAAAAGGACTTGGTGCAGGCGTTCAGTTCCGACAAGGCCAAGGCCCTGTCCCGGCCCATTGAGGAATACTACAGTCGACCGCTGTTGAACATTCACCGAAAGGACTTTGTGTACCGAGCGATCGTCTCGATGCGGCGTCACAAAGTTCGCCATCTTGCAGTCGTTGACGACGACCGAGTGGTCGGAGTTGTCAGCGCCAGAGATGTGTTTGCCAGTTATTCCGACGACGCGGCCGGTTTCGGGCAGGAGATAGTCGCTGCGAATTCGACCGCCGAACTTGGAAGGGTCTGGCTTGGACTGACCACTGTCGTCAGGTCCCTTTCCTCCGGAAACGTCGATGCCCGGACCATTACGGCGGTCGTTTCCCGGGAGCTTCGGGCGTTGACCGAGCGGGCCTGCGTTCTCGCGGAACGCAAAATGCGGGCCGAAGGCAGGTATGTTCCCGACACAGGCTATGCGATGCTGGTTCTGGGATCGGGCGGACGTGGCGAGAGCTTGCTGGCCATGGACCAGGACAATGCCATCGTTCATGTCGAGAACGACGAGGACAACGTCAAGGACAGGTTTCTGGCCGACCTCGGCCGGGAGGTTGCGACAATGCTGGATGAAGTCGGCGTGAAGCTGTGCGACGGCGGCGTCATGGCGTGCAATCGGGAATGGCGAAAGGATGCCGCCGAATGGAGGCGGACCGTAAGGCATTGGGTGTCCAGGAGCAGTCCCAAGGACCTGCTTTCGGCAGACATCTTTTTTGACGCCATGCCGGTGCATGGCAACATTCGGCTTGCCAACGAAGTGCGCAGCAGCGCCATGGCAGCGGCGAAGGGCTCGCGAACGTTTCTGAGCCTGCTGTCCGTGCAGGCGGCGGACTTCAATGCGCCCCGCGGGTTTCTGGGCCGGTGGAAGCTGGAGAGGAGACGGATTGATCTCAAGATGGGCGGCATAATGCCAATCCTGTCTGCTGCGCGGGTGCTGGCTCTCAAGCATGGCCTCAAGTCGCGTTCAACAGCCCATCGCCTGTTTGCCTACAGGAACCTGAACATTTCGCCGGCCCGCAAGGTGGAGGACGTGGTTGCGGCGCATGGAATGCTGCTTGGGCTGATACTCCAGCAGCAGTTGCGCGACATCGAAAACGGTCTGGCGCCTTCAAACAGGGTGGCGCCGGGGGAGCTGGATGCATTTGGACGGCAGCAGCTCGAATGGGCTGTCGATCAGTTGCGGATCATACCGGACCTGCTCGGAACGCCGACGCCGATCTGAGCGGCTCGCGCGATTGTTCCGCCAAGATGGAAGGATTGAGCAGACAGGCTTTGGGGCATGCCGAACGTGCCGAAGCGGCACGCCAATTCATGGTTTGCGGAACCGTGCGCTTTCGATATAATGGAGACTCCCCGACATCAGCCCGTACAGCCATGCATCTCGACCAGCCCCATTCCAGTTTCGACCTCGCTCTGCGAGCGACAGCCGCAACTCGGCAGTTGCCTGGGCAGTTCCAGCATGGCCTTTGTGGCAACCATGCATTCCCGTCGACCCGCAGCTGCCAATCCGCCTCCGGTCTCCCGGCAGGCGAAGGACGACATCAACAAAAGGCGCGAACGCGCCATTCGACCGCGTTAGTGGAGGGACTTTAGATCCATGTCAGGACTACAGCACATTGTTCCAGGTACCCGCATCCGTGCCAGAGATGCCGAGTGGTTTGTCAAGCGCTCCGAAATCAACAGCAGGTCGGGCCAGATCATCGAATGCGTGGGACTGTCGGAAATCGTCCGCGACACCGAAGCCACCTACATTGAATCGCTCGAGAGAGACATCGAGGTTGTGGACCCGCGGGATGTTGAGTTTGTGGCGGACGAATCTTCAAGGTTCGAAAGGTCCCGCCTGTTTCTGGAAGGGCAGCTGCTCAGAGCCACTCCAACAACGAAGAAGCCGGTGGTCGCCACAAAGGCTGCGATCAACA
>JAPOOS010000289.1 GCA_026713305.1 Paracoccaceae bacterium
TGAAGATGGGTTGCGCTCTGCACACCAAGTGCATCCGTGCGCTGCGCCATCAACGCTCGCAAGCGAACGATGCTGAGTCGCTCAAAGCGATCGAGAGAGTGCTTGAATGCCCTGCAAATGGCCATAACCCCGGATAACTCACAAACATTTGCTTGCAAGGGCAAAAAGCCTGTGATAAAGTTAACGTAAACCAACACTTTGTCAGGCCAAAGGAGCCCGTCGCCATGAAAACACACTGTATTGAGGGACAGATGGAATTCCAGGGCCTTGGCAAGCGGACGGTCGTCGCCGACTTCGATGGCGGAGACCTGACCTCCGACGCTGGGTTGCTGCTTTTGCGCGAAGTCGACCAGGAGCGCGGAGTGTGCGAACGCCTTGCCGCCTGCTGCGTCGACCACCGCGACCAGCGTCGCATCGAGCATTCGCTGGTGGACCTGTGGAGACAGCGCGTGATGGCCCTTGCCTGCGGCTACGAGGACATCAACGACCACCGCCGCCTGCGTGGCGACAGGATGCTGGCGGTGGCCTGCAACCGCGACGACATCACCGGCCAGAGCCGGCGCCGCGAGCGCGACCGCGGCATTGCGCTGGCGTCGCCGAGCACGCTCAACCGGCTTGAACTCGGCATGCGGGGGACGGCGGCGCATCACCGCTACAAGCGCATCCATGTCGACACCGACAAGCTCGACAGGTTGCTGGTGGACTTGTTCGTGGAGGCCTATGCGCGTGTGCCCGAGGAGGTCGTGGTCGACATTGACGCCACCGACGTTCAGCTGCACGGACACCAGGAGGGGCGCCGCTACAACGCCCACTACGGCGGTCAAATCTATCTGCCGCTCTACATCACCTGCGGTTCGCACGTTCTGTGCTGCCGCCTGCGTGGAGCCGAACGCGAGGCGGCGCACGGAGCCAAGGACGAGTTGGCGAAGGTGGTGGCGTTTCTGCGTGGGCATTGGCCGGACGTGCGCGTCATCGTGCGAGGCGACAGCGGCTTTTGCCGCGACGAGATCATGGCGTGGTGCGAGGGTGCGAAGGGTGTTGACTACGTGTTCGGGCTGGCCCACAACGTTCGTCTCACGAGGCGGACCGTCAAGCACATGGAAAGGTCACGTCGACGAATGATTGCGACCGGGAAGCCTTCGCGGCGCTTCACGGGGTTCCGGTACCGGACCCTCGAGTCGTGGTCGCGCAAGCGGCGTGTGGTTGCCAAGGCGGAATGGCTTGCCGGCGAGAGTCCGCGGCCCAGTTCGCGTTTCATCGTGACCAGCCTGAGCGCCGACCGCTGGCCCAAACACGAGCTCTACGAGAAGCTGTACTGCGGCCGCGCCAACATTGAAAACGAGATCAAGCAGCAGCAGATGTGTCTGTTCTCGGACCGCCTGTCGTCGAGCGTCATGGTGGCCAATCAGCTGCGCATGTACGTCTCGGCGCTTGCCGGCGAGCTGCTCGAGACCTTGCGCCGCGTCGGGCTGCAGGAGACGCCCATGGAGAAGGCGCGTGCCGACACGACGCGTTCGCGACTGGTCAAGCAGGCGGCGACGGTCAAGGTGTCGGTTCGGCGTGTGGTTGTGTCGATGGCGTCGCCGAGCCCGCATCAGGGTGTGTTCCGGCGTGCGCATGCCAACTTGCGGCGACACTTCGCCATGTTGACACGATGGAGGCAGCGTGCGGCACCTACCTAGAGCGCCGCCGGCCAGGCGCCGGCGGGTTTGCAGCGCATTGAGAGTGAATTTTTCGGCGCCGTTTTTGAGCGCCGAGGGGGAGGATTGTCCGGCCTTTTGCGGTCGTTTCGCTGCGGTGTGCAAAACGGCGGAAAACGGCCTGTTTCGGGCCTCCGAGACGCTGCAATCCGGTCGGGATGGGTGCATTGGCGCACTTTTGGCGTGTGGCGGGCCAAGCCGCCGCGGCCAATCAGCCAGGAAGGGTCAATCGGGGCGCAAACGGGCGGTCAAGAAATTGTTCGTGAGATATGCGGGTAACCGGATGCAGCGCCACAGTTGCCAATGGCCTCGGGAGTGGTGGAAGCCGGCAAACCAAGTCCTAGTCGATCTGCGGATGAAACTCTCTGGATTGTGATGGAGCATGGCCGGCGGACAGGCGGTCATGACTTTCCAGGCGCTCCTGATGTCAGGCCGCAAGGAATGCAGACCCTATTCATCCAACACGGAAATAATCTCGCCCATCTCGAACTTGAGCAAGAATTCCGCGTAGTGGTTCTCCATTAGATCCTTGATATACTCCAACACATCCACATCCCTGTCTACGTCGCCATCCTCGAGCTGTAGCCTGTACTTGCGGTTCTGGGTGATGGTGTAGAGAAACAACGTATGAAAATACACCGCCGAGTAGTACCGCCTTTCGGCTATCTTGATAGCCTCCTGGGTATTGAGGGAAGCGCGATGATTGAGAAAGACTTTGCAATCCATGTTGACAATGATCTCGGTCAGCACGTCCTCGTCATCAATCTCTGGATGCACGACGGTTTCATGACTCCAATCGATGCCCCTTTCGCCAAAGTCGTGCCAGGCCGTGCCACCCCTTTCCTTGTTCCTGTAGGTCAGCACCATTCTTGGAAGTCCCGGCTGTTCCCTCTCTCGCGATTTCTTGGACGCGGATGTCCTTGCGTTCTCGCGGCCAGCGATCTTGACGATGATGTTCTCCCCCAATTCTCCTTCCGGTCCAGTTAGCTTCGCCGAGATCTTGATTGCATCTCCCACCTGCACTTCATTCGTCGGGCTCAACTCAAGCCGTATCGTTCCATTGTGCGGGCTTGACGTAACCTGATTGAACACCTGGTCCACCCGGTGTGGAGGCGCTGGTCGTGTCTCGTCTCCTTCCGTCCTGTCGACTTGAACCAGCTCGACATCAAATTCGCCCGGCTCCTCCAATCTGTCAAAGTATTCGTCCTCTACATCGGTCGAGAACTTGATCGTGCGTTTGGACCCAAACGGGATTTCGACCATCGGACAGCCGTCCGTCCGACGCGACACCTCCGCCTTCAAGAATGTTGGAAAGCGTTTGGGACAAAACGGCGCGGGCTCCTTTACACTTGGTTTCGATTTTCGTGGGCGCCACTTCTCGCGATCAATCTTGTCGGTCCCCTTGAGTTTCAGGGCATTGTCGAAGAGTCTTACAAGATTGGGGTGAAACGAAAGGTTCTTCGTTAGACTGCGAAGCAAGTTGTCTGCCTCGGACTCGCCAACCGATATAGATGCCTTTCTCTCCTTGTAGATCTCCTTGAGTCGACCGCTCCTCAACATGCCGCCCAACTTGTCCCTAAGCACTCGAGAATGCTTGCCAACCTTCAAGCGATCGCGCGAGGCCATGAACAGCTCCTGTCTGAACTCAAGCTCGAGGTCCGTGCAGTCCACGTGGATCAGGACATAGTCCTTGAGAAGCTGGTACTTTAAGGTGCGCGAGACGAATTCCGAAGTGTAGTGGCCGTGCACTTGCCCGTTAACCGAAAAGAGCACGCTCATGTTGTTCTTGAAAAACTCTCTGCGAATTGTTTTCTTGGTTTCCGCCACATTTCGATCACCAACACGAGGCTTGAATACATAGGTTGTGACCTTGGCGGAACCGATCTCGCTGTCGTGCAAGACATCCGAAAACTTGTCCTGCAGGTAGGTTTCCACCCCTTTGTCCAACCTATCTTTCAGGCCGAACGAATGTCGATGTAGGTGCTCGTCATTCGGATAGCGCTTCGGCTGGTCGATCGTGTAGAAAGGCAGTGCAGGATTGAAGAGATACTCGGTCAAGCTTTGGTTGAGATCACGCGAAATCTCGGAGCGCGAACCCCTGGGGAGATCGTATGAATAGAGCTTGATGATCGTGCCCGTCTCGAAATTGCGATTGCGCAGCCCAAGATCCAAGTCTTGAATCTCAAAGGAGGGGATGGTTTTCCAGGGTGCGAAATACTCGTACCAAGTGCTGCGCATCGTGGATTTTTCACGGTCCGAAAGCCGGTGGCGACGAAGCAACGTGTAGCCAAATTCGCCGGATTTGTCCCAGCGTTTCGAGCCGATGAGTTGGTAACGATTCTGCCCACAGAACGCGATCGCGCCCGCGCCGCCCATGTTGTACTTCCCCTGTACGAAGTGGATTTCATTTTTGTTGCCGCGTAGCAGTGAAAGAAAGGTGCCCGCAAAATCGTTCGGGTGTTGACCTTCCCCGTCATCGTAGATCAGCAGGGAAGTATCGTTTTTCGGCCCGTCTGCGATGATCTGAATGCTTTCCGCCTGCATTCTGCGTTCTTTTGACAAGTCCCAGTGCTTGGACCTGGGAAAGAACGCTTGCACCGCGTCGTCCACGGTACGCGGTGCATACCGCGCCTTTGGCTCAATCCCCTCCTCCTGGCAGCGCCGCATCAGGATGGCATCGATCGAGTTGATGATTTTCTCGACGAGGGCGGGTATCGGCGAGGCCTGCTGGTTCTCGACCACGCCGAAGTTGTTTCTGTTTTGACCGTAGGGTGTCCAGTTTGCCGGGTTGTGAAATTCGGGGTGAGCTTCGAGCACGCCAGTCACGGCGCTTTCGGTGTCGGCGTTGAACAGTTTCCAGAACAGAGCTTCGTGGTTCATTTTCTTCTATCGAGCCTGTGTCGCTGCCGCCGTTTGGGATTTCCCGTCATGACTGCCTGTTGGAGCCCAATCCTGGCGGAGCAAGCAGCGAGCGTCATGAGTTTGTCGGACCCGGTGGACCGGTCCCGTGAAGGCTCGCTCTACAGCAGGAGCAATGAAACTTGAAGACCTCGGAAGCAAGCAACTGGCAGATCCATCAGATTCCGGAGGACCAACAATTCGTTGTGCTGGCCTATGGAAATGCCATCTTCAACTTGAACAGAATGCGCATGTTGAAACGCAGCGCTGTTGTTCAAATGTTGCACTTCTGCCAAAGCAACAATCCTATCCACTTTCGCCAACTACAGGGCGCAAGCCAGGATTCGATTTGGACCATCGTCGGAAGCGCTCGAATGATCGGTTTCAGCATCGTCAGTGGCAGCAGGATACAAATGGAAAACTGTGGATTTAGAAACTGCTGCGCAACCGTGCTATTTTCGCGGTTCAATCATCAAGGAGTGGGAGCAGGGTCGGACTACGCAAGCCCGCGAAGTGGTATGTCGGATTCAACGACCTTTTGATCAAAGTCTTCAACCCCAGCATCCTTGAGCAGTTGACGGAAAGCAATCGCGGTGGCATGCGGATAGGACGTTGGCCCAATTATGATCCTGTCCAGCAAGCTTGGAATATCTGCTCTGTACAAATTGTTCTCTGGATCGTGACGAAGTGGAAGCGCCCACATGGGCTGGGGAACACCTCTGACAATCTCAATCCTCCTTGTCAGCAGCGCATCCTCGTAGCCGGTAGGCCGAAAGACTATCCGCCATTCCTTCTCTTCCGAAAATCCAAAGTGCTTGATTCCAACAGCCATTACGAAAAACAATTCTACAACTCTCTCAACCAATGCGTCCCTTTCGAGTTGGCACAAACTGGCGACAACTGTGGATGTAGAATTCCCTTCCAATTCTCTTTGGAGCCATTGATTTATTCCATTGTGGTCAAGATATTGGACCGGCATTGAGAAAAAGCCAAAATTGTCCGATACGCTTGTCAGCGGAGTATGATCGATTACAAGCGCCACATCGCCGTAGGCGCGCCACATGGAAAGACGCCCCGTTTTGTCTTCCTTGGGGTCGTGCCGCGAAAGGCATGCAAGGTAGGTTTCCGACAACCATTGCGGTGCCAGTTGGGACAGCTCTCGTTCAATGTCAGCCTTGATTCCATTATGAACGGATTCAAGCTGGGAGTAGAATCTGTTTCCGACTGCACTTGACATGGTTTCTTTCAGCAGGGAAAGGCCATGGGTGATCTCGGAATAATCGTTCATTACTGTAGCGCTACGAAGCCATACTTCTTCATTCTGGATGATCTTCGTCGCTGTTTCAGCAGTTGTATAGTGGGCAAACTTGCCGTCTATCGCTGCGACCTCATCAATGGCTCCTTTCACATTCGAAAGGAAAAAATCAAAAAGAAGAATTGTCCCAACCCTTGACCAGTGTCTGCTTCTCTTGCCAACAGAGAATCGTCTCCCCACACATCATGATGCGAATAGGAAGTAACTCCATTGTTCGAACCATTCCATGAGCATATTGCAGGACGCGTATCACAACTTTGTTCCAAAATCCAAACGAGCTTGCCATTGACCATTGCCTTTGAACAAAGGCAAGAACAGAACTCTATCCCTTGGTCCAGCATTGGAGTACATTGAGAAGCTTGCGGTAGCCATTGCTGCTCACCGCCGCCATCAATCTGCCTTCAGGGGTAGGGGTCAGTTCTGGATGAGCGGGCTGCCTTCAGGAATGAAGACTTTTCGTGCGACAGTTCGACCCTTGGACTGGAACAAGCATCAAGGCTCTGAGAGCATTGTTCCGTGTGCTTCTGCA
>JAPOOS010000262.1 GCA_026713305.1 Paracoccaceae bacterium
GGCGTAATGCAGCGCATCGCTTGTGCGGTTTGCAGGTCAATGCAAGTCTGTGCCTTGTGACTCCTCCCACGTTCGGACAGGACACGGAAGTGCTCGCAAGATGCCTTGCGAGCATGCCTCAAGGAAAGCTGCTGAACAACAAGGGCCCTTGCAGTGCAATGGACCGCCCTTCCAGCGCCTGCTGCGCAATTCAACTGTACACTGTGTCCCACAAGCGATGATTTTGCTGGGCAATGCTCCGACCTCTCTCGTTGTTGGCGAGTGGCAATTGCCGGAGCAACCTTGAGCCGACGCATGTTCCAGAAGATGAACAGCGCAAGATTCATGCCCAAAGCCAATCCAATTCCGTAAAGGCAAGCTTGCGGTCAAAGGTCTCAATGTTGTCTTTGACATTCAATATGATGCAACGTTCACTGCCGCCGTTCAGCGGTCCTCGCAACCCTCGACCTATCATCTGGAAATAGAGATTCGGGCTGTAAACTGGTCGTGCCACGATGATGGCTCGGGTCTTGGGCGCGTCGAAACCCTCCCGGAACACCCCGTAATTCACAAGTGCCTTGATTCTGCCGTTGCGGAACTCTTCCACCACGCGGCGGCGTGTTGCTCCTTCTGTCTGCGCGCTCACTGCACGCGAGCGGATGCCTTTTCGGTTGAGGAGAGCGGCGACCGTTTGCGCGTGCTCGACAGATGTCGCAAAGATGAGAGTGGGCCATTGAGGCTTGATATGAAGCTCACAGGCATCGATGATGCGCATGGTCCGGTCGGTGCTCTGCGCGATTCGATCTTCCACGTTTTGCGGCAGCCACGGCAGTTTCATCCATTCCTTTAGCTTTCGTTTTCTCTCGTCGGCGCTCGTGGAAGTTTCCAGGATGTCATCCAGCGTGAACGTATCTCCTTCTATTGTCTTGTGGTCTGTCTGAGCGAGCACACCCCTTGACTGAAGTTCCTGAATGATCTCCTGGGGGTTGGAGCACCGGAATGCCCCGTCATCGAGCCGATTGCCACCGTAACGATTGACCAGCCATTTCGTTTCCTCCCTGTTGAATCCGCGATAGGGAGTGGCTGTTAGGCCTAGGAGAAACGGCTCGTCGGCGCCCTGCCGCCTCGTCAAGCCGATTTCGCTCATGACTGAAGTGAAGGTCGGCGCGATCGAGCGATGTGCCTCGTCGAACACGACCAGTTTTAGATCCCCCAAGAAATCCCCATTGCCATTGTGGGTCGACAATCTCCCATTGAGGGTCTGGATCGTGGCCACGACGACATGAAACTTGCTAGTATACCGCGGTGTCTGTTGTCCGTCCCACATTCGTGATATACGGAGTGGCGATTCGTGTGGTCCGATACTCGACCAAACCTGCCGCCACGCCTCAACTGCCTGCTCGCAAAGCTCGCTTCGGTCGGCGACCCAAAGCACGTTACCGACAAAATCCTTGTCCTGAATGGCCTCGACAATCGCCTGAATTGTAACGCGTGTCTTCCCCGACCCTGTTGGCATGCTGATCAAGCCTCGTCGCTGCGAACTTGCAGAGTCACCATGTTGCAACATGTTCCGCACATTTCGGACAACAATTCTCTGATAATTATGGAGTTCGGGGAGCCGAATCCGTCCCTCGACTTCGAGAAACGGGTCAAGCCGTCGGTTCCGTTCGCCAGCCCATTCATCGGAAAATCCAAGATCCTGCACGAATTTGACAGCCCTAGCCGACCCTGCCCATTGCGACGGTGGAGCCAGATGGTCCAATGCCCTCTTGTATCGCCTGAGTGCATCGGTGTGGTAGGTCGCTATTGCGGCTTCGGCAATTTCTGTACCCTCCAGCGATGCGCATTCCTTCTTAAGAACTGCAAGCAGCGATTTGGGAAGACGCTCGCGCAGTCTATCTTCCCCAACCGCAGCCACGAGACGTCCCGCATCGGTAGAACATTGCCGTATCCTTTCGTGGCGTTCTCGAATCTCGGCAGGCGTCCTGCGTTGCACAATTGCTTCAAGCTGCCCAATCTCTAGTTGAAGTTTCAATTCATCCGCGACGAGGCGAAGCGCGCGCCGAGGATCATCGTCCACAGTGCCTTTCAGGTAGACATTGTAGCCGTGAAGGATGCACTCCCTCGGTGGACCGGCAACTTGGATTCGCTCGCATTCAAAGACTTGGCAGTGCTTTCTGTAAGCGGGGAGGAATTCCTTCAACCCGGGCCAGACATCGGTCAGTGGAACCGGGTCGGCTTCGCCTAGGAATTCCGGGGTTGGATCTGCAAGATCGAACCTCTCCTTGATCTTGTCGGCCTTGGGATGGTTCAGTAGGACATGCAAAGCCTGTGTGCTCCTTGGAGTCGATCCTAGCGCATCCTTGAAGGACACGAATCCGTTCGAAGTCTGGATTCGCCCGTGTTCTCGCAGCACATGAATTGTAAGCGACTCAACCGTCATTTCTGGATAGATTTCTCTCGTGTGCTTCATCGTCCAGTTCCTGTACGTGCCGTCGTGCGACAGCAGGGCTTCGGTGTAGATTGACCTGCCTTCGTCCGAAAGGGTTTTGAGCACCTCCAGTGGACCAACTCCCTTCTTCGACAAAAACCCTAGATGTGACCGGTGCGGGGAATGTGGAAGATTGTCCTGATTGGAGTACCTGCCCTTCATTAAGTTCTTGAATGGCGCATAGTCCTCCTCTGATGACAATTCGCGGCCATCCTGCGGAACTGCCGTTACACCGAGTTCGCGCAACAGGATTTCGTCAGGTCGGTGGAAGTCGATGTCCACAGTGGCGTCTTCATCTCGACTTCCATCGCCCGGCAACACCTCGCCCGGCAACAGCACAGCACACAAAGATCGCCAAGTTCCCGCCCGCGTCCTGACATAGATTTTCCTTTCCCAGTCCTCGTGATTCTGAATGATGTCTTTGGCGATGTCCTTGGCAACATTGCGTGAAGTGTGCCAGAATTCCTGCAGGGGAATGTCACTCGCTCTTGATTTGCTGCCTTTGAGAATGCTATTCGCGACACCTATGAAAGTCCTCATTGGCGACGGCGGCTCAAGCCCCAACGCTTTCAATGCCTTGAGCGTATTGCGGTCCGCTACCAGCTCAGGATGAACACACAGCTCTGGATTTGAAACGCCTGATTGCGGCTGTTCGGGCAAAATGAGGAATTCAGGATCAGGTGGCTTAAGGTCGCCGCAGGCGGTCAGCACGACATTGCCGAACCGATGATTTTGCCAATCGCAACCTAACGGCGTGTCCCAAAACTTTGCACCATCCGGTATCGCCGCCGCTATCTGGACAGCAGCCATTGACGCCCGAACGATCTCGTCCCTGTCTTGGCCCTTGACAAGCGATTCCAACCAGAAGGCGATGCTGGCCTTGGGAACTGACTTGTCACCCAGCCCAGATGAAGCGAACAATCTATCGATTGTGGCAAGCCTCCTGCGAGTCAGTGCACTCAGGTGGAGCCAATCGCGCGGTCGGCCGGTGTATGCAGCCCATTGCCTAACGGGCCTTTTGTCTGAATGATCAATCAGTTTCATGGGAGGATAGGAGATTTCACCGATGGATCTCAGAATCCCGTCTTGGTCTGGGACGACATTTCGTTCATCCAGACTGGAAAAGAGCTCTTCACGGAGAAGATCGGCCTGCTTGGAATCGCCACTCTCGTGGCGCCGCGGCAACGCATCCAGATGTCGGGCGGGGTCTTCATTCGTGGAGAACTTACAAAGCGTCTTGGCAATCAATTCTGCGGCTGCCTTGATCAACTCCTCGTTGTACGGCCCCGGCAGCAGGTTCTGGCGGTCCTCATTGGTCTTCCAAGGGGCATTCAGGATTCCAGCCACCAAGCTAGCGGTGTCCGTCGGAAAGAACGCCCAGAAATGACCAGGCTGGTCCAATCCTTCAAGCGGCGCGGCCCACGATATTGGAATCTCGTGGCCGGCATCAATCAAGTGCCAATCGGCTTGGGCTTCGGCGGAAAGTCGATGCGTTGTATCGGAACGCAGCCAGCGCGAGGTACCTTCGCCGGAATCCAGTTGAAGCTCGCCGTCACGGCGATGCAATTGGAAGGATCGCGAATTTTCCCCACATTCAAGGGTCAGGTAAAGAACATGTTCGACAAAGAGCAAGAATTCTGCCGGAAAGTCCCGAATCTGCTTGGCTAGATCGTCGTACGCACCCGCCCGGAGGGGTAGCCGGACGATGTTCGTCGCCCAACCCATGAGCTCCCTTAGCTCTTCATCCTTTCTCCCTTCCCCGAGAGGGTCAATAGGTTCGGGCAAGCGCAGTACAGGGTAGTGATCGGCTGAAGCGACCTTTCTTATGCGTTCCTCCGCACGCACCTTGTCGAAACGGAATGAACCTGAACGGCTGTAGAACTCGGGAGAGTCAGTCACACGGAGAATGGACTTGAAGCCGCGCCCAAATCTGCCGATAGCAGCTGAATTGCGCTTGCTCGACAGCCGGTCGAACATCAATCCCTCAACGCCTCGCTTGTCAATCGGTTTTCCCCCGTCGGCACAATAAAGGAATCTATCCGTCAGCCTGACCAGGATGCTCGGCACCCTCGCCGATTCAAGCAGAGCGTCAGCGCCGTTTTGAACGAGTTCGAACAGTTGGCGGTGAGCATATCCGCCTTGCGCTGTATCCTTTTCCGAATGAGCATGTTCCGCTGCCAGTTTGGGCTGTACACGATAGGCTTCTAGGCTGTTTTCGGCTTCCCGGCGTATAAGTTGACCGATTTGGCCTGACGGACCTGCCCATTCCGGTTTGTCCCAGGATACCGGGAAGTGCGGCTTGGCACCTTCGCGGAAAAACTTGCCGCGTGCACCTTTCGAGAAATCGTATTCCTGCTTCAATTGCCCACCTCGTACTGTCGCCGCTCAGCGGACGTGGCCGGACGAGCGGAGATGATACGCACCAAGACTCCGTTGTCGCTCTCGAAGAAGGTATGCGAGACCACCAACAGTTTGCCATTCCTGCTCAAGCCCATTGTTATCCATCTCTCCTCACGAGAACCATGAAACTCGTCTTCAACGGATCTTGCGAACTGGTCTTGAAGGACCGTAGCGGCCATTTCAAATGAGATTCCATGCTTTCGCAGATTGCTCGCCGCTTTGGCAGGATCCCACTCGAACTTGGTCACATCGTTCCATTAGAGCTGATCACCGGCAAATGCTGGAACATGAAACACTGTTTGCCGGCACTTGCCGACAGAACTGCTCTTGCGATAGCGGCACATTCTTGAGAGGATGCTCTGGCACTTGAAGGCCGGGTTGGACCTATAGCAGAACATCCATCGCTCCATGACCAATGCATTCTCGCCTGAGCCTCTTGCAAAACGTGTGTGTTTAGGCTTCGCCTGTCCGGAAAAACCGGATTTTTTTTCGGAAAGTGGTTGGCGTGGGAACAAAAGTCAGTAGATGAAAGCGGAAAACAACACTGGATTTTGCCCCATGAACCGCGATGTCTTCGTTAGCCTCTTTCCGGCAATGTTTCAACCAAGTCTCATCCCCGAACTTGAAGACGGCTCCATTGATTCAGGCCGCTACGAGCTGTTCCTGACAACTCTCGAAATGCTCGACTTGGAGAGCATGGACATCAATCGCCGCTCTGACACCGGACGACCCCCGAAGGACCGCGTTGCCATCGCCCGGGCCTTTGTGGCCAAGGCGACATGGGGCATGAAGACAACCCGCGAGCTTCTCGACCGTCTCAAGTTCGACAAGTCTCTGCGTCGGATGTGCGGCTGGGTGTTTCAACATGAGATTCCGAGCGAGGCGACGTTCAGCCGCGCCTTTGCCGAGTTTGCCGCCACCGAGATGCCGGCGCGAGTGCACGAGAAGCTGGTCAGGGAAGTCTATGACGGCCGTTTGGTTGGTCATGTTGCCCGTGACGCGACGGCGATAGAGGGTCGTGAGCGGTCCGGCAAGAGCCGGAAGGCGAGCTTGCCTGGTCGGCAGGCGAAGCAGGGTCCTTCAAAGATGCTGGCCGAGTTGCCGCAGGAGTGCAATGTGGCTCGCAAGAAGAATGCGAAGGGGAGTTTGCTTGATCGGCAGCCGAAGCAGCGTCTTTCGGAGATGCTGGCCGATTTGCCACGGGAGTGCGATGTGGCTTGCAAGAAGAATGCGAAGGGGCACGGCATGTCTTGGCGGGGCTACAAGCTGCACGTGGACGTTGCCGACAGCGGGCTTCCCCTCAGCTGCCTTCTGACTTCGGCCTCGGTGCATGACAGTCAGGTGGCGATACCGCTGTCGTCGCTGACCGGCGAGCGGGTTGAGCATCTCTATGAGTTGATGGACAGCGCCTATGACGCCAAGGCAATCCGGAACTTCTGTGCGGCAGCGGGCAGGAAGGCGATCATCGCGATCAACCCTCGCCGCGACAAGGCGAAGAAGGAGCGCATGGCGCTTGAGGCCAAGGCGCGCAGGCATGCTTTCTTCACCAGTCCTTCGGCGCTCCGATATCGCTTGCGCGGCGGCGTCGAGCGGACCTACGGACGTCTTAAGGATGAGTTTGGAGGCCGCAGCGTCTATGTGCGTGGTCCGGCAAAAGTGTTTGCGCACTTGATGTTCGGGATCTTGGCGTTGAGCTGCGACCAGCTGGGCCGCATACGCCAGCAACGCTGAAACCGAGAGCGAACGCCCGCCGTTCGCCGGTTCCGTTTTGGGACCGGTGCGGTCAGGCGCGTCCTGACTTCCGGAGCATGGCAGGAAGTGTCGTGACATTGGGCCGAATCGACATGTTTTGCAGCCGAATCGGCATGTCTTGCAGTTGAATCAACATGTTCATGGCTTGAGGATGCCTTGACGGTGCAACTTGGCGCCCACCATCGTGTTGACCACCTATGCGAACCATGGTTTTGCAATAGGCTCACTGGATTTTGCCCACGACGCGCGATGTCTTCATTAGCCGCTTTCCGGCAATGTTTCAACCAACTCTCATCCCCGAGCTTGAAGACAGCTCCATTGGTTCAGGCCGCTACAGGCTGTTCCTGGCAGCCCTCGAAATGGTCGACTTGGAGAGCTTGGACATCAATCGCCGCTGTGACACCGGACGACCCCCGAAGGACCGCGTTGCCATGGCCCTATCAATGTCGCTCCCGGCATGTGCTGAATCCGCGAAAAGGCGGAATGCAACCAAGAGTCGAGA
>JAPOOS010000118.1 GCA_026713305.1 Paracoccaceae bacterium
CATTCGGCGCTGAAATCTGCTCCGAGGAAATCAGAAATGCCGTAAAGTCTCTTGATTCCCTTACCGGCACAGTGGATATCGAGCATGTGCTCGATGAAATATTTGCCTCCTTCTGCATTGGGAAATAAATTGTTTCACATGAAACATTTCGATGTCATCATTGTTGGCGGTGGCCATGCCGGCGCCGAAGCGGCAGCGGCGGCTGTACGCGCAGGCGCACGCACAGCCCTGGTGACGCTCGTTCGCGCCGCCATCGGAAGAATGTCCTGCAACCCGGCGATCGGAGGACTTGGCAAGGGCCATCTTGTGCGCGAAATCGACGCACTCGATGGCGTCATGGCGACAGTTGCCGACCGCTCCGGCATCCAGTTCCGCCTGCTCAATCGGCGCAAGGGGCCAGCTGTGCAGGGACCACGCGCCCAAATCGACAGAGCTCACTATGCTGCAGGGATGCAGAGGCAGCTGCAGAAACTGCCGGAACTGACCATTGTCGAAGGGGAGGTCGCAGACCTTGTTGTCGATCGCAGCCGAGCGGCGGGCGTGGTCCTGGTCGACGGAAGCGAACTGCGAAGCCACACCGTTGTCCTGACAACCGGCACGTTCCTGCGCGGAGTCATCCGCCTTGGCGAAACCGCGACGCCAGCCGGGAGGGTTGGCGACAAAGCCAGCGTTCTGCTCGCAGAGCGGCTGGAATCCCTTGAATTTCCGTTGGGGCGGCTAAAGACCGGCACGCCGCCCAGGCTGGACGGCAGAACCATCGATTGGTCGCAACTCGAACAACAGCCCGGCGATGCCACGCCGGTCATGTTTTCGTTTCTTTCGACGCGACCGCGCCTTCGCCAGATTGGGTGCCACATTGCGCACACAAATCCCGCAACCCACGAAATCATTCAACGAAACATTGGCAGGTCGGCAATATATGGCGGCCATTTCGACAGCGCCGGTCCGCGTTACTGCCCGTCAATTGAAGACAAGATTGTCCGTTTTGCCGACAAGCGTTCGCATCAGATATTTCTTGAACCCGAAGGTCTCAACGACGACACAGTCTATCCAAACGGCATTTCGACGTCACTGCCGGCCGATGTCCAACTGGAGTTCGTCCGCACGATACCGGGGCTGGCCAGCGCCGACATGCTGCAGCCTGGCTACGCCATCGAGTACGACTTTGTTGACCCCAAGTGTCTGCGTTCGACACTGGAATGCCGGTTGCTTGAAAACCTGTATCTCGCAGGACAGATCAACGGAACGACCGGCTACGAGGAAGCGGCCGCGCAGGGTTTGGTCGCAGGACTCAATGCCGCCCGCAAGTCCCGCAGCGAGGATGGCATCAGGTTTCCGCGATCCCGATCCTACATCGGCGTAATGATCGACGATCTTGTAACCCGAGGCGTTACCGAACCCTACCGGATGTTCACTTCGCGAGCCGAATTCCGGTTGTCCCTCAGGGCTGACAATGCCGATTTGCGGCTGACACCCCTGGCCCGGCGACTCGGCATTGCCTCAACCAGGCGTCTCGACAGTTTTGCACGGAAGTCAGAGAAGCTCGAAAGGGCGCGATCGTTGCTGGCCAGACATGCTTTGGTTCCATCCGAAGCAAGACGTTATGGAATTCGTGTCAGCCAGGACGGCGTGAGACGGGATGGTCTGGATCTGCTTTCGATGCCGAACGCTTCCGTCCGTTCGCTGGCGCATATCTGGCCTGCTCTCAATGACATTGACGGTGGCACCGCGCAGCTTCTCGAGAACGACGCTGTCTACGCCAAATACCTTGACCGGCAGAATCGGGAAGCCGAGAAGCTGGAACAGAATGAGGCTCGTTGCATCCCGGATTCCATCGAGTACCGTTCGGTTTCCGGTTTGTCGGCCGAGTTGTGTGACAAGCTGACCCGCATTCAACCTGAAACCCTGGCCCAGGCAAGCCGTATCGAAGGCATGACTCCCTCGGCGCTGGCGCTCATACTTTCGCGCGTTGAAGCCGCCAACAGGGCGGCATCCGAGACGGAACGCGAATCCAAACAGCTTCAAAGCGCATGATCTCCGGTCATTGCAATCAACTGTCCGAAGAGGCTTCATCCAGTCGCCGAGGTCTGCGGCAAATGGAAACTCCGAGATTCCCAAACCCTCTTCTCGACAGATCGGACTCCCCTGAAACGGGTGCGAGACTTCGGTCGGAACTGAGTTTGGCCGGGGCAAGGGACTTGTTGCGTGGTTGTCTGCCGCCATCTGCCATGGACAAGCTGACTGCCTACGCCCAGCTCCTGCAGGACTGGAACCGCGGCATCAACCTCGTTGCCAAATCGACAATCGACGATCTGTGGCATCGGCACATTCTCGATTCCGCCCAGCTGTTCAGATTCCGGCCCGAGGGCAACCTGCGATGGCTGGACATAGGAACGGGGGCAGGTCTGCCTGGCATCGTGCTGGCAGTGCTGGCTGAATGCGATCGCCGGGAGCATGGAATTCACCTTGTGGAAGCAAATGCTCGGCGAGTTGAGTTCCTTCGGCTTGTCCGCAGGGAATTGGACGTCGACGTCAGGATCCTGCATGGGCGGTCCGAAATGTGCATGCCCTTCCAGGCCGACATAATTGCCGCCCGCGCTGTGGCAGACCTCACGTTCCTGATCGATCTTGCCTTGCCACACCTTGCAGTCCGTGGCTGCTGCATCTTTCCGAAGGGCCGGGAATTTCGCAATGAACTCCGGCTGGCGCGGCAGAAATGGCGGTTTTCATCGCAGTGCCATGAAAGTGTCACCAGCCGCGACGGCAGAATTGTCGCGCTTCGGGAATTGAGCCGTGCCTGACAGCCATCCGCTGCCGGAAAGAACCCGAATGCTCGCCGTTGCCAACCAGAAGGGCGGCGTGGGCAAAACAACAACGGTCATGAACATGGCGGCTGAACTGGTTGGCCTCGGCGCCAAGGCGCTGATAATCGATGTCGACCCTCAGGGCAGCGCGTCGACCGGTCTCGGAATCGACGCCGACCGGCGCAAGCCTGCAATTCACAATGTGCTGTCCGGAGAATGCTCCCTGCAGGAGGCTGCGATCGAATCGTCCTTCCCGGGCCTGCACATCGTTCCCGCGACAATGCAGCTGGTTTCAGCCGATCTCGAAATGGCTTCCTCACGCAATTCCCTCCATTTTCTAAGCGAGGCGCTGAGCGGCAGCCAAAGCTGGACCGAGAAGTTTCATTTCATCATCATCGACTGCCCACCTTCCCTGAACCTGCTAACCCTCAATGCCATCGTGGCAGCCAGAAACGTTCTTGTTCCGGTGCAGGCCGAGTTCTACGCACTCGAAGGGCTGTCCCAACTAACGGATACAATCCAGACGCTGCGCCAGTCAATAAGCGGAAGGATTCACATTGAAGGCGTCCTGATAACCATGATCGACCGGCGCAACCGGCTGGGTCGGCTAGTTGAGGAGAACGCCAGAAAGCGCTTCGGAAAGCATGTCTATCAGGCGACGATTCCACGCAATGTTCGCCTCGGGGAAGCGCCTTCCCATGGCATGCCAATGATCGTCTACGACAGCAAGTCAAAGGGGCGACTGGCCTATCTTGCCCTGGCAAGGGAAATCCTTGGCAACGCATAGCGGCAGAAAGGAAGAAACTTAAGGTGGCCCAAAAAAGGCATGGCAGAAATGTGCTTGGAAGAGGACTCGAGAGCCTGATCGGCGACATCGAACTGCCCACCGGCGCCGGCCAGGAAGTTAAGTCGATTTCCCTGGACAGAATCCTGCCAAATGGAAACCAGCCTCGAAGTCACTTTCCGGAACAGGACCTGCAGGAACTTGCCGATTCGATAGCCAGTCAAGGCATCGTGCAACCCCTTGTCGTGCGGCCGCATCCGAACGAACCTGACAAGTTTCAGATCGTTGTCGGGGAACGGCGCTGGCGGGCCGCTCAGCTGGCAGGACTGGACAAGGCGCCGGCGCTGCAACGAGACCTTTCCGACGAAAATTGCATGCTGGTCGCTCTGATCGAAAACATTCACCGATCAGACCTGAATCCCATGGATGAAGCCTCCACATTCAAGAGACTGATGAAGGACTTTGGCTGGACGCAGCAGCAACTGGCCGATCAAATTGGAAAGTCCCGCTCCTACGTTGCCAACGCCGTCAGGCTTCTCAAGCTGCCGGATTCCGTTCAGAGGAATGTCCGCAACAGCCAGCTGTCCGCTGGACATGCGCGTGCCTTGCTGCCGTCGCCCGACCCCGCCAAAGCGGCCGCCAAGGTTGTTTCCAAAGAGCTGTCGGTACGTCAGACAGAAAACCTCGTTTCCAGACAGAAGTCGTCCGAATCTGACACATTGCCTGCATACCGGCCACGGAAAGCGCCTGACACAGCGCTTCTGGAAGCGGCGATTTCAGCCAACTTGAAGGCCAATGTATCCATCGTGCTTGCCAAACGCGGGAACTCCGGAAAGCTTGTCATCAACTTCAAATCGATCAGGCAGCTTGAGGATCTGTACAGTCAGTTGGTGCACGGAAGGCCCCGACGGCGAGAGCCTGCCAAGTCGGATTCCTGATCACTCGACAAATGCATCGCTGGCGAATGCCTGCTTGATGCTCTCCATGGCACGATCGACGCTGGCAGGGTCCTTCCCCCTGACGACAATTCGGGCGCCGTAGATGCCTCCGACCGCAAACGGATAGGAGCCAATGCTCAGGTCCGGGGACTGCGAAGCTATCTCGCCAAGCGGTCCTGCCAGTTCGCCCTCCGGCCGTCTCACCTCGACGGTCCTGGAATGGAAAGGCTTGCCGCCACTGAGCTCTGGCAGCAGCGTGGACAGCATTGCCCGGAAAATGACGGGAATTCCCGCCAGAACATAGACGTTTTCGACGACAAACCCGGGTGCGCCGGAAACACTGTTGCGGATCAAGTCCGCGCCGACCGGCATGCGGGCCATGCGCAACCTTGCTTCGTTCATCTCAAGACCCTGGGAACGAGCACGGTCGGCGATGATCTTCCGGGCATCCTCATTGACGGCAAAGTCGCAACCAAAGGCCACCGCAATCGACTGTGACGTTATGTCGTCATGTGTTGGTCCGATGCCGCCGCAGGTAAACACATAGTCATGGACACGCCGGAGCTCGTTCAAGGATTCGACAATTCGATTCCGTTCGTCGGGAACAATGCGCACTTCCCGCAAGTCAATGCCAATCGTTCCGAGTTCGGTCGCCAAATGGGCAACGTTGCGGTCCTTGGTTCTCCCCGACAGGATTTCGTCGCCGATGACCAGCATCGCCGCGCCTGGATTTTTCATTGTCCTCGCTCCATCGACCCCTTTCCTCGTCAACTAGCCCGGCCTGACAACGACCATGATCACGATCAGGATCATCAGTGCAAAGGGTATCTCGTTGAGCATTCTAAACTGCCGGCTGGTAACCTGACAGCTCCCACGCTCAATCATGCGGCGCTGGTGTGCAAGCCAAAAGTGAATTCCAGTAAGCGACAGAATGGACGCCAGCTTCACCCAAGGCCACATCTGCGACCAGTCGACAATTCCCGGCAGCGCCGCCAATGCAATTCCGAATGTCCATGTCAGCATCATTGCCGGTGTCATGATGATGCGCGACAGCCGCGTCTCCATGACATTGAACATGGCCTGCCGACCCGGACTGTCCGCGGCGTACTCGAGATGATACACAAACAGTCTGGGAAGGTAGAGAATTGCCGCCATCCAGGCAATTGCCGCAACAATGTGACAAGCCTTCAGCCACGGATAAAGCGGGATCAACCAATCCATCATTCGGCAACCTTTGCACGCTCGGGGTTGGCCAGCGCTTACTTGCCAGACCTAGAATTGTCCATGCGACCATTCCAGCAACACAGGCGGAAGGGCGTTGCAACGAGGTTCGCTACGACTTGCGCATGTCTTCGGCAGTCGAATGACCTCTTGTCGGCGCCAGAAACGACCGCACCATGTCAACCACCACTTCTCCCCGCTGGTTGCGACCGACATGCCCAACCTTGACAATTCCGCTGTCCGTCCTCGACTTGGACAGCCGCTTTTCCATCACCGTTGTTTCCGCATACACCGTGTCGCCTGCGAAAACCGGCGCAGGAAGGCGGATTTTCTGCCATCCCAGATTGGCGATGGCGCGCTGGCTGGTGCTTGAGACGCACATTCCCACCACGATCGCGACGGTAAGCGTGGAATTTATCAGACACTTCCCGAATTCGGTGTGGCTGCTGTAATGGGCGTCGAAGTGCAGTGGATGGGTATTCATCGTCAACAAGGTGAACCAGGTGTTGTCAGACTCGTTGATCGTCCGGCCTGGCCAATGTTCTATGACGTCGCCGACTCGGAAATCTTCGTAGTCAAGCCCCGGGTTCTCGCGGAAGCGTCGCTTCCCGACCCGGATCAGTCCATTTGGGGCCTTGCTCGATTTCAAATGTTCGTCGCACATAGACACATAATATAGATCATCTAATATCTTCATTGTTTATATTGCGGAGGGAAAAGTAGAACAAGTCCGTCGCCACTGGCGGATGCGGCTTGGACTCGACAAATCCGGGGGCAATTTGGCCTGTTTGGACGGTTCTGAAGGCTTGTGCCCTGTGTTCAGGCAAGGCGGCTGAAGGACAAAACGTGTTAACATCGGTTCGAAAGCGTTGGCGGAGAGTCCCCTGGGGACATTGTTCGCCTGCAGGTTCTCCGCAATAGGTGGGTTTTGCCCAGTTTTGGGAAATTGACGCACGCCGGTTGACCTGAATGCTGACATGCCCAAATATTTCGATAGACTGTCGAGCCACAAGGAACGCGATTGTTGCGGCCGGAAATTGGAGAACAGGAAGATGGTCACGTTAGCCGGAGTAATCGGATACCCCATAGAGCACAGCAAGTCTCCGATGATCCATGGATATTGGCTGCACAAGTACGGAATTAGCGGTCACTACGTCCCCCTGAACGTAAAGCCCACCGACTTTCGCAACGTCATTCGGACGCTGGGCCACATGGGCTTCAGAGGGGTCAACGTTACCGTGCCGCACAAGGAGGCGGCAATTCAGTATTCGGACAAGATATCCGACAATGCGGCAATGATCAGGGCAGCCAACACGTTGGCCTTCAGGCCCGACGGGTTGATACACGCCGACAATTCGGATGGATATGGCTTTCACCAGAACATTGTCGAAACCCTTCCGGACTGGGTTGCCAGCGACGGGCCGGCGCTGGTGATTGGCGCAGGTGGAGCCGCAAGGGCCGTCATCCATTCGCTGCTCAGCGAAGGCGTTCCGGAAATCTATCTGGTGAACAGGACAATCGAACGGGCCGGTCTCCTGCGTCGGGATTTCGGCAACCGTGTGAAGATCTTCCAGATAAGCCGCACCGGCGATTTGGCCGGACACGTCAACACGGTCGTCAACGCTTCGTCAATGGGCATGGTTGGAATGCCTGACCTGAAGTTTCCGCCGGGGAAGCTCCGGAAGGGAACTGTCGTTTGCGACATCGTCTATGCCCCGCGGGAGACCGCGTTCCTGAAACTGGCCTCCCGCGAAGGCTGCCGGATCGTTGGCGGGCTTGGCATGCTTCTCCATCAGGCTGCATACAGCTTCAATTTCTGGTTTGGAATTCTTCCCGAAATCACGCCCCGGTTGAAGGCAATGGTGGAAGATGGGTAGGCGCTCCATTGTGATCGGGATTACCGGCTCCATGGGAATGGGAAAATCCACGGTTGCCGGGATGATTGCCCAGGAAGGCATTCCGGTATGGAGCGCCGACGAGTGTGTCGAACGCCTGTATGGACCAGGAGCCGCCGGCACGCTGGCCATCGCCCGAGAGTTCGGAATGGAGTTCGTTGACGAAAGCGGCGTGTCCCGCGCAAGGTTGCGAAGGCTGGTTCTTGGCAACAACGAAGACATGGATCGGCTTGAAAGGCTGATTCATCCATTGGTCAGCAAGGACAGGAACGAGTTTGTTGCCCAGGCAAGGCGCCGACGAGCGTGTTGCGCCGTTGAGATTCCGCTTTTGTTCGAGACCGGTGCAGACCGGGAAGTCGACTTTGTGATCGTTGTCTCGGTTCCCGAGCAAGTGCAGCGAGATCGATTGACTGCCAGAGGGACTCTCGAAGCCTGGCAGATTGACGCCCTGCTGTCCCGTCAGGCAAGCGACGAACGGAAGAGGGAGCGGGCGGACTTTGTGGTTTCCTCGGTGTCCCTGTCGGAGACGCGCCTGCAGGTTGCAGAGGTTCTGTCACGGATCAGGGAAAGGAAGACCGGACCATGCGTGAATTGATTCTTGACACCGAAACGACGAACCTCGACTATCAGGGTTCCGGCCGCATCGTCGAGATAGGCATTGTCGAACTGGTCGACAGGTATCAAACCGGAGAGGAATACCATCAATACATCAATCCGGAGGCTGAAGTTTCGGAGGCAGCCTTGAAGGTGCACGGTCTGGACAACAGCAAGCTGGAGCAACATCCGACATTTTCCGAGATTGTCGACGGCTTGCTGGAGTTCATCGGACAGGATTTGCTGGTCGTGCACAATGCCAAGTTCGACAGAGGCTTTCTGAACAAGGAGCTGGCCCTGGCAGGCCGTGAGCTGTTGCCGGCGGTGAGGGTGTTCGACACGCTCGACCTTGCGAGGAGCACGCTTCCACAGAGGGCGCAGCACAATCTGGATGCTCTGTGCAGGTACTACCGGATCGATGGTGCGGGGCGCGAGCTGCATGGCGCTCTCATTGATGCCAGACTTCTGGCCGAGGTCTATCTGCGACTGCTGCAGGACAGTCAGGGTGACGGCGACATGCTGGAATACCTGGAGCGCCAAGGTCGAGCGTCGTCGCCGCAGGTCTCGAAGAAGCGTCGGCGTTCGATTTCGGCCCAGCTGACCGATGCGGAGAGGCAGGCTCATCGAAAGTATGTGGAGAAGACGCTCGGGCCGAACGCTCTATGGCTCAACTACTTGCAGTGAGCTGTTGGTTTCATTCGTCGTCGATGCCGCCGCGTGGTTGAAAAAAGAGCGCTGTTTGCATACCTTTGCGCGCCATGGCATTTGTCAATGCCTTTCCGACAGAGAATCTGCCCCCTTTTTAGCTGTCTAGATGAGTGTGAGTGTGGCACGAGTGATCTATGATCGCGAACATGGAACTTGATCTGCTGGCAATTGTCCAGATTGTGTTTGCAGACTTTGTGCTGTCGGGAGACAATGCGGTCGTGATTGCCATGGCTGCAGCCGGGTTGCCAACCTCCCAGAGACGGCAGGCCATCATGCTGGGAATGGCGATGGCGGCGGGATTTCGCCTTTTCTTCGCCATCATCGCAAGCTTTCTTTTGGAAATACCAGGCATACTCCTGATCGGAGGCATCCTGCTGGCATGGGTGTGCTGGCGCTTCTACTCGGACATCCGCAGCCAGGAGTGGGCAACCAGTCCCAGCATTGAGACTCCGGAGGGCGCTCGCAAGGGCAAGTCTGGCGGCAATATGCGGCGGGCGCTCTTAACGATCGCCATGGCGGACATTTCGATGTCGATCGACAACGTCCTGGCAATTGCCGCCATCGCCCGGGACGACAGAGTCCTCCTCATGTTGGGCATGGCATTCGCAATCCTCCTGATGGTGCTGTGCGCCACAATCATCATGCGCATCTTGCACCGATACCCGCTCCTGTCGTGGCTGGGGCTGCTGTTTCTTGTGTATCTCACCGGTCTGATGCTGTATGACGGCACCGAGCAATTGCTGGAGTATGTGATGTGAGAATGACTACTGAGGAGGCGTTTGTAAAGGTTTTGCAAATGCACGGAATCGAACACGCCTTCGGCATCATCGGTTCCGCCATGATGCCCGTTTCAGACCTTTTCCCAGCGGCCGGCATCACCTTCTGGGATGGCGCACATGAATGCAATTCAGGAATGGCAGCCGATGGATACACACGGTCCACCGGCAAGATGTCCATGATGATCGCCCAGAACGGTCCAGGAATAACGAATTTTGTGACGCCGGTGAAAACCGCCTACTGGAACCACTCGCCAATCCTGCTGGTTACTCCTCAGGCCGCCAACATGACGATTGGGCAAGGCGGGTTTCAGGAAATTGAGCAGATGAAACTGTTCGAGGACATGGTCTGTTACCAGGAGGAGGTAAGAGCGCCTTCGCGGATGGCGGAAGTCCTCAATCGGGTCATCGAAAAGGCTTGGCGGGGATGTGCACCCGCGCAAATCAACGTGCCGCGAGACTTCTGGAATCAGGTCATCGACATAGAATTGCCAAAGCCTGTTCGGCTAGAGCGCCCGCCAGGCGGAGTCCAGGCTGTCAGGGATGCCGCTCGAATCCTCTCGGAAGCACGATTTCCGGTTGTCCTGAATGGCGCCGGCGTGGTGATTGGAAATGCCATTGAATCCTCTCGACGTTTGGCGGAGAGGCTTGATGCGCCGGTTTGCTGCGGATACCAGCACAATGACGCCTTTCCCGGTTCTCACCCGCTTTCGGTGGGTCCTCTGGGCTACAACGGATCCAAGGCAGCGATGGAGTTGATCAGCAGAGCCGATGCTGTTCTGGCCCTTGGAACGCGCTTGAATCCGTTTTCCACATTGCCCGCCTATGGAATCGAGTACTGGCCCGATGGCGCGAGCATCATCCAGGTCGACATCAATGCGGACCGCATTGGACTTACAAAGCCTGTGACTGTGGGCATTCAGGGAGACGCCGGACAAGTCGCCGAGCACATTCTTGCCGAGTTGGCCGAGCATGCCGGCGACAGAGACAGGGTTGAACGCAGGCAGTTGATTGCTTCCACCAAGTCCCGATGGACACAAAATCTCGCTTCGTTGGATCACGAGGAGGATGATCCTGGAACAACCTGGAATGAGCGTGCCAGGCGCAGGGAACCAGACAGAATGAGCCCGAGAATGGCATGGCGAGCCATCCAGTCGGTCTTGCCAACCTCGGCAATCATTTCGTCGGACATCGGCAACAATTGTGCCATTGGCAACGCCTATCCGAGTTTCGACACAGGTCGGAAATATCTAGCGCCCGGGCTGTTCGGACCCTGTGGCTATGGGTTTCCGGCAATCATTGGAGCGAAAATTGGTTGTCCTGACACACCGGTGGTAGGGTTTGCGGGAGATGG
>JAPOOS010000117.1 GCA_026713305.1 Paracoccaceae bacterium
GCCCACGTCGTGCTCGCAGAGATCGCTGGTCCCGCCGAACGGCGACGGGCGATCCCCCGGGTTCGATGACCAGCAAACAGCAACCCGGCCCATGCCGGTCAAACTGTCATGCCAACTTTTCCAGTTGGGAATTCAGGCTAGTCCTTTGGCGCGATGCAGAAGGTCGCACCGGCGTCCCCTTGGATGAAGGATAGGTCAAACCCAATCTGATTGAGGATTCTGCGTCCGATATGCAGTCCCATCCCCCGGCCACCAGGTCTTCTGCTGAAACCGAATTCGAAAATCGCCTCTCGATCGCGAACGCCTATTCCTGGACCGTTGTCGGAGATGAACAACGATCCGCAGCGCTCATCAAGATTGATCCTCCGTTCATGTTGAGGATTCTGTTGCGACAACCAAAAAATGGCGTTGTCCACGAGATTCACAAACACCGGGTAGATGCTGGAGGGAAATCCCACGACCGTTGCATTGGCAAATTCCCTTGTGGCGGCAATCTTGACATTGTGGCGTTCCAGCCTTGCCTGGAACAGCTCCTCAAGGAATTCATGAATTTCAAAACCACGAATTGCCACCTTCTTTCTATACAGGCGACGCTGCAGCGGTGTGAACATGGTCAAATGTCCGTCCAGATGATCGAAGCTCGTTCGAATGCTCTCGAACAGCCCTTTCATTTCTTCATTTGCATCTGCCCACGCTTTCAAATCCCCAAGGCCTCCCCGAAGGGATCGGATCGCTGCGGAAAACTCATGGCCGATTATTTCTACTGCCATCCCCAACTGGGCCAAGTGTGCATCAGAATCGGTTTCCGCTTCCAGCAGGAGGTTTCGCTGCTCAATGGCCATCAACTGGTCGACCGTTGAATCCCTGCCCGTTACGTCAATGGCCTGCAGTTGCTCCAATGCCGAGTTCAACAAATGGACTTGGTCCTCAACCGCACTTTGGATCCGTTGTTCCAACATGTCCTTGGCTTTGACAAAACTCTCATCGGACATTTCATCGAAATTGTCTCTTTGAAACTCGGCAATCACTGCACGCAGTTCCGAGTCAACATTCTTCAGCGCCTTGCCAGCCACGTCTTTCGCTTGCCTGGCCACCTCACCTGCCTCCTCCTCTACCGCTATGGCCGTGTGCTTTGTGACCTTAAGGGCTTCCTGTTTCAATTCATCGAGCGATTCCTCAATGCGACTCTGCCTGTCAAGCGTTAGCCTTGCTCTCCTGGCCTGCTCGCCAATCAAGTTTTCCACCAGTGCGCGAGTCGGGTCAAACACATTCTCGCGAATTGATTCAAGCTCGTTTGTATACAGGTTCCAGTCGCGAAACGTGTCCTTGCTCAATCCAATCTTGGGTCGTGCAATCCGATACCCAGCCTCCAGTTCACGGATTTCAGCATGCGCTTTGCGTTCGAGATCCAACATTTTTCGGGCTGCCATTCTTCGGTCCGACATGCTGCGCGCGCAACGCAGTTCATTCTCAACACGTTCCACCAATTCCGATGCAGCGCTTTGCGGCGCATCGTTCTCCAATTGGGAGAAAAACCTGTTGAGTTCGGCATGGAACTCTTCCCTTTTCGTCTTGACAAGCTCTTTCCTGCGATTGCGTGCCTTGTCCTCTCTTGAGAGTTCAGACTTCCTCAAGTTGAAGCTGTCTCCATACACGCCGTCCTTTCGAAAGAAGTCGGCTGCAAGCTGTTGCAGGAAGTTCCGGAGGATTGACCGAAACTGACGGTAGGCCTTGTTCTCCTGAAATCCCTCGCGTCCCGCC
>JAPOOS010000270.1 GCA_026713305.1 Paracoccaceae bacterium
CGCGACATCAATGTCGCCTGCATGGGCATGCTGGGAATGATCTCCAGCTTGCGGTCTCCGCCTTCCCTTGAAGCGCGGCTCTGAAACCATCGCAGGTGTCTTGTCAATTGGGAGGCAGGCGCCGTGGCAGACGATTCTGGTGTCCGTCGGTTTCCGAGAAAACCAGACCGTCGCATGCATGCGAGGAAACTCCTTGCATTGCGCAGATATGGGCAGCGACTTGGCAAGCCCGTTCCGGTTTCACTTCAGATTGCCTGTCAGAAACATCTCAAGCTCTGAAAGGCCGCGGGCGAGATCGCCCTGCAGGGCTTCATGCAACGGTTGTTGAAACGACGCCCAAGCGCTTGCACGACAGGATGAAGGATTGTGTGCACCCGCACAGTTGCCATGCGCGGACGACGAAGATCCGGGACGGCTGCCGCGGGCTTTCCCAAAGAGCTCGAACAGGCATGGCTTGGAGACCGGCGCGTTGACGGTGGAGCGGAGCGATCAGGGAACTGTCCTGCCGCGGGCCGCGGTGTTGCGTGAGCGCTCCAAAGCGCTGTAGCGGAAGCTGAAGCCAGCGCCGAACGGCACAAAAGCCTGCTGTCCTGGCCAATGGCAGGCTGGTCCGTGGCAAGCATGACGAAAGTCCCAGCCGATGTTTCGCCTTCCGAGGCCGCTCGCTGCCAATAGATCTGGAATGCAGCACGTTGGACTTTGAAATCCAGACCGGGATTGTCCGGCTTCAAGAGGTCAATCGGTCAACTCTCGCACAATTCGAACCGGATTCAGGAGTCCAGAACCAGTTGTCCGCCTGACCTGCGCCCGCCCTGGCAAATCGTCAGGTAGGAATTGAGAAGGTTCTTTTTCCTGCCGCTGTCGAACTTCACGGTCGAGTACTCCTGCCCCTCGGCAATAACCGTCCCCATGCCAAAAACCTTGTGCTGCACTCGAATTCCGATCGCGAAACCACCGTCAGGTGCATCCGGGACCGCCGACAGGCTGAAGCTGGATGTCTTCCAGTGCTTGATGTGACGCCCAGGCAGTTCCCCGAGGAATTGGGATCTAAGCGCCACCTGGATATAGCCAAAGCGCATCGTCGACTCGGCATGGGAGATTATGCAGATTTCCTTGGCCCTTGTGATGCCTACATGAGCCAAGCGTCTCTCCTCCTCCAGCGCCTCAAGGCCGAGCATGTCCCAAGCCGTTCGCCGAGTTTCGTCGATCTCGGCAGGCTTTGGCGGCGTGCTCCAAGACGATGCGGACAATTGCAAAATGGAGCCCAATCTCGACATTTTCGCACGACCGGACTTGCTGGCGGTTAGGTTCAGGCTTTTGAGAACCGAGTTCAGTTGATCACTGGACGGCTGCTTCGGAAGTCTTGCGACCCGCTCGATCAGCCGCCGTTCTCCCGACATGTTCAATTCGGAATTCCAATCCCCTGAAATTGCCCGGCCACTGGGCAGCTGCCCTTCTTCCCAGCCGACCAGATACACAACCTTGAATTCGGATCCCTTCGCTGCGTGCAGCGTCATCAGAGAAACCTGCTGTTCACGTTCCTTCGCACCATGCCGGGCTTCCTGGTTCATCAAGCCAACATGTTCGATGAACATTTCCAGACTGGGGTGACGTCCGGAGAATTCGGCGAACTGGACCAGATTTTCGAGACGAACGCGTGAGTCCTCGTTGTCGATGCGCTCGTAGAAATCGATCATCCCAGTGTCCTTCAGGAAGTCCGAGACAACTTCGCTCAAACTGGCAGGCATTTCTGCGGCCCCTTCAGCATTTGGAGCGCCGCCGGAATTCAGCTTCGTCAATTGCCATGTCCAATGGTCGATCAAGGTGACAAATCGCTCGACAGCTGAAGCCATGCGCGTGGACACCTCGGCGGACCCTGCCAATTGGCGGGCGCTGTCCATCAGCGAAAGACCGTTGCGAGTGGCGATTTCCCTTATCTTGGCAAGACTCATCGCCCCGATGCCACGGGCAGGGAAGTTGACCACTCTGTCGAAGGCAGCGCCGTCATGGACGTTGTGACACAGCCTGAGATATGCCATGGCATCCATGATTTCCTTGCGGTCATAGAAGCGGCTGCCGCCGATCACACGGTAGCCGATGCCGTGATCCACCAATTTCTGTTCAATCTCTGCCAGCCGCGCCCAAGTGCGAGACGCCACGGCGATGTCCGAACCACTGCAATAGGGGCTCTTGCCACTCTTGCCCAGCAGCGTTTCAATGCCTCGGGCAACGAAGCCCGCCTCCTCCTGATCCGACGCGGTGGAGACGACATCGACTTTGCGAGCGTCTCCATCATCGGGAATTCCGGGTTCGAGAACCTTGGGATGCCGATCAATGTTGTGCTGAATGAGACCGACTGCCGCTCCAAGTATATGGCGCGTGGAACGATAGTTGCGTTCGAGCTTGACAATCTTCGCGCCCGGGAACTGGTTCTCGAACTCCAGCATGATTCTGGGCCGCGCACCGCGCCAGCTGTAGATAGCCTGATCGTCATCCCCGACGCAGCAAATGTTGCGATGACCTAGCGCCAGCAGGCGCAACCACTTGTATTGGGCGATGTTGGTGTCTTGATACTCGTCCACCAGCAGATAGCGCAGCATGTTTTGGTACTTCTCCAAAACCGCGTCGTTTTCGGAGAACAGCTTCACAACATGCAGAATCAGATCGCCAAAATCAGCGGCGTTGGATTTGCGCAAAATCTCCTGGTAGGCGCTGTAAAGGCGGATCGCAAGACCGCCCGGATGTCGCCAGTCACGGTCGTCAAGATCGTCGGGAAACAGTCCGTCGTTCTTCCATTTGTCGATCTTGCTCTTGAATTCCCTTGGCGTCCAGTCCTCCGACGTTATGTTTTTGGCTTTCAGCAATTGCTTTATCGTGCGCAACTGGTCATCGCTGTTGTAGATGGTGAAGTTCGGTGCAAGGCCCACCCTCTCGGCTTCGTACCTGAGAATCCGCGCGCACATCGAATGAAAGGTCCCAACCCAGCGCAACCTAACGCGGGAAATCCCGGTTATCGCCTCCACTCTTTCCTTGAGTTCGTTTGCTGCTCTGTTGGTGAACGTCACTGCCAGGATGTTGTGAGGTTCTGCAAGGCCACACTCAATGATGTATGCCATGCGGCTGGTCAGCGTGCGCGTCTTCCCCGTTCCGGCCCCTGCGACAATCAGGACGGGACCATCGACAGCTTCGACAGCTTCGATCTGTCGCTCGTTCAGCTCCTCGACAAAGGCCGGTGAATTGTTCGTGCTCTGCAAACCAAGTTCTCCTGTCCGGAGGTCATTGAAACATCCAGGAGTTCTATCAGGATTGACGCCTGACCGACAACTGGACTTGAACCACTCGCCGAAGTTGGCGTGAGGCGTCAAGCCAGCCCTGAACGCAGCCACACGGGCGTCTTCAGGGATGACTGCAACCGTGCCAATCCCGTTCGACCGGAATTGGCGGACATTTCCACCTCGACCCTACGCTCCAGCGACCGTGCAATTGCCGAGTCGGAAACACATTGCACATGTACGCCTTCCCGGCTGCCGACTGGAAGGCGAAGTTCATGCCCTGCTCGTTCCATTTGCCGGGATTTGCACATCGCATTCGATTGCACATGGAGTTTCGCGTTGAAACCGTCAGGGCAAACATTACATCTCTGGACAAGTCAGGTTGCTCCGCGCACTTCGCGGAATCATGCAGCCGCGATGCCCTAAGCAACCTGCGGGAGTGAAGTAAGTCAATGTTCGAAACCGAAGTCATTGCCGCGTTTCTCTCGCTGTGCCTGTTGGAAATCGTGCTGGGCATAGACAACGTTCTTTTCATCGCGATCGTTGCCGCACGGCTTCCCAAGGAACGTCGCCGGACCGCTAGGATCATCGGCCTCTCGATTGGGTTGCTGCTTCGAATAGCGCTCCTGTTCTCGATCACCTGGCTGCTGACGCTGAATCAGCCGGTCATGACGGTGCTGGAGCTCGATCTCAGTTGGCGCGATCTGATCATGATCGGGGGAGGCGGCTTTCTCGTGATCAAGGCGGTTCACGAAATCATCAGGCAGGTCGAGGAAGAATCGGGAGTGCCCGAAGCTCGCGACACCAGCTTTGTGAGCGTGATCCTGCAGATCGCCATTATCGATGTCGTGTTTTCGATAGACTCCGTATTGACTGCCGTTGGCATTGCCGAGGAAATATGGGTCATGATTGCCGCCATTCTTGTCGCAATAGTGGTGATGATCGTTGCCGCCGAGTCGGTGGCGGGATTTCTTGAACGTTATCCGTGGATGAAGATGATTGGACTGGCGCTGCTGGTGCTTGTCGGCGTGGTTCTGATTGCGGACGGCTTTCATCATCATGTCGATCGCAGGTATGTGTATCTCGCAGTCGTGCTGGCGATCGTCGTGTCGGTTGTGCGGCTGACGCTGACCAAGCGCCGGAACAGGGCCTGAACCGTTCTTGAGGAGGCGCAACTGGAAGCCACTGTTTCGCTGCCCAGAATTGGCCAAAAGGCGGCGGCGGACGCCAAACGTTCTTGACGCTGCCTTCGAACGCAGCGCATTTGACGCAACGCTCGCAACGAACGACGAACACTTCCAGTCGCTGCACAGCCTTTGACTCTTGTCGCTGCACGGTCTTGAGCCTGGCCAAACATGGATTGCCAACTATGCCAAACAGCTCAAATCCAGCCTCCGTCCCTCCGACGGAACGGCGCATAGGCAGACTGAGCGAGGTCTCGATAAACCAGATCGCCGCAGGCGAGGTTCTCGAAAGGCCGGCTTCCGCCGTAAAGGAACTGATAGAAAACGCGATTGATGCCGATGCCACCCGCATTGAGATCACAGTCGTGAATGCCGGGAGAAATCTGATTCGTGTCGCCGACAACGGTTGCGGGATTGCTTCCGACGACCTGAAGCTGGCAGTTGAAAGGCACGCCACGTCGAAGATTTCCGACGCAAACCTCAATGACATCCGCACCTTGGGATTTCGGGGCGAGGCTCTGCCTTCGATGGGCTCCGTGGGCCAGTTGACAGTCAAGTCCAGGTGGCACGACAGCGACAGGGCGTTTCAGATCGAAGTCGATTCCGGCAATTTGGTCGGTGTGCGACCGGCAGCCTTGCGGGAAGGCACGATTGTCGAACTTCGGCAACTGTTTTCGAAAACCCCCGCCAGGCTGAAGTTCCTGCGTTCGAACAAGGCCGAGACGAGAGCCATCAACAGTGTCGTTCGGACGTTGGCCATGGCAACGCCCAAAGTCGGCTATTCGCTGCACAGCGGGTCGGAAACAGGCCGCCTTCAACGCGTTTTGTCGATGCCACCGGAATCCGAATCGGATGGCGACCCATTCCGTCTTCGCCTGACGCGCCTGTTCAAGTCTGAGTTTCTCGAAAACACCGTTGCCTTCGAGCGTGAACTGTCGGGAGTTGCCGTGCGCGGCTTCTGCGGGTTGCCCACCTATGTGCGCAGCGCAACCTCCGCCCAGCACTTCTTTGTCAACGGAAGAGGGATCCGGGACCGCCTCTTCCTGGGCCTCGTCAGGGGCGCCTACGGCGATCTCGTGTCCAGCGGCAAGCACCCGGTCATTGTCCTGTTCATGGAATGCCCGTCCGAAATGATAGACGTCAACGTGCATCCAGCCAAGACGGAGATCCGATTTCGCGAACCCGGCTTGATCCGTGCCGTTACAATCAGCGCCATACAGGACGCCCTGGCAAGGGAGGGTCACCGCACGGCGCCGAGCGTATCCCGCGCAATGACCAGTCGCCTTGCGCCTGGCCGGCCGGAATCGACAGCGGCCAACCCGGATCAGGCCGATCAGCGAGAAGGGGGTTCGACCGGGCGGCATGGAAGTCTTCTGGATGCGGACGCAACGGCCGCAAAGCCTCTCGGTTCCTTTGAACCAGCCGCTGAACCGGGTTCTGTGGCCGACCCGAAGGCGCTTGAACATCCGCTTGGGGCTGCGCGCATGCAGGTGCACCGCAATTACATCGTGTCCCAAACGGCGGATGGCATTGTTCTTGTTGATCAGCATGCTGCAGCGGAGCGTCTCGTGTTCGAGGAACTCAAGAAAGCCTACCATGCGGGCAAGCCCGATTCCCGAGCTCTCCTGGTTCCCGAAGTCGTCGAATTGGAGCAGAACGACATCGACCGACTGTTGGAAGTCAAGGAAGAGCTTGCAGCGCTGGGCCTGACAGTCGATCGCTTTGGTCCAGGCGCCGTTTGCGTTCGGCAGATTCCTGCGATTCTCGGCGAAGTCTCGTGCAAGGACTTGCTGCAGGACATTGCCGACGGTCTCGGCGCCGGCGAAAGGGTCCGCGTGTTGGAAAAGCGCATGAACGATGTCCTCAGCACAATTGCATGCCATGGGTCCATCCGGTCAGGCAGCGTTCTGAGCGTGAACGAAATGAATGCGTTGTTGCGCAAAATGGAGGTGACGCCCCACTCGGGTCAGTGCAACCATGGCCGGCCAACTTGGCTTGAATTGAAGCTCTCCGACATCGAGCGCATGTTCGGCCGCAGGTAGCCGGACGCCCGGCGTTTGCCTGCATTGGTCCAGGCTGATTCCGCAAGGACGACCGCGTTGCATTGCCGTCGAGCCGAACTTGAAAGGGCCGGTTGGTCTTCAACAGGAGTCGGCGAAGTCCTCACGGCCTTCCCTTCAGATTGCAAATCGCTCTTGAACGGCAGCAATCTCTGGATTTGCCTCCAAACTTGGCTTAGGACAGCGCTTCCGCATTACTCGCTGGGGCACACGGTCCCAAGCGGCTGAAAGAAGAGTGAGCGTTGATGACCAGAAGTCGCCCGGTTGTTGCCGGCATCGATGCCGGCGGCACAATGACAGACACCATCCTCGTGGACCAGAGCGGTGAATTTACCGTTGGCAAGGCTGCCACCACTCCCCAATGCGAGGCTCTCGGCTTTCTGGAATCAGCGGAGGAAGCGTGCCACTATCGAGGCATTGGGCTGGAAACCATGTTCCGCAACGTCGATGTCGTTCTTTATTCGGGCACTGGCATGCTCAATGTTCTGCTGTCGAGGACCGGCCGTCGGCTTGGCCTGATCACGACACGTGGCATGGAGGACATGGTTCTCATGGGGAGGGGCCTGCAAGCATGGAGCGGCTACTCCTACAGCGACCGGCTTCATGCCGTTACCCACTGCCATCCCGAACCTCTGGTCAGCCGTCTCGACACGTTCGGCGTGACAGAACGGATAGATCATTTTGGGGACGTGATCATTGAACTCTACGAGCATGAAGTCCGAGACGCCGTCATCACGCTGATTGATCGGCGGGTCGAGGCGATTTGTGTTTGTCTGCTCTTTGCACACGTCAATCCAACCCACGAAAGGAGGATTGCCGAAATCGCAAGGGCCGAGCTGAAGGCGCATGGCTCCGAAACCGACCTGTATCTGAGCCACGATGTCCGGCCTGTGGTGCGCGAGCAATCGCGGCTAAATTCCGTGCTCATTGAAGCCTATGCCACCGGCCGTGGCCGGCAACAGCTGGCCTCGATTCAGGACACGGCTGCACGGCACGGATTTCGGCACACGGTGCAGACGCTGCAATCATTCGGCGGCTTGACATCCATAGCGCATCCACATCTGCACGAGACAATGGTTTCAGGTCCCATCGGCGGCATTCTCGGGGCACAGTATGTCGGCCGCTTGATTGGAACCGATTCCCTGGTTGTATCCGATTTGGGGGGCACCAGCTTCGACATGGGCATCATCACGCGCGGCCAGGTCAGAATCGAGCACGAACCCGTCATGGGACGGTTCAAGCTCAATCTGCCCATGATTGCCATGGACACGATCGGAGCAGGCGCAGGAATGCACCTCAAGGTGGATCCAGTGACCGGCAAGGTCAGCCTGGGGCCGGACAGCGCTGGCTCCGAACCTGGTCCCGTGTGCTTTGACAAAGGGAATCTGCAACCAACGGTCTGTGACTGCGATGCCATTCTCGGAAGACTGAACCCCGAGTACTTTCTGGGTGGCAAGGTCAGGCTGAATGTCGAGCTTGCACATGAGGCGTTTCGAAAGCGCTGTGCGGAACCGCTGGGCATCGACAATGTGCATGACGCCGCCGAGGGAATGCTGACCATGCTCGAGTCGGAAGCCTCAACAGCCTTGCGACGGATTCTGTCGGCACAAGGCATTCATCCTTCCGAATATGCCCTGCTGTCCTACGGTGGTTCGGGACCGTTGCACCTCGGGGGCTACAGCCGCGACATTGGGTTCTCGGACATATTGACGTTCAAGTTCGCGGCGGCGTTTTCCGCGTTTGGATGCACGACTGCCGACTACCAGAAACGCTTCAGCCGGTCGGTCAGGCTGGACGTTCCGTTGGCGGGAGATGAAGAGGAAATGTCGCATGTCGCTCGACGCATCGACATCGTCTGGAACGATCTTCGGCGACAGGCTGGCAACCAAATGAAGGCGGACGGCCATTCCGCGAACAACGTCCATTGCAAGCCGTTCCTGCTGATGCGCTTCACGGGACAGCTGGAGGATGTCGAGATTGCCTCCCCCATCGAATTGGTCGCTGACAGCAAGGGCCTCGAAACCGTAGTCGCAACTTTCGTTGACACATATCGCAAGATCAATCGCTGCGTTTCCACCTACGGACAGGCCGGCGTCACGATCGTCGAACTGGGCGTCGCCGCTTCAGCAGCGAAGATAAAGCCGAAACTGGTCCGCAAACAGCTGGGTTCGCCGTCTCCCTGCCAAAACACGCACAAGGGCCAAAGGGAAGTCTACTTTGGCGGAAGCTGGCATTCCACCGACTTGTGGGAAATGGACGGCCTGCAGCCCGGCAACGAAATCGGCGGACCCGCCGTCATCGAACACCCGGCAACCACGCTTGTGGTGCATCCCGGCGATCAGGTGTTCGTGGACGAGTGGTCAATCCTCCACTACCGCCACGGATGACGCGCATGAAACTCGCACACATGATGGACGGTCACAGGGCATCCAAGGGACCACTCGCCGACCAGCTCGCCAGAAGCGAAAGGCTCTTTGCAAGCACCGGCCACTACGCCGGTCTTGAAGATCTGGAGCTGAGGCAGGCCGACCCGCTCAGGTTCGAAACGGTTCACATGAAACTGCGGGCCTTTTGCGTTTCTGCCCGGGAGATGGCGCGGCGGATTTCGGCGTCTCCCGGCGTCAGGGAAGTCGGCGAGATGGTCGTCGCACTGTACACGCCGGAAGGCGACGCGGTGGCGCTGTCGAACGGCATCATGGTGCATGTCCACACGATGAGCCGGTTCATCAAATGGATGATCCGCAACGAATACGAAGGCAATCCGGGGATTGCGCCGGGGGACATCTTTGCCAACAACGATGCATTCATCGGAACGGTCCAGGTACCCGACGTCATGGATGTCATTCCGATTTTTCACGAGGGCCGGCTGATTGCATGGGCAGGAGCCGTCTGTCATGAGCTCGAAGCCGGCGGCATCACGCCAGGCGGCGACGTTGCCCTGGCCCAGGAGCGCTACGCCGAAGGACTGTTCGTGTGTGCCGAAAAGATCGGCGTGAACGACACGATCCGGCGCGACTACGTCATCCGCTGCGAACGCAACCTGCGCATGCCCATCTACTGGGTGCTGGACGAGCAGGCCAAGGTTGCAGCCTGCATCTACATTCGTGAACAGCTTCTCGAACTTGTGGCCGACATCGGCGCCGAAACCCTGGTCAGCCTGTGCCGGGAATTCATCGAGGAAGGAAGACGTTCCCAGCTTGCACGCACTCGGCAACTGACCGTCCCGGGGACATATCGCGGCCACGCGTTCTATGGTCACATCACTTCCGGCAAGCCCGGATTCCAGGCGCTGGGCGACCCGGACTGGCTCTATGCAATCCCCATCGAGATGACCATTGGCGTGGACGGCAAGATCATGCTCGACTTCGAGGGCGCCCAACCCTGGGGATACCATTCCATGAATTGCACGCCCGCTGGAATGGATGGCGGCATGTTCGTGACGTTGACACAGCACATGAACTACGAGGGCATGGTCAACGCCGGCGCCTGGCTGGCGACCGAATTGCGGCTGCCTCCGGGCTCGTGGACCAATCCCGATCGCGAAACCTGCGCAACCGCCACGTCCTGGGCTCTGCTGTTGCCGGCGTTCGGAGTGTTCCAGCGTCTGCTTTCACGCGGATTTCTGGCACGCGGGTTTGTCGAGGAAGTGTTTGTCGGGCAGGTCAACAGTCCGATGATTGAAATGGGTGGCATCAATCAGCACGGCGACGAATTCGGCATCGCTCACTTCGAGTGCGCCGCCGCAGGATCGGGCGCCTTGGCAATCAAGGACGGCCTCGACACTGCCTATGTAGGCTGGAATCCGGAATCGGACATGGGAAACGTCGAGATCTGGGAACAGGAAATGCCCCTGCTGTACCTGGGACGCTCAATACTCCCGAATTCGGGCGGCGCCGGAAGGTTCCGTGGCGGAAACGCCTTTCTGTCAACTTGGCTCGTCAGCAAGACCGACGAACTGCGGCTCGTGACTTCCGAACATTCTTCGCGCGTGTTCGACAACGCCGGCATGTGCGGCGGCTATCCGGCTCCCACCTGCCAGGTTCATCGCACAGTCAGGAACTCCAACATCGCTCAAAGGGCACGGAACCGCCTGCCTTTGGTTCACGACCTCGGGCCCGGCCAGGACAGGCTTGCCAGCCGTCTCGACGGCATTCATGAGCAAACGGAGGGGCCATTCATTGCCGCTCCCATGAAGTCGGGGGACATCTTCACGCATTCCTACAATGGCGGCGGGGGATATGGCGATCCGCTCGCGCGGTGTCCCAAGCTGACGCTGACTGACATGCGCAACGGACACTCTTCGCGCCGACATGCCGAAGTCGTTCATGGAATCCGCTTCCTGGAGAGTTCGGAGAGTGAATTGGCGATCGATTGGGATGCAACGAAACAGGCCAGGAAATCCATGCTCCGGAACAGACTGGAGAGGGCGCGCCCTGTCTCCGCCTGGCTTTCCGAAGAGAGGCAACGCGTCATGAGCCGAGACTTTGTTCCCGAAGTCCGGAAGATGTATGCGGCGGCAATGCGACTGTCTCCACGATTTGCCGCGGAGTTTCGCCAGTTCTGGAGCCTGCCTTCGGAATTCAGCTTCGAAGACACCGGCGCCGGCAAGGACCCATCCAAATGAAGGGATACGACCGGAAGACCATAGGCGACCTGCTTGAGGGCGCGCTTCCCTGGCAACAGACCAAGCAAATCATGAGTTCCTACAAGGACGACGACAGGTTTTTGAAGGCCCTCGCCGCGCATCAGATGCGAGTGCCATGGAAGGCACGAATTCTCCTGCCCTTGGGCGAGAACCTCTACATTGTCCTGAAGGAGGGACAGCGTGTGGTGCGATGCAGCTGCGGGTTCGTGTTCGGCGACGCAAGCAGGAACTGGAAACTGGGTGCAGTCGTCTTGGTGCGCAAGACTCGACAGGAGCTGGAGGAAATCTACCCCCATGCGGATGTTTGCGACGGCAACTGGATGGAATTGCGGGAGTTCATATGTCCTTCCTGCGCCACGCTGCTCGAGGTTGAGGCCTGCGCACCCGGCTATCCGATTGTCGAGGACTTTCGGCCTGATCTCGATGCATTCTACAGTGAGTGGCTTGGCGCTCCTCTCGAAGACGCATCGGGCGAGGCGTCGCCGAATGAACACGGCGGTTCGAGTTTGTCGCAGCCTCCGGACCGGAACACATGATATTGCAGCCCACATGCCGGCAGGGGCAGTCATGATTGCAGGCGGCCTTCAGTCGTCGGCGACGATCAAGGGCGCTTTGATGGTTCTTTCCGCCATGTTGCTCATCGGACTGATCGACAATTTTGTGCGGATAGTCGCCGAACATTCAGGAGTGTGGCAGTTTCATCTGTTCAGATCGATGATGGCCTGTCCGCTTATAGTCCTGTACTGCCTGTCCACCGGCAAGCGCATTCGGCCAAAGCGGCCCATAGTGGTCATGCTTCGTTCGCTGATCCTGACGGCAGGGCTGGTTTGCTACTTTGTGTCGCTGTCACTCCTTCCCATAGCAACGGCAGGAGCCGGGCTATTCACTTCACCACTGTTTCTCGTCCTGTTCTCGGTTGCCTTCTTCGGCAGTTCGGTCGGAGTTTGGCGAATTGCCGCGGTGATCGTGGGTTTCTCGGGAGTTTTGATGGTCTTGCAGCCAGACCCGTCTGCTCTCGGCCCAACGACATTTCTGCCGGTTCTTGCCGGAGCTCTCTACGCAGTGGCACAGCTCATAACCCGTCATTTTCTGGCAGACGAGAACACCTCCACCGTGTTGCTTTGGTTCTTCCTGATGTTCGGCATCATTGGACTTGTCGGCACGATGGCAATGACGGCAATCAATGTCCCGGCAGCGTGGCTGGAGGCCGCGCCATTTTTCTTTTCCGGTTGGAGGGCGCCTACAGCCGAGTTTTTGTTCTGGACCACGATCCAGGCGCTCGGTTCGCTCGTCGCGGTTTCAGGTCTGATCCGAGGCTACCAGATCGCGGATCCGACCTACATTGGCGTCTTCGAGTACAGTTTCCTGCTTTCGGCAGGACTCTGGAGCTGGATGCTTTGGAACGAAATTCCCAACGCGGTCGGCATGGTGGGCATTGCCGCCATCATCGCAGCCGGCGCGCTAATCTCGGTCAGAACCAGCATGTTGGCTCTCGGCAGGAACAGGTGACGGGCGATTTCCTGCTCCGAGCCGCTGCAGGCGGCGCCTGCCCATTGTGCCGGCAATCACGTTGCTCATGTTCACTTGCGTTGAATGACCTTCCATTATGTCGAGAGCAGTTGCGCATGGGTTGGCAGCTTGATGTGCCGTGCCCTGCAATTCTGCAATCCCTTGCTCTTTGACATCTCTTGACTCACCATATGGGAACCGCTTGAACCGAGCTTGTCGCCTTCAAGGACAAACGGCGTGCGTTGGGATTTCCACGGAAAGTGCAGGAGAAATTTGTGGCGGCACATCTCCTGACGAAGATGCCGAAACCGCCAATCCGTCACGAACGCATTGCAAGATGCCCTGGGTCGTAGGGGCTGTCTTCGATCACTCTCGCCTGCCACCGCTCGTCGATGATGTCCACCTCGCAGGAACTGCCAATCTCCGCGGCCGATGCCTCCAAGTAACCCATGGCCAAGTTCAATCCAGTGCGGTAGCCAAAGCCCGCCGACGTTATGGTCCCGACAACTTTGTCGTCAACGACTATGCTGGAGCCGTGCTGTGCCTTTGCATGATCGCAGTCAATGGCCAGCGTACGGAATGCACTCCGATTTGCGGCTTCAAGACGTCTCGAAAGCGCTGCAGAACCGAAAAACGTCTTGTCCAAGTCAACAAATCTGTCGAGGCCAGCCTCGAAAGGATCAAACTCCGTTAGGAGATCGGCCTTCCAGTGTCTGAACCCCTTTTCGATCCGCATGCTGTCCGCAGCAAATGAGCCGTATGGCCGCACTCCGAATTCCGCACCCCTGAGTTCCAACTCGCTCCACACCTCCGCCAGCGATTCGGCTGGAACATGAAGCTCGAACGCAAGCTCGCCACAGTAGCTCAGACAATAGACAACCATGTCAATGCCGGCGAACCGCATCCGGCGCAAACCGAGAAAGCGAGGAAGCGTGTGCTTCCCTTCGTCAAGCCCGCGCTCAAGGACTCTCCTTGCGTCAGGACCCGCCACAACGATTGCCTGGATTGATTCCGTTAGCTGCGTCAGTCCAATTGATCCGTGCGAAGGCAGTGCATCGGACAGCCACTCGAAATCATGGTGTTCCGCCGCCGCTGCAGAGCAATACCAGAAACTGTCTCCCAGGTTGGCGATCGTGGCTTCCGACTTCACGCATCCAAGCGAATTGAGGAAATAGCACAATCCAATCCTGCCTTGCCGCCGTGGGACCCGCGAGCAGGACAGACGCGCCAGCCATTCGTAAGCGCCGCTGCCGAAAATCTCAATCCGCGTAAAGCCGCAAACCTCGCTGATGCCGACTTTCCGATGCACATTCAGGACCTCGCTCCGGACGATTTCGTCGATGACGTTGCGCCGAAACCCAATCCCGCCGGAGCCTATGGATTCCGAAGGAAAGCAGGAACTTCTCTCCCAGCCGTTTATCGGCGCGAACTCCGCCCCTCGATCGACCAGTGAATCAGTCAGCTGCGTGACTCTTGCGGGTCTGCCTGCTGGCCTGTGCTCGCGTGGCAAGTGAAAGCGAAACTCGTTCCGATAGTCCTCGACGGCCTTGTCGCGGCAGTAGTCGCTGTCGGCATATGAACCGAATCGACGCGGATCAAGACACCATGTGTCGTAGCAGGCCTCGCCGTGCACCATCAACTGCGCAAGCAGCCAACCGTGACCGCCACCCTCTCCTATTCCTGCCCTCAGCCCGACAATGCACCAGGCATTGCCATGACCGGGCACACGGCCGACAAGCGGCAAGCCATCGGCGGAATACGTAATCGGGCCGTTTATCACGTTGGCAATCCCGGCGCGTTGGAGCACCGGCAGACGCCTTTCCGCTCGTTCAAAGACCTCGAGCATTCTGTCATAGTCTTCCGGCAGGAGATCCCGAGAAAAGCCCGGGTCGATGCCGCTCATGCCCCAGACCTGGCAATTCTGCTCGTAGAATCCCACGAGGAGACCCCGCTGTTCCTGCCGGCTGTAGAAATCGTCGGTTGGGCAGCGCAGCAGTGGCAGTCTTCGCCCCGCTTGAGCCACTTCGGGAATCGCTTCGGTTACCACATGTTGATGCTCCATGGACACGACCGGCAGCCAAGTGTCCATCATGGCCGCAACTTCGTTGACCCGGTAGCCACACGCATTGACCACGTGCCTGCAGACAATTTTCCCCGTCGGTGTGTGGACATGCCAGCGGCCATCGCGTTCCCGGGACATTCCCACGACCGGCGTTTGCCGATACACTTTGGCGCCGGACCGGCGAGCATGAAACGCCAGCGCCATGCACAGTTGCGCCGGATCGACATGTCCATCTTCCGGATCCCACAATCCTCCAAGCAGGCCGTCCGTCTCCAAAAGGGGGTGCCGACTTCGGCATTCGTCGGCGCTGATCACCTCAAACTGAACACCCATCCCCCTGGCCATGGACGCAAAGTGCCAGTATCCATCCATCTGCCACTGTTCCGTTGCCAGCCGAATTCCGCCGTCGGCATGATTGTAGTTCACCGGATAGGCAGAATCGCTGGACAGTTCCCGGTACAGCTTGATCGAATATGCCTTGAGGCCGATCATTGTCTGGCTGGTTCCGAAGCCGGTAACCTGGCCGGCCGAATGCCAGGTCGTGCCACTGGTCAGTTCGTCGCGCTCGAGAAGCACGACATCGTGCCAGCCGCACTTCGTCAGGTGGTACAGCGTCGAGCATCCAGCAATGCCTCCGCCGATCACCACAGCCTGCGCATATTCCACCGGTTGCTTCATCTGCCTCGTCGATGCCGCTGAATTTTCCGCTTCACGCAATGCCGACCTCCGTGAAACGCCTTCGTCGCCAGGGTCTCGGGCCTTGGAACATGGCACATTGCTGTTTCCAAATGCGCTGTTTTGTTGTAGCGACTTCTGTACGCATTCAATGGGAGATTCTGCAACCAATGGCAGGAAGAGCAAGACGCGCAGGCGGCCGTGCCGCCAGAGTGGCCAAACGAACGGCCGAGGTCCCTGAAATCAACCCGGCGCCTCCCGGTCAAAGAGGTGGCCGCTTCAAGCCGCTGACCGAACCGGAAATTCAAAAGATCTACAACACCTCCCTGCGTTTCCTGGAAGAGTTGGGGATGGGCGACTCGCCCGATTTCCTGACGGAAGCCTGCCTTGAAGCGGGCGCATTCCAGAACTCTCTTGGCCGGCTTTGCTTTCCGCGAGCGTTTGTGGAGGACATTATCGACGGCGCCTGCAAGGAGATAACGCTGCACGGCCGCGACCCGTCGCGGTCGGTGACAATCGGCAAGGACCGGGTTCACTATGGAACCGGCGGGGCCGCCGTGCAAACGCTGGACTTGGAAACTGGACTCTATCGACCATCGACCACTCAGGACCTCTACGACTTTGCGCGCCTCCAGGACAGGCTTCAAAACATCAGCTGGTTTGCCAGATGCTGTGTGGCCACCGACTGCACCAACAACATGGATCTTGACGTCAACACCGCCTTTGCCTTGGCAAAGGGCACGACCAAGCCCATCGCGACTTCCTTCTTCATCCACGAACATGTCGACCCGATCGTGGAGATGTTCGACATGATTTCAGGTGGCGAGGGAGAGTTTTCGAAGCGTCCTTGGTGCTTTGTTCACATCAGCCCGCAGATCTCTCCGTTTCGCTATGGTCCCGACGCGGTTGAGGTGACGCAGGCCTGCATTCGCAACAACATAACGGTCAACTGCATCACAGCGGCCCAGGCAGGCGCAACTGCGCCGGCGCCGCCCGCCGGCTTCATGGTCACCTCGCTGGCCGAGACGCTGGCCTCGCTGATCATGGTGAATGTCTTCAAGCGTGGACACCCGATGGTGTTTTCCAACTGGCCGTTCGTCGTCGATTTGCGAAGCGGGGCGTTTTGCGGAGGCGGTGGCGAAACCGCCCTCATGAATGCCGCCAGCGCCCAGCTGTCGAACTGGCTTGGACTTCCGTCCGGTGTCGCATCCAGCATGACCGACGCCAAGGCGGTCGATGCCCAGATGGGCATGGAAAAGGGAATCACGGCCCTGGCTGCGGGACTCGCAGGCGCCAACATGGTCTATGAGAGTTCCGGCATGATGGCATCGATCCTGGGATGTTCCTTCGAAGCGTTCCTGCTCGACAACGAAATGCACTCCCACATCTACCGGACCGTCCGCGGCATTGAAGTCAACGACGACACCATCGCATACGACGCCATAACGCATTCGGTGCTGAACGAAGGGCACTTTCTGGGAAACCAGGTGACCATGGGCGCCATGCAACGCGACTATTTCTACCCGGAGCTGGCCAACCGTGATCCTCCGATCACTTGGAAGGAGAACGGCGCCAAGGACATCTGGCAGGTAGCCAGGGAACAGGTTGTCGAGATTCTCGACTCCTACCACCCGCCCTACATGCCCCGCAGGATCGAACGGGAAATCCGCAGGAAGTACAACATTCTCCTTTAGCGGCCGAACCGCGGTGAAAGCCGCACGCTGACCGGGACCTGGCAGGTCATGCGCATCGGAAGCGCTTGAGCTGGCAGCCAACGCTTGTCCGTGAGGACTGCACGCCTTGACCGACCGGAAGGCAAACGCGGTCCCGCAGGCCAGTTTTCCGCTGCAACGTCAAGACAATTGGCGTTCCTCCTGGCGCTTGCCAGTCCCCCGCCGTCCCATGCCTGGCTCGGAATCAGGAAGATTGGCGGCGGATGCAGGTCGGAACCTGCGAATTCGGCACATTCCGGCTCGATGCCGGCAGTCAGTCCTCCGTCCGGTCGTGCCAGTCGGCCACGTCGGGGTGGTCCTCAGCTGTGCGAAACTCCGGCGCAAGACCACCGGGAGCGCCCCATCCGGTTACGCCGTCTCCGAAGAACTCGGCGTTTATGTCAATGAACTGGCTCGCCTCCTCCGGGATCTCGGTTTCGCACCAGATTGCGTCCACCGGACAGACCGACACGCAGATTGCACAGTTGATGCATTCGTCTGGCTGGATGTAGAACATCCGCCCGCCTTCATAAATGCAGTCGACCGGACATACCTCGGTGCATACGCCATCCTTGACGTCGATGCAGGTGTCGGCAATCACATAGGCCAAAGCTAGCTCACGATCCTGACCATTCGGGCTTCCGCCGCTCGAGAAACGCCTTTACTCCCTCCTGGCTGTCATCGCTCGTCAGGGCATCGACCAGGCTGGCCGACCGCGTTCTCCTTGCCTCCGCCACCGGTCGTGCGGAAAGGTCGTAGACACTGCGCTTGATTGCCGCCAGGCTGAGCGGTGCGCATGCCAGGATTTCATCTGTCCACTTCGCCACGGCCGACTCAAGCATGTCGTCCGGCACAACCTCGTTGACGAGCCCCATTTCAAGCGCTTCGGAAGCGCTGATTCTGCGGCCCGTCAGCAGCATGCCAAGCGCAACCCTTTGCGGCACAAGCCGAGGCAGCACATGCATGCCGTCGAGAGGCATCCTGCCCACTCTGGGTTCGGGAAAGCCAAAGCTTGCCGATTCCGCAGCGACTGCAATGTCACAGCCAAGCACGATTTCAAAGCCGCCGCCGAGCGCGAATCCGTTGACGGCCGCGACGACCGGCGCCGAAACCCGGCCTCCCAAGGCGCAACCGCCAAAGCCGTGTCTGTTTGTGCCTTCCCAATAGTCCAGCCCATCCGGTCCGGCTTCCTTCATGTCCGCGCCGACGCAAAAGGCCCGACCTGCGCCGGTCAACACCACGCATCGCACCGACTTGTCCTGTTCGATCCGCGTCCAGACTGCATCCAGCTCACGCTCCGTTGCCTGATCGACTGCGTTCAGCCGCTGCGGACGATCCAGCGTGACCAAGGCGAGATGGCCCGTCCTTTCAAACTTGACGCTCATGCAGGGTCGGCCCGCTGCAATTCGCATTCGGAGAGAACCGCCGCCGTGTCCTGTCCAAGCCGCGGGGGTTGGTGGCGAACCTGAAACGGAGCATCGGACATTGATATTGGCGAGGCGACAACGCGCACGGGCCCGTTTGCAGTTGGCTCCATGTCGGCGACCATCCGGTTGTAGGCCGTCTGTGGATCGGCCAGAGCTTCGCCAAGCGAGACCACCGGCGCACAAAGTATGTCCACCTCTTCGAGGCGGGAGAGCCAGTGCTCGGTTGTGCCTGCGGCAAAGCTGCGGCGGAACACTTCCTGAATCTCCGCCCTGTTTTCCCTTTGGACCTCAAGATTTGCAAACTTGTCCTGCAACGACAGATCCTCGAGATTCAGCGCCTTGCAAATCTCGCGCAGCGGATTTTGCTTGAAGGCGCCAATCATCACAATCGCGCCATCCTCGGTGTCAAACACGCCGGAAAGCGGCATCGCAGCCCAATTGAGCTCCTTGCCGCGCATCATCCACATTGCCGCTTCCTGCATTTGCATTGCCAGCATTGAATCGAACAGCGAAACGGAAACCTGCTGGCCTTCCCCTGTCCCTTGCCTTTGGAGCAGAGCCAGCAATATCCCCTGCACGAGATGCATTCCGGCGGCGTAGTCGGCAAGCGCGGTTGGGTAGATCGAAAGCGGAACGCTGTCGTCCGCTCGCCTTTCCATGGCGCCGCTCATCGCCTGTGCCAGCACATCCTGCCCGCCCTTGCGAACGTTGGGTCCGCCCAGTCCAAAGCCGGTCCCACATGCGTAGACGATTCCCGGATTGATTGCCCTGACATCCTCATAGCCCAGCCCCATGCGTTCCATGACGCCGGGTCGAAAGTTGTTGACAACTACATCCGCCGTTTGGATGAGCGCGATCGCGGCATTTCTGCCCGACTCGCTCTTGAGATCAATGACGACGCTTCTCTTGTTGCGGTTGAGGCTGGCAAACACCGGGTTGTTGCCTCCATCGGGGTCGTCGCCGACGCTCCAGCGGGACAGGTCGCCATAGGGTCCTCGTTCGATCTTTATGACATCGGCTCCGTAGTCGCCGAGCATCTGGGTGCAGCAGGGTCCCATCATGACCTGCGAAAAGTCCACCACCCGGATGCCGTCCAGCGGCAGTGGGCGGCCTGCGCCATTGTTCTTCATGTCAGCCATCCTCCCCAACAAAGGCATTGTCTGCCGGAACGTCCCCAGGGTCCGCCCCCTGGGCTCGCATTTGCCGCTGTATCGCCTTCACGTCCACATCACGGACCTTGATTCCAGCCTGCAGCGCAAGTGCAGCGGCGATGCCGGTGGCTTCGCCCATGGCCATGCATGGCGGAATTTCCCGGCTGAGCTTCTGTGCCTGGGGCGTCGCCGAATAATGCCTTCCGGCCACAAGCAGCTGATCGACTTCCCTTGGAAGCAGCGCCCGGTAGGGTGTGTAGTAGTCACGTCCTCGGCATACTGAATCGGCGAAATGCACCCGTTCCATCACGTCCGGTTTGGTCACAATGTACTCGCCATCAAGCAGTCGGGTCTGCCGAACGCCGGTCTGCGGCGCGAAGTCGACAAAGTAGGCCTTCTCGAATCCCGGCACGTTGGCGCGAGCGAACTCGAGCAGATTCTGCATTCTCCGCCTGCCCTCGAATTCGGCTGCCGTCAGATCCTCCACCTTCAGACCGTCAAATCCGGTCATGTGCGGACAGTTGCACCAGACTACGCCCGGAAGCGGCGTCTTGAGCCACCAGTAGTCCCAACAACCGCGAATGATCTTCTTGGCCCTTCGTTCAAGCGCCAGATATTCCTTTGGATGACCGAACTGAAACCTCTCGGCTGCATCGGTGTCGACACCGCCAATTCGCGAGACCGTGGTCACTATGAACGAGCCCTTCGCAAACGGCGCGCCGGCGCTTGCGGCAACATCGAGATCACCGGTGGCGTCAATCACGACACCGCTCCGAACGGCCTGCGTCCCATCCTTGGTTTCAACGATGACTCCGGCAACGGCGCCATCCTCGACGATGGCGGACTGGAACCAGCTGTGCAGTCTCAGGTTGACTCCGGCTTCGCCCACCATGTCCAGCGACGCCTGCTTGAAGCCGTCCGGGTCGAAGGCCGCGGCAAAAATCACCGGGTGCGGCTTGTAGTGTGTGTGGAAATCATACACGCCCCAGCGCGACCATTTCTCCCAGCTGGCTTGGGTTCCGCGTATTGCGGGGTCGCGATCCTCTTCCGGCGGATAGACGCAAAGCCCCTTGGCGTGCATGCGGTCGATGATCTCCATGGCAAGGCCAAGCACCGAGATTTCGGTGTCGTTGTGCATGTCGTCAAGCACCAGCACCATGCCGCCGGATGCCAGCCCGCCCAGGTAAGGGTAGCGCTCAAGCAGCGTGACGGAGGCGCCGTTGCGAGCAGCCGACACCGCGGCGGATATGCCCGCCGGGCCGCCGCCGACCACAACAACATCGGATTCGCAGACAACAGGCAGGTTGGCCGACGGTCTCCTGACAAATGCAGGGCTGTCCACTCTGGATCTCCTCGTTAACTAGAACACGGCGTCCGGTTTCCACCGGATCACCATCCGTTCGACAAGTGAAGTCACCGTGAATCCTGCCACCGCCAGACTGGCGCCGAGAATCACGGTTGCATAGAGCATTGGCGCTCGGAAGTTGTAGGTTGCCTCGATGATCAGCGCACCCAGGCCATAGTTCGAGCCGATCCATTCTCCGACAATCGCGCCAATGACGGAAGTCGTCGAGGCTATCTTGAGCGCCGCGAACAGAAACGGCAACGAGCTTTGGAGTCTGATCTTCAAGAGCGTTTCTCGGTTGCTTGCCGAAAGCACCCTCAAGAGCTCAAGCATTTGCGGGCTGACCGCCTTCAGGCCGCGGACCATGTTGACCAGTGTCGGAAAGAAACAGATCAGCGCCGCGATCACGATTTTCGGCGCATATCCATTGCCGAGAATGAGAACCAGAATTGGCGCAATCGCGATGATCGGAATTGTGTTGACGAAGACCGCTATGGGGTAGAATGCACGTTCGGCGAAACGGCTGTGCACAAACCAGATCGCCAGCAAAACGGCAACCAGATTGCCGATGATGAATCCCGACACCGCCTCGAACAGCGTCGGCAGAAAGTTCAGCCACAGGATGTCGGCCTTGTCGCGGAAAACCGCCATTACTTGAAGCGGGCTGGGCGCAATGTAGGTGGGAACGCCGAACACAGTCACACCCAGCTGCCACAGCAGGATGATCGAGCAGCCAGTTGCAATGGCTGGCAAGCGCTGCCGCCATCTTGGCATCGTCCTTCCGCTCATTCCGCCAAACCAGCGCTTCGCATGAACTCAATTCCTCTCGAGCAAACGGCGAAGATGCCCGGTTATCTGGACAAATTCCAGCGTGTCGCGCATCGACAGGTGACGTGGAGGGTCGAGATCAACATCGTAAAGGTCGCGCACCGTCCCTGGATGATCGGTCAACACGAGGCATCTCTGTCCCAGAAACGTGGCTTCCGGAACCGAGTGGGTGACAAACATTATTGTCGTGCCGGTTTCGTCCCAGATTCTCAGCAGCTCCTGATTGAGCTTGTCGCGGGTAATCTCGTCAAGGGCGCCGAACGGTTCATCCATCAGCAACACGCGCGGCCGACAAACCAGCGCCCGCGCTATCGAAACCCTTTGCTGCATTCCACCCGAAAGCTCATGCGGCAACGCCGTCTCGCGACCGGCCAAACCAACCAGTTCCAGCAGTTCCTCCGGTTCAGCGTGAATCTCGAACGAGTCTTGCCTAGGGCCGACTTCAAGCGGCAGTCGGACGTTGTCCAAGGCGCTGCGCCACGGCAGGAGAGTTGCATCCTGAAACACGAACGCAAAGTCACGAGCCCTGCGCGCCCTTTCGGGCGTTCGGCCGAAGACCTCGATGTTCCCCTCCGAAATCGGAGCGAGATCGGCAATTGCCCGCAGAAGGGTCGACTTGCCGCAGCCCGACGGTCCAATCATGGTGACCAACTGACCGTCAGTCACCTCGAACGAGACGTCTTGCAGCGCGGTTACGACATTCTCGTCCTGCCCAAACCGGACGGTAAGGTTGCTGACTGAAATGGCGGTCAAACCGGCCGATTCCGGTTTGACCTTGCCCTGTTCGGGAGAGCGTCTATGCAGCAACTTGCTTTCGGACAGTTTCCGTGGCGCCGAGAATCTCGGACGTCATCACGTCGCCGAGGCCCGGCACGTCGCCTTCGAACTGGCCCAGTTGACTGTAGATGTCGAGCTGCGCCTGCCAGTTGGCCTCGTTCATCGCAGCCCAGCCGTTCTCTTGCGTCACCTCGTTGAAGGAGAAACCGAGAACTGGTCCGACAGCTTCCAGTTCGCTGGCCAGGTCAAGAATGGGGTATTCACCCACGAGCATCTCGGCAGCCTCTACGGGATTCTGCCTCGCATAGCCCCAGCCGCGTGCCGACCCGGTCAGGAAGCGAGCCAGAACATCCGAATGGTCGCGCAGCATGTTGTCCGTCGTGTAGTAGACATTGGCGTACAACTGGATGCCTGCATCCCAAAGCATCATGTCGACTCGGTCTTCGCCAAGGATCTTCAGTGCATTCGTGTTGGTCTGCCAACCCGTGACGGCCGCTGCCTGCCCGGTCAGGAGCTGGTTCATGTCGCTTCCCATGTTGACGATTTCGACATCCTCTTCGGATATGCCGTTCTTCGCCAGCAGGGCTCTCAGGAGAATTACCGCTGTTGGCTGGGTTGCGATGGTCTGTCCCACCATGTCCTGCGGCGTGTTGATCGGGTTGTTGGCCAATGAGAAGTAGGTGAACGGATGCTTCTGAAAACCGGCCGCGAAAGCCTTTACCGGCACGCCGGCGGAACGCGCCAGCATAAGCGAAGGACTTGATGACAGCTGACCAACGCCAGCTCTTCCGGCGGCAACCGATGCCACCCCGTCCACTCCAGGTCCTCCAGGCGTGACCGACAGTTCAATGCCTTCCTCGCCGTAGTATCCCTTGCTCTTGGCAACGACCTCGCCAAGAATGCCGTTGCTTGCGAGCCATCCAAGCTGCATGCTCACCTCGGCGCCATGCGAGCTGGCATGTGCCACCGAAATCAGTGAGGCCGCTGCCGCGCCCCCAACCACGGCAGCGCCGCCTCGCATAAAGTCTCGCCTTGCCACCAACGGCATCGACGATTTCAATCCAGTCATTGCGACCCTCCTTACAGTTTGATGATTGGCGGTTGCGTGTCGTGACCGCTGGCCTCAACCGGCAGCCTGTTGCATGTTTGGTTGAACGCAACAGCCAAGCCAAGCACTGGCTGACGGCAGAATAGCCGAATTTCCCGATGATTGACAATGCAACGGCGCTCGAATTCCGGCCCTGCCTCGCGCCGGAATGGGTGTCGCGCCCTTTCGTGGCACGTTCGTCGGCAGGCTGTCGGCTTCAATTGAGAAAAATGTTTACCCTCCGGTTGCGCCGTCCCTTCTTTTGGATTTTGCCGATTCTGACAGGTCCGATCTCCGCTGTCGACGCCACATGGGTGCCACCGCATGGCTGCAGGTCCACGGTGTCCTCGCCTGAACCTATCCGGACAAGCCGCACCAGACCAGCTCCGGTTGGCGGCTTGACCGCCATGGTCTTCACGAGCTGGGGATTTGCTGCAAGCTCCTCGTCCGAGATCGTTTCATCCGTCACCGGCAAATCCCTGTCGACGAGATCGTTGAGCCGCTGTTCCAGCTCCTCCTTGTTGGTGACCGCATCCGGCATGTCGAAATCCAGCCTGCCCTTGAGCGTCGAAATCGAACCACCCGTGACCGGCAACGGTATGACAACCGACAACAGATGCAGAGCTGTATGGATCCTCATGTGCAAGTTGCGACGTTCCCAGTCCAGCTCCTGGATGACGCTCGCTCCCTCGGCCGGGACATTCGCGCCCGGCTCGACGAAAACCTCGATCTCACCTGCAACGCCCTTGCGAACGTCGGTCACCCTGGCCGAACCATTTTCCCAGCGGATGCATCCAAGATCGCAGGGCTGGCCGCCGCTTGTGGCGTAGAACAAAACCTGGTCCAACACCAATCCACCGTTTCCGGATACGGCCAAAACCTTGCCTTCCGCTGACCTTGCGTATGGTGTCTTCAAAAACAGTAAACTGGGCATTTGGCAAACTCCGTGCTGAATTCAATGCGGCAGTTTATTGTGTCTCACGCGCAATTCAATGCCTGACCGGATCATTGGAGCTGGCAGGGGTTGCACCGGGCTCAACTGTCCTGAAGCGAATTGGTTCGAACAGTCCAATTGACCTCAGGACACCGGCAACCGGACATTCCCATGACTCTGCGGCCCGCTTGAGTGGAGCGCGCTCTGGCCGGTGTTGTTTGCCCAGTTATTTCTTCCCAGCCGCAAAGAAAAGTTGCGAATTGAATTGACGGCGATCTGCACGGCGGTCGGGAACAGCGCGGAACAAAATGAGGGTGTTTTCGGCGTCCTGAGCGGGGTTCGGGCGTGTTGCCGATGTCGAGATGGCCGGTAGCGGGGCGGGGAAGAGGCTAAAGCCCGAGTTGCTCGAAGGTCCGAAGCGGCAGGTACAGGCGCAGCGGCTGCGACGGGAAGGGCGCGAAACCGTAGCGCTCGTGGAACGCGCTGGCTCGGTCGTGCAGCTCATCGACCACCACGGCATAGACCCCGATGGTGTCGCCCGCGCGGACGACCCGATGGATCGCGTCAAGCAACAAAACTTCGCGGAGCCCGCTCCCCTGGCTGCGAAGATCGACGGCCAGCCGCCCGATGACTGCCGCCGGCACGGGATAGTGCGGCAGGCGTCTGGCGAGTTCCGCCGGCAGGTTGTCCTTCTCGAAGCTTGCCGCGCTCAGCGTGTAGTAGCCGGCGACCCGTTCGGGAGGGTCGCCCGACGCGACAAAGACCTGCGCGACACGCCGCCGGGCGTCCTGGGAAGCCTGCCGGCGGATGTAGTGGTCGAGCGAAGGCTCGCCGCAGGAGAAGGATGCGCGGCCGTGATGCGGACCGAGCGGATCGACCGTCAGCGGCGATTCATCCACCGATGCGTTTGCGGTAAAGGCGCGCGGCCCGCCTCAGCGCCGCGTTCGGCGCAGGCGGGTTGAGCAGCGCGTCATGGAATGCGTCCCAATCCGTCGCCGGGAGCACGATGCGCTCGCGCGCCTCGATCACCCGCTCGGCCGCGGTCACGGCGTTGTGCAGCACGAATCGGCTGACCGTGGTTTCCTCGTAGGCCGCCGCGCGTTCGAGCTTGCGCTTGCTTCTGGCATCGAGGCGCATGTGGAGCCGTTCGTGCTTCGTCTCGTTTGTTTCAGCCATGACGATGTCTCCCGCGTAGGATGGCGATGACTATGTGCACCATAACGGCGTACATTGCAAGCGCGTCGGCGGACGAGGCCGGCGAGAGACAGGAGACCGGAGACCATGACCCTGTGTTGCGCGCTCTACGCCCGCCATTCATTCGACCAGCAGCGGGCGGCTTCCATCAAGGACCAGTTTCGCATCTGCCGCGAGCACGCGGAACACGAGGGCGGGAAGATCGAGAACATGTATCGGGACGCGGTGATCTCGGGCGCGAGCGTCATTCTGCGCCCCGGCGTCCTGCCGCCGACCGCAGGCGCAACGCCGTCTTCGTCTGCCGCGACCCGAACGGAGCCGTTTGCGGCGCCGAAATAGTCGGCAGCTGGCAGCGCAGGGACGGCAGCCGCTTTTGTGGCCTGGCTCCCGGCACGCTCAAGTCCAAGAACCGTTTCCGGTTGTCGGCAGGACTCCGCCAAGCCCTGTCAAACGCCTGCCGCGCTTCCCGTTCGGGGGCAAAAATGCGGCTTTCGGAAACTCGGGCGCCTGCGAACGATGGCGGCTGTTGCCATGACGCATGTCCGCTCGACGCGGGTCCTGTCCAGGAGTCGATTTCCGAAGGCCGAACTGTCGGCGCAGGACGGTTGGGATGCAAATTGCCGGCGGTGACGGAATTCACGTGGCCGGGCTGGCGCTACTGATCTTCCGAACGCTCGGGGTTTCTGATCCAGACATCGCGCTGGGCAAACGGAATTTCGATTTTCTCCCTTGCGAAGCGCTCGCTTATCTTGAAGTTCATCTTGGACTTGACGTCCAGGATGTTGCTGATGTCGTCGAGAAAGACGCGCAGCTGAAAGTCCAGCGAATCGGCGCCGAAACCCATGAAAAGGACAGCCGGAGCTGGATCGTCAATGATTTCCTCGTCCTCTTCCGCCAGTTCAAGCAACACTCTCTCAATCAGTTTTGGGTTCGTTCCGTACGCGACGCCGACCGGAATGATAACGCGGCCCTGTGTGTTGCCGAGCGTCCAGTTCTGCAGCTGGCTTGAAAGCAAGTCGGAGTTCGGCACTACAACCGTGGCTCGGTCGAACGTCTCGATGTGCGTGGAACGCACAGACACTTTCCGAACCGTGCCGACGACGTTTCCGCATTCGATCCAGTCGCCTTCGTTGATCGGTCGCTCGCTAAGCAGGATTATTCCCGACACGAAATTCGAAACTATGTTCTGCAGGCCGAACCCGATGCCGATCGACAGCGCCCCGGCCACAATCGCAAGGTTGCTGAGATCCAAGCCCGCCACGATGATGGCCACGACAATTGACAGGCCTATGCCCACATATCCGCTTGCGGTAACCAGCGCCCTCTGGGCTCCCCTTTCCAGGTTGGTGTTCGGAAGCACCGAATGTTGCAGCAGGGTCTGAAAAAGGCGGGTCAGGGAAACGCCCACTATGAGAACGACAATCAGGGCCGCGACGGCGCCGACCGTAATCGCTGTGCCTCCAATCACGATGCCCTGTTGACCCCTCTCAAGAATCCTCAGGACATCGCTTGTGCTGAGGCCCCAGGAATACGCCAATGCGACGAATGTCGCCACAAGAAGAACAAACCCAACGGCCAAGGTCACCGGACCCTGTGCGCTCCTGAAAAACCTCCTGTGCACACGCCGGGAGGCAAGCACGTACATTTCCATGGAGATCTTGAACACGGCAAATGCCATGCCAATCGAGATCAATGTGTTGATGAAGGAGAGCAGGAGATATGCGGATCCGGCGGCGTAGCCGTGCACGGCGAATGTGACGGACGCCAAGGCAACCACCAATGACGTGCGCGCCAGAATCACCAGCAGGCGGCCGCGCAGTCCCGCATCCTCCTCCTGGTCGTCGGCAGGCTGCGCAATGTCCACAAGGTGCCACCCAATGCGATAGACGCAGAATCCGGCAATCAACATCAAGGGAAACTGCAGCACGCCGGTGATTTCGTCCGTTGCTGTCTGACCAATGGCCTGGAGCAGCTGCCACAAGGCCAGCACGCACGCCAGGGAAATGCCGTAGGATTGCAGGGCAAGCATCTGTCCTGGAGCCACTTCAACCCTGAACAGATCACGGCCCGAGTCGCTGCCTGACAATCTTGTCAGCCAACAGGTTGAGCAGAATGCGAGAATGGCAGGTGGAACGGATGCGAGCAACGTCTGGCTGTTGACAAACAACAGCCCGGTTGCGTCAAATGCCCAGACCAACGCATACGCGGCGCCAACCGGGAACACCACATTGGCGACCAAGGCCGACAGCTGCTGAACGGAAAACCTTGCAACCGCCGTGGCCTTGGGCTCCAGCCGAATTGTCAGACTGCCAATCCATCGGCGTCCTGGAAACAGGAGCAGCAGACCCAACAGCGCCCAGGCGACAGCCTCTGGCAGTTCCTGCCAGGCGGCTCTTCGCTGGGCGGCGATGCCGAGGCCCTGGGATATTTCCGCAACCGACGAGACCACATACGTGTATGCAAACTGGACGGCGGCGAGCCATTCGCCGGACAGCAGCGGCGATGCAACTCGAGCCCTGAGCGATTCCCCTGCCCGTTGCGAAATGGCGGCGTTGATCTCCGTCAGGTATGCGCTTGCGGCCTGTGAAACCTCTTCCGCAATGAAAAACTGATCCGAGGCATTCACAAGGCGTTCGAGCAGGTTCTCGCGGAGCGCGTCCATAATGTCCGAACGAGCGCCGATTGCCTCCTCGCTGGAAGCAAAAGCATCCAGTCGCTGGTTTAGCCTGAGAATTTCCTCTTCCAGCGGCTCCTGGTAGGATCGAGCCAGAGCTTCCCATTCCTCGACCTGCGACCGCAGCGTCTTCAGCGCGTCTCTTGAAGCTCCGCCGGAACTTAGCACACGGTCCACGCGCGTCTGAAATGTCTGCCATTGCTGGTAGTCCAGGCCAGCCGTCGTTTGCGCCACCGCCACACCGCCACAGGCGACGAACGCCAGCAAGGCTGCCGAAGACAGCAGCCACCGCATTGCCGGCACGATGCGCGCAGGCAGCTTCATTCCACAATCCAAACGATTGTCAGGCAAAAGGAACATGGAGAGAAATCCCCTGCGCTATGCAGCCGCAATCCAATGTGCCCATCCGGCACAACGCATCCATAAATCCCATTGCCTCTTCTGTCCAAGGTCGAAGAGCTGGACATCCTCACGAACATGCGCTTTCGCGATCGATCCCAAACTGTGTTCTTCCTGTGCACTGCGCGCCATGTCCGGAAGGGAACCCGTCGAACGCTTCGTCGGCTGCCCTTGCCTCGCCGGCAACGGGCGGCGATTCTTCCGCCGGATGCGGCATTGCCACAACCTGCCCTGAATGCTGCGTGAAGTCGAAAGCCGGTGGCAGCGGCGCGCAGGGCAGTCGCACCGCAAGCGGGTTGGAGGGCGCTAGCTTTCGCCGCTGTCGACAAATGCATCCGGCACGTCCGGCGGACCGTCACTGATCCAGGCTGGAATCGGAAGTTCCTTCCGCTTCAGAAACGACGGCGAAAACAGACGGGACTGATAGCGAGTTCCATAATCGCAAAGCACGGTCACAATCGTATGGCCGGGCCCAAGATGTTCCGCCAGGCGAACTGCGCCCACGATGTTGATTCCCGAGCTTCCTCCGAGGCAGAGACCCTCGTGCATCAGAGTGTCGAATATGGCCTCGACCGCCTCGCGATCCGAAACTTGGCACTGAAAGTCGAGGTCAAGCCCCACGAGGTTTTCGGTTACGCGTCCCTGCCCTATGCCTTCGGTTATCGAACTGCCCTCGGCCTTCAACTCGCCATGGGCGTAGAAGTTGTACAGCGAAGCGCCGAATGGGTCCGCCAGGCCGATTGCAATGCCGGGATTCTTCTGACGAAGTCCGAAGGCCACGCCGGCCAACGTGCCGCCAGTTCCGACGGCACAAACAAAGCCGTCGACCTTGCCACCTGTTTGTTGCCAGATTTCCTGGGCCGTGGTCTCGAAGTGTCCGCGCCTGTTGGCCAGATTGTCGAACTGATTGGCCCAAAAGGCGCCGTGCGGTTCGGATTCCGCAAGCTTCTGCGCCAGGCGATCCGAGTATCGGACAAAGTTGTTCGGATTCCGGTACGGCACTGCCGGAACCGGCACCAGAACCGCGCCGAGTAGCCTCAGCACGTTCATCTTCTCCTGGCTTTGGTTGTCCGGAATGACGATGACCGTCCGGTAGCCCAGTGACGAACCGACGAGCGTCAGGCCAATTCCCGTGTTGCCGGCGGTTCCTTCGACGATCGTTCCGCCCGGCTCAAGGAGCCCTCTTGCCTCGGCGTCCTGTATGATGGCCAGCGCCGCCCGGTCCTTGACCGACTGGCCGGGATTGAGAAACTCCGCCTTGCCATAGATGTCGCAGCCGGTTGCCTCCGAAACTCGGCGCAGCTTTATCAGTGGCGTGTTGCCGATCGCCTCGGCAAGGCTTTCGCATTTTTTCATGGGCCAGATTCCGGCAAGTCGGGATGCAGTCCTACCGTGCGGATTTCCTGGCCTGCCGCCAACGGTGCAGAATCGGTTCCGTGTATCCGTTTGGCTGATCCAGGCCCTCGAAAACCAGTTCCCTGGCCGCCAGGTATGCTTCGGTCTCGAAGCCGGGCGCCATGGGCCGGTAATCCGGGTCGCCGCTGTTTTGTCGATCCACGACTTCGGCCATCTCCTTCATCATTTGATCAACCAGGTCCCTGCTCAGTATTTCATGATGGAGCCAGTTCGCAATGTGCTGCGAGGATATTCTGCACGTTGCCCGGTCTTCCATCAGGCCGACGTCATTGATGTCAGGGATCTTTGAGCAGCCGATGCCCTGATCGACCCAGCGAACCACATATCCAAGAATTCCCTGCAGGTTGTTTCGGACTTCCTGCGCCAGTTCGTCGCTTGACCACAGATTGCCGCCGGCAAGCGGGATTTCAAGGATTGTGTCCAAGTCGGCGCGGGCTCCCTGTCGAGACAGTTCGGCCTGCCGAGCCAGGACGTCGGTGCGCAGGTAATGCGTTGCGTGAAGCGCCGCTGCGGTGGGGCTGGGCACCCAGGCTGTGTTTGCGCCGGCCTGCGGATGCTCGATCTTGACCTCAAGCATGTCGCTCATCAGGTCCGGCATGGCCCACATGCCCTTTCCAATCTGCGCCGATCCGCTTAGCCCGCAGCGCAGCCCGACGTCGACGTTCCAGTCCTCATAGGCTGACAGCCAGGGGGCTTCCTTGATGTCGGCCTTGCGAAGAAACGGGCCCGCCTCTCCCGAAGTGTGGATCTCGTCTCCCGTGCGGTCAAGGAATCCGGTGTTGATGAAGGCCACGCGCCGCCTTGCGGCTGCAATGCAGCCCGCCAGATTGACGGTTGTGCGGCGTTCCTCGTCCATGATGCCGATCTTGACGGTGTTTTGTGGCAAGCCAAGGATTTCCTCGACGCAACTGAACACCTGGTCGCAAAACTCGACCTCCGCCGGACCATGCATCTTTGGCTTGACGACATACACCGAACCGCGGGCGGAGTTGCGGCGATCGCCTCTGACGTCATGAAGCGCGATCATGACCGTGCAAAGAGCATCCAGCAAGGCCTCGCTGATCGTATCGCAGTCGGGGCTGCGAACCATGTCGGTGCTGACGTGGGGCGCAGTGTTGCGCACGAGCAGAAGCGCTCTCGCCTTCAGCGTCCTGGGCCGACCGTCGGGGTCGAGCACCTCCCTGTCCTCACGGATTCGCCGCGTGATGCGGCGCCCATTCTTCACAAGCTCGGCGGTCAGGTCGCCCTTGAGCACGCCCATCCAGTTTCGGTAGGCAAGCGCCTTGTCCTCGGCATCGACGACGGCGACCGAGTCCTCGCAGTCCATGATGGTCGTGACTGCCGCCTCAATCTGGACGTCGCAGACCCGGGCCTTGTCCGCCCTTCCCACCGGATGATCGGCATCGAACTGAATTTCGACATGCAGCCCATGCTTGCGCAGGACAATGCTGTCGGGCGACTGCGGCGCCCCCGTATAGCCGACCAGCTGTTCTTCATCCGCCAGCCGAAAGGTGGCGCCGTTGGCTTCCACAGCGAGCCTGCCCTCGCCGACGCGGTAGCCGGTTGCTTCCAGGTGGGACCCAGCGCCGAGCGGAAAGGCATCGTCCAACAGTTGCCTGACCCATGCGACAACCTTGCCGCCGCGATCGGCGTCGTAGCCGTGCGCCGCCGGAAGCGCTCCAAACACGTCCGAGCCATAGAGTGCATCGTAGAGGGAGTTCCAACGGGCGTTTACGGCGTTCGTCGCAAACCTTGCATTGGTTACCGGCACGACCAGCTGCGGTCCGGGTATGGTCGCAATTTCAGGATCGACGTTGCTGGTTTCAATCCTGCAATCGTCAGGTTCCGGGACAAGGTAGCCGATTTCCTCCAGGAAGGCGCGGTATTCGCCCAAATCAATCTCGCGGCTGCGGTTCGCTCGATGCCAGTCGTTGAGCTTGTTCTGCAATTCACGCCGAACTTTCAGGAGTTCTCTGTTCCCGCGCTCGAACCTGGCGACAAGCGTAGACAGCCCCGCCCAGAAGTCTTCCCTCGAAACGCCGGTGCCTGGCAGCGCTTCCTCTTCGATGAACTGCGCCAGTGTGCCATGCACCTGCAAAGATCCGCGTGTTACGAACTCCATCTCAAGACTTCCTTTCAAGACAATGCATCAATGCCGGCGCCATGCGCAGCAGTCGCAGCCAACCGGTCCTGCCGCCAAAGCGCCTGATTCACGAGTGCCTGACGGGGATGTCGTCCACGCAGCCGCGATCGTTGCAAGACCACTCTTGAAGAGGATGCATGCGTTGCGGGCTGTTTTGCGAACGCCGTCGAGGTATGGTGGGCTTATTGCACAGGCTCGGTGGATTCCGCAAGGAACGCTCAAGCGTTGACGTCAATGACCACGCGCCCGCGCACCTGTCCGCGCAGGATGTCCTTGCCGAGCTGTGGCAGATCCGCCAGCGTCCTCACGGACGTGACTTCCTCCAAGTGCCGGCGGGGAATGAGCTGGGCTATTCTTTCCCAAGCCCTCTGGCGACGATCAACGGGTTGCATCACGCTGTCGATTCCCAGCAGGTTGACGCCCCGCAGCAGGAAGGGAATCACCGTGGTCGGCAGCGCCGCGCCGCCGGCAAGCCCAACTGCAGCCACCGAGCAGCCGTATTTCATTTGCCCCAGCACGCGTGCCAATGTTGTGCCACCGACCGCATCGACGCATCCTGCCCAGGTTTCTCTTTCAAGAGGCCGCTTCGTGGTCTCGGCCAGCGCCTGGCGATCAAGGATGTCCGATGCTCCCAGCGATCGCAGGTAGTCTTGCGACTGGCTGCTCCCGGTAACGGCGCTGACCTGATAGCCCAGCGCCGCCAGCAGCGATGTGGCAACCGATCCAACCCCTCCGCTTGCGCCGGTCACCAGCACGGGTCCGGCATCCGGTTTCATGCCATGCTCCTCAAGCGCGTCGATTGCCAGCATGGCTGTCAGTCCCGCCGTGCCTATCGACATGGCGCCCCTTTCGTCAAGACCGTCCGGAATGCCAACCAGCCAGTCGGCGTTGACACGCGCCTTTTGTGCGTATCCGCCCCAACGCACCTCGCCAACTCGCCAGCCGGTCAGGACCACCTTGTCGCCGGGCGAAAACCGATCGTCGTCGGATGTCTCGACGCTTCCCGAAAAGTCTATGCCCGGCACATGTGGATAGTTTCGGACCAAGCCTCCGCCGGGACCGATGCACAATCCGTCCTTGTAGTTCAGCGTCGAGTAGGCGACATTGACCGTTACGTTTCCTTCGGGAAGATCGTCGTGTGTTATCCTCTCGACCGAAGCCGACGTCCTGCCTTCTTCGTTCCTTTCGACTACCAGTGCGTTGAATGGCATGTTCTGCTCCCGTGAAGTTATGTGAATGACGAGCCTCGTACCGTGGCCGTTTCGGTTCTGCCGGGCAATTCAACCGTCAGTTCGGTGCCGGCATCCCAATATGGCGCCTCCACCATTCCAATCGCGACATTGGTTTCCAAATCCCACGACCAGCTCGCCGCGGTGATCCGTCCGGCGAACCTGTCCCCGCAGGCAAGCCTCCATGCCTTGTCGCACATTGGCGCCGGCGGTCCTGAAATGGCCAGAGACCTGACGCATCTTGCCGGCCCCTGCTCCCTGATGCGCAGCAGCGGCTCCCGAGCCAGGCAATCGGAGGCGCCCTCAAGGTCGCAGTACTTCCCCAGCCCGCATTCGTAGGGATCGTTTTCGATGGTCACGTCGCCGCCGTAGGAAAGCATTCCCGCCTCTATGCGTTCGGTGTAGTTTGGGCTGCCGGGTCCGACATCGAGGTCTCTTCCAGCCTCCATCAACGCTTCCCAAAGCGGCATGGCGAGATCTGGGCGGTCAATATAAATTTCGTATCCGCCCTGCCGCGAATAACCCGACCGAGATATCACAAGCTCACGGTTCTTGAAGCCAAAGCGGCCGTAGCCAAAGAACCGCAGCTTCCGGACTTCCTCGCCAAACACGCGTCCCATCAGCTTGCCGGCCAAGGGGCCTTGAACAGCCAGCGGCGAGACATCGGGTTCCCACACCTGGACATCCAGTTCAAACCCTGCCTTCAAACCCTTGATCCAGAGACTCAGGTCGCTGTCCGCTATCGACACCCAATAGCTGTCTTCCGCCAGCTTCAGAACCAGAGGGTCGTTCAGCAGCTTGCCGCATTGGTCCACGGCAGGGATGTAGTAGCAACGCCCCACAACCATCGATTCAACTCGCCGCGGCACGAACAGCGCCAAGGTCTTGGTGGCGTCCTTTCCGCGGACGGCAACCTGGCGCTGGCAGGAAACGTCCCAAAGCTGCACTCTGGACTTCAAATGGCGATAGTCCTCTTCAGGAGTCCTGAAATGCACCGGCAAAAGCGTGTGGTTGTAAACCGAACAGGAATGCACTCCAGCAGCCACGACTCCGGGCCAAAACGGACTCCTCCGAATTCTCGTGGTCGCAAAGAAGTTGAGAGCCCGGGTCAACTCCGTCCTCACCTCTCCGGTCCGCGCCAGTCAATGGCGCAAATTTCGGCTGACCGGCCTTGAAAGTCCCAGACGCGTCCATAGGCCCGAACGCGTCCCTTTGTTGCCGTCGCAACGATGATGTCGCTGCCCATCCAGTACTTGGTGTTGGTGGCCACAACGTCCTTGCTCGGGTCCTGACCGGTTATGGGAACGACTTCACCCTGAATGCGCTTTCCGACAAGCAGCCTTCTTGCCTTGCCATCCGACTCGAATCGAACCTTGGTCCTTTTCACGCCAAGAAATTCGGAAACGAGCATCTTGAACAGGCCAGTCGTGCCCTTCGCCCTTCCGGAAAGGATCTGCGTCAGTCCGTGATAGGCTCGATGAGACGAGCGATCGTCAATGAAGACACCGGCCTTCCAGTTTCCCCGAGCCATCATTCCGGGAATCTCGAGAACCATGCCAACGTTCAATCCCGAGAGGGATTCGCTGCCGTAGGCGCCGTCGTCAATCCTGATTCCTGCCCAGGCCTGACAAACTCCCTCGGTCGGCGGATGACGCCCCAGACTGACGACGCAGGGACAGAAAACCGTGCAGTTGCAGTTGAGAATCAGCTCACCCTTGATGAACCACGGAATCAGCCCGCGGTCCGACTTGGTGACTGTTGGATGGCGTGAATCGATTCGGCCCCTGACGGCGATTCGATCGGATTTCCTTCTCTTCGTCATGTTGACTCCCGTGTCATGCGATCGAACTCGCAGCAATCACCGCGGAAGCGGCGACAAGACATCCACCCAGTGGCCTCGAAACGTATCGGCCGAGAGCGGGCAACTTCTCCAGAGTGATGAACAACGTCGCCAATCCCATCCAGGCAAGCGACATCATTCC
>JAPOOS010000253.1 GCA_026713305.1 Paracoccaceae bacterium
GTTGCGAATTTACCGGAAGCCATAGTCGCAATGCTCGCAACCGCCAGTCTTGGCGCAACCTGGTCCAGTTGCTCGCCCGACTTCGGAGTGGCCGGAATTGTCGACCGGCTCGGGCAGATTCGCCCTAAGCTGCTGTTTGCTACCGACGGTTACTTCTACGGTGGAAAGTGGTTCGACACACTGGCAACCTGCCGCAAGGTGGTTGCCGAAATTCCCGACATCAGCAGACTTGTTGTCAGCGCCTACAGCGGCAACGACCGTGATCTCAAAGACAGCGGCAGTCAGTTTGTTCCCTACGGGCGGTATCTGGCACGTGGCGCAGGTTCGGAGCTTTCCTTCGAACGCGTGTCCTTCAACACGCCGCTCTTCATTCTGTTTTCGTCCGGGACAACCGGACTTCCCAAATGCATTGTCCATTCGACCGGAGGGACATTGCTCCAGCACGTCAAGGAACAGAGACTGTGTTGCGACATCGGCGATGGGGACCGCCTGATGTACTTCACGACCTGTGGTTGGATGATGTGGAACTGGATGGTGAGCGCGTTGGCGTCAGGGGCTGCGCTTGTGCTTTTCGACGGCATGCCGATGCACCCCGAAGCCGACCGGCTTCCGCAACTGGTCGGAGAACAGAAGGCGACGCATTTTGGCGCGTCGGCAAAGTACTTCGACAGTTGCTCCAAGTTGAACCTGCGTCCCGGCCGGAAATTCAGTCTCGACTCGCTGAGAACGATTTTTTCCACCGGTTCACCGCTGTCGATCGATTCCTTCCGTTACATTTACCGAGACTGGAAGTCGGATGTATGTCTGTCCTCCATCGCTGGCGGAACCGACATCCTGGGTTGCTTTGTCGGAGGCAGCCCCATCAGTCCGGTGTATGCAGGCCAGTGCCAGAAACGCATCCTCGGAATGGATGTCAGAGTGTTCGACAAGGACGGGAACTCGCTGCGGGGCAAGCCCGGCGAGCTTGTTTGCGCGTCCGCCCATCCAACAATTCCCGTTGGCTTTCTGAACGATCCGGGCGACAAGCGATTCAAGGCGGCGTACTTTGAGCGGTTTCCCGGGGTGTGGCACCATGGCGACTGGGTTACCCTGACAGAGCAGGGAGGCATGACATTTCACGGCAGGTCCGATGCCACGCTCAATCCGGCAGGCGTCAGGATTGGAACTGCCGAGATATATCGACCGGTGGAAAGGCTTCAACAGGTGGTGGAAGCCTTGGTGGTTGCCCGCAGCCGCGGCAGCGACGTTGAAATCGTGCTCTTCGTCAGGCTGGTCGATGACTGCCGGCTGTCCGACGGGCTAATCGCGGAAATCAAGCGCAGCATTCGGTTGAACGCGTCGCCCAGACACGTTCCGGCCAAGGTCATAGCGGTGGCGGACATTCCCAGAACACGATCGGGAAAAATTGTCGAACTTGCCGTGCGAGAGGTCATTCATGGCCGGGAGGTCACCAATGTGCATGCCTTGGCCAATCCTGAAGCCCTGAACCTGTTCAGGAATCTCCCTGAATTGTCCGATGACGACGACGCTTGAAACTGGGGGATGCAGGCTGTCGTCCCCCAACGGTTCTCTCGCAATTGGAAAGAGTGGTGGGCGACCCTGGAATCGAACCAGGCGTGGGTCTCCCCGGCGGAGTTACAGTCCGCTGCCGCACCTTGCAGCCCGTCGCCCTTAATCACGGCGTCCCGAAACAGGCCACAGTCCGCGTGATCGCCGCAGCCCGTCCGAACAGTCCGGTCGGCCGTGCAGACGAGATTTCGACATGAATTCATGCCGAGGTCCCATTGACGGCCATTCGTCGAGTTGCGAATACTATTCAGTCTGTTGGCAAACGGCAAGTTGAATCCAGCATCCGGAGATCGAACTGTGCGCAAGTCAGGTCAGTCAAGGCATCCAGCGCATCCGAAACGGCGGCAACTTCGTTCTCGCGCCGCCATCCGGCGGCCGAAGTCCAATCACGCCTATTGGATGTTTGGAATTCATGCAGTTTCAGCGGCGCTTCTCAATCCCGCGCGCAGGAAGCACAGGCTTGTCGTCTCGAAGAACTGCTTCAGAAAGCTCCGGGCGGAGATCAAGTCGTCCGGACTGCGCCCGGAATTTGCAGAGGGAAGGAAGCTGACTGCAGTTATGGGCCAGGATTCCGTTCATCAGGGAGTGGCTCTCAAGGTATCGCCGCTGGAAGTCGTTTCGATTTCCTCGCTGCAGTCCATGGCCGGTGCACGGGCGCGGGTACTGTTGCTTGACAGGGTCAGCGACCCGCACAATGTCGGCGCAATTTTGAGGTCGGCGGATGCATTTGGGGCAATGGCGGTCGTCACAACGCGCCGCCATGCGCCACCCGAGACCGGAGTGTTGGCAAAGACGGCAAGCGGCGCGCTTGAACGCGTTCCCTATGTGCGCATCCCGAATCTTTCGGCAGCGCTGAAGCTGCTGAAGGAGGCTGAATTCAATCTCATTGGCCTGGATTCCGAAGCGGAAGAGGAATTGGCGTTGGTCGGAGAGCGCTTTCGTCAAGGACGCATCGCCCTTGTGCTTGGTTCCGAGGGACGCGGCCTGCGTCCATCAACCCAAGCCGTCTGCGATGGTTTGGCGTCGATTGCCTGCAATCCCAGCCTTGGTTCGCTCAACGTGTCCAATGCAGCGGCGATCGCGCTTTACGAAACGAGGATGCGGCAAACCGACCACGGCAGGTCCTGTTAGGGTCGCTGTGCGGGTGCGGAATTCGGCGGTTCATGCGGTCGGTCGGCGCACCTAACGCTGCGGGCCACTTGCCTGCATTCGATTGCGCCTGGCTTCGTGGCGACCCGGTTCGGTGCAGTGTGGCAACAGCCTGGGAGCGCATTGTGAACATCCAGGTTTCAATGCACTGTGGAGGATGTCTTCCTCCTCCTCCGCAAGACCAATGGAGGCGGCGAATTGACTTGCCTCCCGATGCCACCCAACATTCGGCGTTTCGTGACTGCGAAGTGCGAGACTGTTGACCAATGCCGGAAATCAGCCCAAGTCAGGGAGTTGAACTCCACCGAGCCAGTCAAGGCAGCCTCAAGAAGAACCACAGCATCACTCCGGGAAAAGGGACCATGGAACAATTGTTCAATTTGAAATGCTTGAAGGCATACAGTAAAGAGCCGTTGCGAAGCTATCGGCTCAGGCAAGTCACTCCTGGCGGCCTGTAGACGAGAATTCCAGTTTGTCCACTATGCTGATCAACTAATTTCACGGTACCGACGTTATGACCGAACAGGCGACATATGGCTTTGACACACTGCAGGTTCATGCCGGGTCCGCTCCGGATCCCGCAACTGGTGCACGCCAAACCCCAATTTATCAAACGACGGCCTACGTGTTTCGGGATTCGGAACACGCGGCGGCGCTCTTCAATCTTCAGGAAGTCGGCTACATTTACTCCCGTCTGACCAATCCAACGGTCATGGTGCTGCAAGCGAGAATTGCGGCTCTTGAGGGAGGAGCCGGCGCAGTTTGCTGTTCTTCCGGGCATGGCGCACAGATCATGGCGCTGTTTCCTCTGATGGAGCCTGGTTGCAACGTCGTTTCGTCCGATCGCCTTTATGGCGGCACCGTCACGCAGTTCAACCGAACAATCAATCGTTTCGGGTGGACGGCACGCTTCGTCGACACCGAAGATCCGGGCCAGGTTGCGGCAGCCATTGACGACGACACCCGCGCAATCTTTTGCGAGTCAATTGCCAATCCCGGGGGCTACATCACCGACATCGAGATGTTGGCCAGGATTGCCGACGATGCCGGAGTTCCACTGATTGTCGACAACACATCGGCGACACCATACCTGTGTCGACCGATCGAATACGGCGCCACCTTGGTCGTTCACTCGTTGACAAAGTACCTGACGGGCAACGGCACGGTGACCGGTGGCGCAATTGTCGATTCCGGACTGTTCGACTGGTCTGCCAGCGACAAGTTTCCCTCGCTCTCACAGCCTGAGCCTGCCTATCATGGATTGCGATTTCACGATACGTTCAAGGAATTGGCGTTCACCTTTCATGGAATTGCGGTAGGTTTGCGAGATCTTGGCATGACCATGAATCCACAGGGCGCCCATTATTCTCTGCTCGGCATCGAGACGCTTTCGCTGCGCATGCAGAAGCATGTGGAAAACGCGGTCGAGGTAGCCAGCTGGCTGGAGCGGGACGACAGGGTCAACAAGGTCACATATGCCGGCCTTCCGAGTTCTCCAAGCTACTCGCGGATGGACAAGTACTGCCCGCGTGGAGCTGGCGCACTGTTCACTTGTTCGCTCAAGGGCGGATATGACGCCTGCGTCAAGTTTGTGGACGGGTTGGAACTGTTCAGCCATGTGGCCAATCTTGGAGATGCAAGATCGCTGGTCATTCATTCGGCCTCAACGACGCACCGTCAGTTGACAGCCGAACAGCAGCGCGCGGCGGGCGCCGATCCCGATGTCGTCAGGTTGTCAATTGGGATTGAAGATGCCGACGACCTAATTGCGGATCTGGATCAGGCGTTGACCAAGGCCACTACGTAGGCGCTTTCGACACTTGGCTTCCCAAACTTCAGTGCAGGAGCCAATGAGCATGCCATCGCAAGGATAGCGAAGTCGGTGTGCTGCGGAACATGCATGTGCAGAGCTAAACTGGAAGAGCGGTAAACGGCAACCACCGTGTCGCCGAGGCCAAAGGCGGTTGGAGACACGAAGGCGGCAACTGCGCATATTGCGTCTGCCGGAGTCGCTGGCACGCATGGGCTTGGCGCGAACGCGACTTTTGCGGGGCTTGTGACCACGGGAGCTTCCCGCGACCGGTACTGCTGGGCGCTCACACGATCAGATAGACCGCGGCCGTCGACCCAATCGCAAAGGGAAAACTCGAACCGACTCGCAAGAGACCAAGAGAAGCGGACCAAAGGCCAAGGCCAAAGCGGTTGGATTGACCGTCGGTGCACCTCATTCCATCCAATTCGTTCTCGAATTCTCATCACTGGCTTCAACTGGAACGGAGACTGCTTTTGGCCCGATTCAAGGATGCGGAGAAGATTCTGAGCGCCGCCGAGCGCTGGAAAACGCAGTGTCTCCTGGGGCAGGGGTCGCTCTTTTCAGAGCGATCTCTCTGGACACCCAAGAACTTTGAAGACTTCCGCAGATTGTATGAGGGCCGTCCTCTCGACGAAGAAGAGATGTCCCTTGGGAATCTGAAGCAACAATTGGATCCTGACTCAATGAGGCTCGCGTGCCTTTGGGCGGAGATGGACTGGCTGTACAGGCTCGTCGTGAGTCCCAGTTGGCATTTGACCGAGAAGAAACGCGAAAACATTCGCGCAATCTGGCTTTGGTCGGGGGAGGAGTTCCCGGAGAGACACGAACTGCTCAGCGATCAAGTGCTGGGAGCCGGAGTTGCAAACCTGGGCACGGCCTTCTTTTCTCTCGAATGGATGGAGTATCGCTTCTTTGCATTTGCCATGCACGATTGGTTCTCGCAAGATCGTGTCTCTAGTGGACTTGCAAGCAAGCCTTGGGCGTTTGCGAAGTGGCTGGATTCCACGGAGGCCGCAGGCGACCGGGCATTCCGGCACGCGCTTCTCTTCCTGCTCTTCCCGGACGAGTTTGAGCCGATCCTCTCAAGCAGCGGCAAGAGAAAGATCGTAAAGAATCTCCTCATTGGAGAATCGTTCAAGACTCCTAATCTGGTGGCAGTGGATCGAGCCCTGCTTCAGATCCGCCGACACCTCGAAAGGGAAGAGTTTCCGAACGAGGAGATTCAATTCCACAGTTCACCGGTCAAAGAGCTCTGGATGGACCCTCCAAAGGTGGTTGACCCGAAAGTGAATTACGGCATAGAGGATGCTCAACAAGACCTCTTCATCCCCGTCGACCGTCTGGAACGCCTCATTGCTTCAATCAAGTTCCGCAAGAATCTCATAATTCAAGGTCCGCCGGGGACTGGAAAGACCTTTATCGCCAACCGGATCGCATGGTGCCTCGTTGGCCGAATGGATGATGATCCCATCGAGATGGTCCAGTTTCATCAGTCATATGCATACGAGGATTTCGTCGAAGGCTTCAGGCCCAACAGGGAGGGGAGCTTCGATCTGAAGCCAGGCGTCTTCCAGAGCTTCTGCGAACGTGCAAGAGCCTGCCCGACAACCCCTCACGTCTTCATCATTGACGAAATCAACCGCGGCAACCTTTCACGGATTTTCGGCGAACTGCTCATGTTGATCGAGCGCGACAAGCGGAGCAAGAAGTACGCCGTCGCGCTGACCTATTCGGAGAAGCGGTTCCACGTGCCCGAGAACGTCTTCATCCTGGGAATGATGAATACCGCCGACCGGTCCCTGGCTCTAGTTGACTACGCGCTTCGCAGACGTTTCGCATTTGAGATGCTGGAACCGGCCTACCGGACCGACTTCGGCAGGACGGCGTTCAAAAGCTTTCTAGTCGAGAAGCGGGGCGCGAGTACCAAGCTGGTCAGTCGCATCGCCGACCGGATGACCGAGCTCAACAAGACAATTCGCGACGACAAGGAACTCGGCCCCAGCTTTGAGATCGGCCACAGCTACTTCGTTCCAGACAAAGACGACAAGCCCTCGGAGGAATGGTACAAGCATGTTGTTCGCACCCAAATCGCTCCGCTGTTGCACGAGTGCTGGTTCGATGAGCCTGAGCGGGTTGAGAATGCTCTGGCAGGTCTCGACAGCAATCCCTGACCGTTGAAGAACATCCCGATCCTCAACATCTACTACCTCCTATGCTATGCTTGGGGACGCGTTCAGGAGCGGGACACCATACGCCTCGCCACTCTGGAAGACCTTTCGACAGTCCAGGACCTCCTCGGCAAAATGCTCGCGCACGGTGTCAATCACCTCATTCGGCGTGGCATCGACCGGGGATACGTGGAAAGACGGGAGGATCTGGCCGGAATTCGCGGCAAGCTGGCGGTAAGCGAGACGGCGAAGCGTGCATTGCGTTTGCACGGTCGAACGGCGTGCGACTTCGAGGAGCTATCGGTGGACATCCTGCCGAACCAAATCCTGCGAGCATCGTTGAATGGGCTGCAGGACCGTAGAATCAGACTTGACCGTACAGTGCGCGCAGATGTCAGTTCCGCGTACCGAAGGCTCGACGGCGTGTCACGAATCCGACTTGAGAGGAAGACCTTCGGTCAGGTTCAGCTGGGCGGAAACCGCCGTCTGTACCAATTCCTCCTCTCCGTTTGCAGGCTGCTCTACGAAAGCACTCTCGTCGACGAAACGACGGGTCAAACTTCATTCCGTGACTTCCGTCGTGACGAGGCCACCATGTGGGCGCTGTTCGAGGAATTCGTCGCTGGATTCTACGAGCGCGAACAACGTGTGTACGGCGTGAATCCAAGGGGTGGACGCCAAATCAAATGGTCGGATGCTTGTGCCGAGGACGAATTCAACCGGAGACGAATCCCCTCGATGTTTGCCGATGTGGTCCTGGAATCGGCCGAGCGCAGGATCATCCTCGACACGAAGTACTACAAGGACGCGCTGTCGCCCGGACGAGGGTCAGGGGCCGGCAAGCTAAAGTCCGAAAACCTGTACCAGCTGCTTGCATATCTGCGAAACCGGCAGGCAACGTGCCCGCAGGGAGGTCGACACGACGGCATTCTCCTATACCCCCAGGTGGACAACGAACCGCTAAGGGCCAGAATTCGCCTCGAAGGCTTCTGGATCCAGGCTCGGACGGTCAATCTTCACCAGGACTGGCGTCTGATACACAACGAGATGCTGGAGACCATCGGACTGTCGGGTCCCGACATAGCGCATGCCGAGTCCAACGTGGCTTGAAATCCAACGGCAAGCCAAAGATTCCAAGGCCGGAAGCGGCAAGTCTGGACTATGCCGACATTCCTTGGTGCGTCCAATGGCTGTCATCACGGCCACACAGGCATCCACGCCGGATCCCGAAGGCGCTCGAAGCATCAAAACAATATGGCTACCGGGACATTGAATTCTCGTGAGGAATTCAATTCGACAATTGCTACAGTTTTGGCATGGGCAGCCTGACAACGAAGAACCATGCTGAAGTGGACTGCCGATCGCGAGCAGGCTCTGGAACAGTTCACCTACTTTGGGAACGGTAGATGTTCTGAGCATCAACAAGGTCTTTGAAACAGACGCTTTCCTGACACTTGTCGCCGAGGTTGGCGGGGTTGGGGTGATTCTCTCCAATGCGAGCCGGAAAGTGTCACGAGAACACTCTGGAACCAAGGTGCCTGCTTCAGTCCGGAACGGGTCTGCGGCAAAATCTTCAGAGCATCACGGAGTTGCAACGAGAGACGCCAAGTGGTCTGGAAATCATCATGTCCCGCCGTGCTGCTTGCAGCAACGTGTTATTCGTTGAGAGGACCGCAAGAACATCAACTGTGTCCACAGATCAAGGTCGTACTCTGCCCGGCCTTCCGGGAAGTCGGCAGCGTTGGGTTTCAGGAACGAGAATAGATGCAAGTTGAAGTAGAGGGTGCGGTGCCATTGGACAAGTCATTGGACACAATGAAACTCCAAGTCCCATGAGCAAGAAATCTCATACAAGATGTGGCATCCTCCCACTATCCAATTGGTCGTACGCATCGAGGACAAGACGCTTGGTTCGGTACTCACCGAATGTTTCCACCTCTTTGCGTCGGAGTGTCGGAAACGAGGCACTGGGATCTTCAGGGTCGAGGATCCATTCCAAGTCAGCCCTGTCCAGACGATACATGTGCGCAAATATGGCGTCTAGTTCGCACTGTAGACGGTGGCGGCGATCAGCATTCCAAGCATAGGGTGGACCGATAAAGCCTAGTTCTTTGGCGAAACACTCAAGGTCATTGGCAGTGTAGGACAATCTAACTGCACGCGGCACGATCATTTCGACGAAACTAGGCAGATCGTATCGCACCCTATCCAAATAGGTTTCGGGGGGCAGGACCGGCAACTGTTCCACAATGTAGAAGTTCATGTTGGTGCCGCCTACCGAGAAACGTGCCGCCCAGTCTAGAGGCAGGCTGTTCATGTTTGCAAGAACAAGAGTGGAAGCAATTGCATTGGCCCTATCCCGATCAAACTCGACAATTGGAGCGCTGTTTCCTACTCCACTTCTAGGGAGAATTCCCGTCAGGAAAGTACGTTCATTCGTGGCGTTCGTAATACCTCGAAATGCTTGAAGCCACTTGGTGTAATCAATGTCCAATATTGGCGCCTTGTTGCTCACGGCAGTCCCGGGAATTATCGAGATGATTGAGGTTCTTTGGTTGGTTGGACTGGCAATGTCTCTGAAAACCATGAGCCAACTTGAAGCAGTGCTCCGGAGTCGCTCAGTCCAATGACAGGAATCATGGCCAGGATTCCAGTTCGGTTGTCGGTTGCACGTGTTATCCTTCTGAAAGCGAGCAGCGGGCCAACATGGCGAGTCGGTCGAGTAGTTTGTCCTGTCCTGTCCTGTCCTGTCCTGTCCTGTCCTGTCCTGTCCTGTCCTGTCCTGTCCTGTCCTGTCCTGTCCTGTCCACTGTTAGAGCAATTTTCGATTTGTCAAGTCGATTCTTTATTTCCTCCTCAGGGATCCAATACCGAGGCATGACTGTTGTGTTGGGATCCCCTTTTTCCTCCTCCGTCATGACACGTGCATGTCCTTTCTTGAGCTTTGGAGAGGAGACACCTTCGAACGTTGCAAATCGGTGATCGTATTGGTGGAAGAGTTTGGCCTCGTAAAGCGGAAGATATCTCTTCCCATTGCGTGTGAACACATTTCCATGGAAGTTCCAGCCTGCTTCTTCCAGCTGCCTTTGGGTGCGGAACAAATTGGAGTCATTTGACATGTCAAACATCCTCTTGAACGATATCCCCCAAGGGTTCGCCTCCGGCAGGCCACTTTGTGTCCTCCTCCAGAAGATTCCAGCGCGGCGGTACATCTTGCGTGCGATCTGCATGTCGCGACGCGTCCTGAAGACTGGGACTGTTCGGGTGTTTGGATTGAATATTCTTATATCCTCTGCCGAAAGCGCAAGAAGCCGTTCTTTCTCGCCAAGCTGCTCCACTCGGTGAAGGAAAAACGCGAATTGTGGCCTGGCACAAGGCCTGCCCTTTCCGTTCAGAGTGACCAGGCTGAATTTAATGCGCCGGTCCACATCTGGGAATATTCCTGCACTGTTCTCAAAATCATACAGGCTCGCAATTCGCTTTTCGGTAACAATATGCCTGAAGAATTCGCTGGTAGTCTTGTCGGTTGCTATGCCTGTCGGTACAACAAGACCTGCCATACCCCTCGGACTGACCAACTGCAGAAATATCTCGGTAAAGAGCGAGTATGTGTTGATGTCGCCCTTCCCCGTCAAAGGAAATCGTCCGCAGCTTCGGACAAAGGAACTGGTTGCTTCCACCGTACGTTTTGCTTCCCAAAAGTCAGCAAACAGGGCTTGGTCGGCAGCTGACGCTTGTACCTTCTTTAGCTTTCCTATCAGCCGGTCTCGTGCAGCTTTGTTCGGTGCCGATGCGATTCGCGGTGAACGATGCGCAAAGAACTCCTTTTCCTGAATCGTGATTCTTTCCCAAGGAGGGTTTCCAATTACAACATCGAAGCCCCCATCCTGCATGACTTCTGCAAATTCAATGTGCCAATGAAAGAAGTGGTGCTGGAGAGATAGACTTCCCGTCTCCATTGCGGTCCGAGGACGCTTTGGAATTCCCAGCCTGAGACGATTGAGGTCTTCGGTATGGGGAATCCAAGGTCTACTCTCGATGTTCTTGGGAGCGAAGTAGGCTCCAACAAACAGGTCGGCGCGCAACTTTTCCCGTACACTGGCGTCGTCCCTCTTGGAGGCTTTCCAAGCAGCGGATTTGCGTTCTATATCTTCGAGAGTGTCCTCCGACATGGTCTCCA
>JAPOOS010000112.1 GCA_026713305.1 Paracoccaceae bacterium
CCAACTGTCGAAACCTGACGCAGCCTCAACTGCCGCAGATTGCAGGGTGCCATGAGGAACTCACTGACCATGATTGCCATGTGCGCGGTGGCATTGGCCGCGCCAGGCGCAGTTGCACTGACAATGCCACCCATGCCGGAGACCTCGACGGAGACGCTGGATCCACTTCGCCACGCCGCCGTACAAGGCAGTGCGGAAGCGCAGTTCACGCTTGGTTCGATGTACCTCCGTGGCGAAGGCGTTTCACAGGACTACGACGAAGCTTTCAACTGGTACCGCCTTGCCGCCATGCAGGGAATGGCCAAGGCCCAGCTGGGACTTGGGTTGCTGTATGATCAAGGCTTGGGCGCACCCCAGAACTTCAATGAAGCGGTCATTTGGTACCGCCTTGCCGCCGAGCAGGAACTTGCCATGGGCCAGCACAGCCTCGCGGCGATGTACTACTATGGAAATGGTGTTGCGCGTGACCACGAACAAGCCGCGAATTTGTTTCGGCTTGCTGCCCGGCAGGGACTCGCCGCGGCCCAGTACAGCCTCGGGGCCATGCACTATCGTGGCGACGCAGTGTCCCAGGACTATGCGGCAGCGGCAACCTTGTGCCGACTTGCGGCCTTGCAGGGCTTTCCCGAGGCGCAACGCTGCATCGGTGCAATGCTCTACCATGGCAAGGGCGTTCCGCAGGATTTCGTGCAAGCGCACATGTGGCTGAGCCTCGCTGGAGAGAGCATGCATGATCCTGAATCAAGACTTGCGGCTGCGAAGTTGCGCGACGAGATCGCGGCGAAGCTGTCCGACGCCGATCTGATCAGGGCGCATATGCTTGCCCGCAGCTGGAGGCCGCCACACCTATCGACTGCAGAAGCGCGCTAGTCGGCGCCTCTTGCCAACCGGATCAATGCTTGAATTCTTCGAATGGCGATTGCGGCGGCGGACATGCTGGCGACCCAACACGTTCGAATGCAGTCACGGACCAATCATGCACCCATCGTGATATATCTAGACAACAACGCAACGACCCGTCCGGCTGCCGAAGTTGTTGATGCAGTGGCGCATGCGATGCGAAGTTCGTGGGGCAATCCCTCGAGCCAACACTGTGTCGGCATTGGAGCGTCCCGGGCGATCATGGATGCGAGGAGGGCGCTCGCGAAACTGGTTTCAGCTTCCGAGGATGCGGTCGTGTTCACCTCGGGCGCCACCGAGGCAAACGAAGGGGTGCAGCGGCACTACTGCTCGGCAGGCTATCGTCTGATTGTGTCGGAAACTGAACATCCAGCTGTTTCGGGTTTCTATCGTCGTCATGCCGCCGATCGACTGTACACTGTACCGGTCGATTCTGCCGGGCAATGGGATGTCGCACGGCTTGGCAACCTGCTTGCCGAATCGCGGGCTCTTGTAGCTGTCGCATGGGCCAATGGCGAAACTGGAGTCGTGCAGGATATTGCAAAGGTCTGCGATTGTGCGTCACGACATGGGGCAGCGGTGCTGGTCGATGCCTCTCAGGCAATTGGACGAATTCCCATTGATGTCGGTTTGACTGCCATGAACTTTCTGACGCTTTCCGGCCACAAGTTTCATGCGCCCAAGGGAATCGGCGCACTTGTTCTTTGCGATGCCGGCCCAAACGAATTTGTCCTTCAGACAGGAGGCGGGCAGGAACGGGGAATACGCGGAGGCACCGAGAATGTTCCAGGCATAGTTGGGCTTGGATTGGCATGCACCCTAAGGCGTCGAAATTTCGACGCTGAAGCCGCTTACCTGAGATCGCTGCGCAGAGACTTCGAAGGCAAGCTGATCAAGCGTCTTTCGGACATACGCGTGAACGGTGCGCAGGCCCACAGATTGCCAAACACAAGCAATGTGTGTTTCGGAGGGGTTGAAGGGACCGCGTTGGTCGCGCGTCTCGAGAATCGGAATGTCATTTGTTCGCAGACTTCGGCCTGTACTTCTGGCTCCCCGGAGCCATCTTCTACATTGTTGGCAATGGGGCTCTCCCGAGAGGAGGCTCATGCAAGCGTCCGATTCGCCTTTGCCGTTGACAATTCGAAGCAGGATGTTGATTCCGCCGTCGAAGCAATAGTTGACGAGGTGACAGCCCTGCGAAGGATGTTTTCAGTTTGACGCCAAAACCCTTCCATCTTCATTGAAGGCATTCTGTTTGGTCCTTGGTCAGTGTCTCTTCACGGTGGTTCTGAATCTCTGAATTGCGGTTTGGAAGCTTCGGGTTTGGGACAGACTTTGCACATTTTGTCCCTGGCCTTGTAGACTTTGAACATCCAGCCCGTCTGTCGAGCCTCTTGCAAGACGTGCGTGTTTGGGCTTCGCCTGTCCGGGTAGACCGGAATTGTTTCGAAAAGTGGTTGGCGTGGGAGCAAGGAAGTCTATGGCCGGTGGCGACCAAGATGGGGAGCGGAAGCTGGGTGTGTTCAACCGCAGGCCGGCCCGAAGCAACAGAAAGGCGCTGATGTCGCGCGACCAAGCATCGGTTCGGCAACGTCACGAATTCGAGTGCGCTGCTTCCCGCAACGGTGACAGGTATATCTCGCGCAACACGCCGTGGTGTCGCTGTGACCAATCCGGCTGATTTGGTGCAGCCTGAAGTGCACGTTGTCGTCTCCTTTGCAGCATTCACCGATCTCCGTCGGACACGTCGCGGTTGGACATGCGAAAGGGAGTCGCCTACAAGATGCGCATGGTGCAACCTGTTTTGGCCTGCGGTTCGCGCCAGGCGGAGGGCAGTACCCACCAAGAGTGCAG
>JAPOOS010000197.1 GCA_026713305.1 Paracoccaceae bacterium
CGGCAAGAGTTCGACGCTGATGCATCTTGAGCGCAAGTGGAACGCTGCCGCCAAGGACAGGAAGTTTGCGCCGCGCATGCTGTACTTTCCCACCCCAAGATCCTTCGTGCATGGCGAACTGCTGAAGGCGCGTGTGGCGGAGACGCTGAAGCCGGGCCTCGGCAAGCGGATGCGCAGGCACGAAACGACCGAGATCTCCTACAAGCTCGGCTATGATTCAGCGGGCTTTGAGAAAGTGACAAGGTCCGGGAGCGAGCCTCCTGCGGACCCAATCGATGCCGTGCTGCAACGATTTCCGGCGAAGAAGTGGAAGCGTCCTTTGGTGGTGGCCATCGACGAGTTCCAGACTTCCGCCGGAGACGACACATCAGCGCATGCGCGTGTGCTGCAGGCATTGCATGGACAGGAATACCACGCGCCAATCATGGTTGTTCTCGCCGGCCTTGGCGACACCGTGTCTCGAGCGGCCCAACTCGGCATATCGCGGCTTGCAAGCGGTGCCAGCCATTCGCTCGGCTGTTTCACGCCTGACGAGAGTTCTGAGCTCATTGTCGGCTGGGGCCGTCACTTCGGGCTGCCGGAAGGCGTCTGGCAGGACGAGATGCAGACACTCGCCGCCGAGTTGGACCACTGGACGCTGCATGTGCAGCATGCGCTGACCGCCTTCGCCGAACAGGTGGTGGCGTGCGGAGGCGTGGAGGATGTGGACTTCGCGGCGGTGCGCAAGCGCAGCCGCGGATGGCAACTCAACTACTATTACAGCCGCATGAGTTACGAGATGGGCCGCTCGGAGTGCCTGTTGGCAGTAGTGATGGGGGAACTCACGGCGTCCAGTCGGCATGTGTCGATCATTCGGGCAATTGAGAGCAAGTATCGCCCCGAAGCCGGTTGGCGGCTGCCCAAGGGAATGGATGCCGATGGCTTCTTCGAGCACTTGGTGCACCGAGGGGCTTTGCAGAAGCTGCCCGACGGCAGCGTGCACTGTCCGATTCCGAGTTTTCGCAGGTACATGATCGGTCTTGGCGAGCATGAGGACGGTGGCGGTTAAGAGCTGGGCCAGACCCGACTCGCAAATGTCGGATTGCAATTGCAGAATGACGAAGCGGAAAGTGCGGATCTTGCGGAATGTCAAGGTCGCCGAACGCAGAGCCTTGGCACACTTCGCAGCCTTCATGCGGAACCCGACCTACATCCCTCTCCCGGAGGCCAAGGAAGTCAGGCGTGTGCGCGACAGTGCTTCAACCCACACGGCAGCCGCACGCTGCAGATCCTTGCAGCTGATGGAGCTCGGCGCATTCTGCGCCGCATCGAGTTCCACCGCACTCCCGGCTGTTGGATCCTTGAATTGGAGGTCGCGGCTTGGGAGAAACAGAGAAATGAAGACAAGGGACAGACAAGCTGGATGTTCACCGCCGACAAGGCCAGGGACAAAATGGGCAAAGCCTATCCCAAACCCAAAGCTTCGAAACCGCGATCCAGAGGTTCAGAACGACCGTGAAGAGAAACTGGCAACTAACTGTTGAATTGGACCACTTTCCGATGTGCAAACGGTGAAAGGAAACGCATCCTTGTCACAGCACGGTTGGGACAGCTTCGCTGCGAGTTGGTCGACGAAGCTGGCGCGCGCTTCCAACCTGTTGCAGGCGTGCCGTGTGAAGACGCCTTTCAATGCCGTCACTCCGCAGGGAGGAATTCACTTACAAGGTGTCGAACAACCTTCCGAAGGGCATCTGTATGGCCATCGCCTGAATCGACGGCCTGCTTGTAGGCCTGCCGCTGTCGCACGCTGGAGTTGCCGTGTTCAGCAATGTGACGGATATGTTTCAGTTCGTCAAGACAACCAAGTGCGGATGCATGCGGCGAAAGCAGTTCAATTAACTCTTCAACCAGATCGCGAAAGGGGACAAGCTGTCCCTTGCCAAGATCGATCATGCTTCCCGTGCACCCATAGCGTTGGGCAAGCCATCTGTTCTCGTTGACAAGTGTTGGTGGATAGTTTCGCCACCGCTGGTTGGCGCTGCGCAAACCGTAGAGAAAGGCAACCAGTGACTGGAACGTGGCGACAATTGCCACTGCATCCTCGAAGCGGCTGCATACATCGGTAATTCGCTGTTCCAAAGTCGGAAACTTTGCGGATGGCCTGACATCCCACCACAGTTTGGTTGCGTCCTCGATGCAGCCTGCTCCAATCATGTGCGAAAGCAGCGCTTCGTAGGCGCTGTACGATTCAAGCGGGTCAGGAAGGCCAGTCCGGGGCAGAGAATCAAAAACCGTCAGGCGGTATGACGACAGCACCGTGTCGTCGCCCTCCCAGAAGGGCGAGGAGCATGACAGAGCCAGCAGGTGAGGAAGGAAGTAGGTTGCCTGGCTCATCAAGTCCACACGGAGGTCGGGATCTTCTATCTCGATGTGGATGTGCATTCCGCATATCAGCAACCGCCTCGCTGTTTGACCCAGGTCGGCCCTCAATGCGTCGTACCTCTCCTTTCTGGTATGGGTCTGGCTTCTCCACTTGGAGAAGGGATGCGTAGAAGAGGCGATGATTGCGTAGCCAAACTGGCTGCCCACGCGTGTTACGGTTTTCCGCAATTCAAGCAATTCGGTGGCTGCAGCCGACACCGTATGCTGAGGGCTTGTGCCAATCTCAAGCTGGCACTGGAGATATTCGTTGGTTACGCGGGAACCGAGTTCCTTCTGGCAAAGCTTCATGAACTCTGGGTCGGGCTTGCGCACCAAGTCGGCCGATTGCGCATCAACAATCAAGTATTCTTCTTCGATGCCCAATCTTAGTGACGGATTTACGACCAAGGACAGGATTCCTTGTTCCTTGCGATTGACCAAGGCCGCCATACAAAGCGATGCCGTTCCGGGCAGCTTGCCAAGGGCAAGCGCGCCATGGTCAGCAGTTCACTTCGCAGCAGTCAATCGGAAATGTGTTGGGGTTTCGGGACTCATCCGGACCTCGCAGCAGAGCTTTTCTCCCCGGCAAATTGGCAGTCCCTAGGGGAATCGAACCCCTCTCTTCAGGTTGAAAACCTGATGTCCTAACCGATAGACGAAGGGACCGCTTAATTTCGGCGAAACATCTAGTGAATGCGCTAAGGAATTGCAAGCGCTGATACGGCGCGCATCGGTTCGATTCACAGAACATTTGATTGCCTTCGCGCTGAATCACCGCCTTGAGGCTGTCTCGACCCGTCATCCGGTAGAACTCGTCGAGAAAGGTAGCAATGTTGTTGCGCCCGACAACCATGGCCAACCAAAAATGTGCTGCTCCAAGCTCGAGTCGGCAATCGGTGATACTCCAGCGCTCATTGAGGAAAGTGGGGGTCACAAATCCTATCGACAAAGGCCAGGCGGCCCTGACAGGCAGTTTACGGTTTCAGACATTGGGAAGACATCCATTGATGAGACTCATGGCAATGAATTGGCCTCCATGTTGTCGGGACAATTTCAATGGGACGATCATTTCTATCTCTTTGAATTCAGTAAGGAAGGCAGAACTGGATATGTCCATGAGTGGAGATCGGAACCGTTTGCCATTTCCGGGCATGAGCTCTCCAACCGCCCAATCGGCAATGCGAACACTGTCTTTGAATTGGAAGACCTACTGATTTTGGGTGATGCCCGAGTTCTCAACAGGGACTCCAGCGCTTCTTGCATGCGTCCCAAGTCGCAGTCCAAAGTTGCCACGGACATGAAACTGATGGAGGAAGAACTGGGGAATGTAGGCAAGTCGACGTTTGCTCTCAGAATCAAGGATGGAAAGGGTGAGGTCCTTGACATTGAACTGCCTTTCGAACCGATGGCAGAAACAATTGAACTGGGAATTTTTAGTCGGTAGCTTCAATGAATGGGCATGTGTTGAAGCGCTCCTGGAACCGAATTGCCTTACCTGCGAATGGAGGATTGCCTTCAAACCTGTTCCACTGTTGGAACCCACGTGATTGATCGAAGGGTGAAGGTGGAATGAATGTCTCCGGAACTTCGAAAGGAATGCAGGCATCAATGGTGGTACTGCGACTGCATGTCGCGCTGTCCAACATCAAGAGGTCCTTCGCGGCCCTGTCTTGGACATCCACCAACCCATTTCGTTGTTGCTCGCAGGTCAGCCGGTTGAGCACATCGCCAATTGCGACAATATGGCGCTTGAAATGTCGGTTGCCGCCGCACTGCCTTCCTGAAACAGCACACTGGCAATGGCCGGCTGTGCAACCGCAATCCGATTTGGAACCCCTGAATTGGACGAATGCGATGGGTGGCCTCGGATCAAGATTGGGAGGCGGCGCGCCTATCCGACAGGAGAAGCATCCTCGACGTAGACTGTTGGTCTGCGCGTGCCGCGACGGTCATAGATCCTCAAGGTGCCGGCAATGTGAACGCGGCCGCGACAGGAAAGCAGGAATTTGCCCACCGGACCATTGACGGCGTCAGGCATGAAACCCTTCACGTTGCAACCGTCTTCATCGGTCATGGTCAGCGCAAGGTGCCGGCCGCTCAGCAGTTTGCGTCCCTTGACTCGAATCCAGGGAAGGACGTACCGTGGACGTGGCGAACCAATTCCAAAGGGACCAAGCCTGTCAAGCGAATCGACCAAGTCGGTGGACACGGCTCGGAGGCTGACCATGCCGTCGAGAAAAATGGCATGTCTGTCTCTCAAGTGGGCCCCCTGACGGCGCAGCAGCATCTCCATTTGCTCGAACACGCGTGTAACGTGCTTCACCGGGATCTCCATCTCCACAGTCATTCTGTGTGTCGTGCAGACTGAGATCCAACCCTGCAAGGCGCAATGTTCAACAACGGTGCCCAGATCGATTCCGGCCACCGACCTGCCAACGGCGTGGGCAACATTGCCTTCGACCGAGACAGTGACCGACGGTCTCCCTGAACGCATCCCAAGCACGGAGGCGGCATGGGAGAGTGCAAAGCGCGGCCAGTTCTTGCCAGATGCCCAAACCAGCGCCCGGTTGAATCCTCTGCCTTCGGCCAACAGCACAGCTTCCTCCGACACTCGATCCAGTTCGGGAAGGCTCTCGTTCCGAATGCGCTTCAACGACTCGACAGTCCGTTCAGCTTCGCTCGAACCACGCGCCACAAGCAGTTGGGCGCCAATGGAAACATCGCCAACACATTCTCCAGCAAGCAGGACCGGCGAAAACGACGATTTCAAGTGCTCCGCCCTGACCGCCTGAGCAGGCAGGACCAGGTCCGCCATCGCCCTGAGGCCTTCATGTTGCCTAGCGCGCAGTCTGGACATGCCCTGCCTAACGAAAGCGCGATTTACGCCTATCATGGGCACGTCGGAGGAACAGGTTGCCAGTGCGACAAGACCGAGCAGGTCGATTGCTCGAGGAGGCACAGTCGCCTGCCGCTTCAGCGCAGACCGGGTTGCCGCAACAAGGGTGTAGGCAACACCGGCTGTACACAGATGTGCATGCTCGGGAGGTTCGTCGAATCGGTTGGGGTTGACGTAGGCTTGAACGCCAACCGGCAAGTTGAGACAGATGCAGCTGTCGAGAACCACAACATCGGAGGAGGGCGCCCAGTTTCCATCTATGACGGAATTGGCGCCGCAGTCGAGACAAACGATCAGATCGCTTCCGTCAAGGCGCCTAACCCGCCTCTTCAGAGCGGACTGGGCCGCTGCAAGACCAGCGGGCAGAACCTGCCACTGAGTTTGGCAGCCTGCATCCTCCAGCCACAGAGCAAGAACTGCCAGCGCGCAGAGGCCGTCGGTTGTGCCGCTGGCAATCAACGCCACCCGTTCCAGTTGTGAAACTGCGCGAGCCAGTCTGCGAGCTGCCGCAGGCATGTCGGCGATGGCCATGGGATTGCCGAACAGGTCCCGAACTCTGGGATCCAGATAGATGCTCACCTGCGGTGGTTCGACACCTCTTCTCGCAAGACATCGCGCCAATTCGACAGGCAGCTCGTATCGCTGTTGCAGCGCCTGGGCATACCGATCCATTCCAATCGAAGGCCCTTCCCAGCGTCGATCGGAAACCGAGAATTCCACACCCAGCAGCGCCGGTCCCTCGCTGCCAAAGCAAGGCTCCCTCATGGCATCAGGATTTGGCATTCCAATTCTTGTCAACGAGTTGCCGATAGGTCATTTTGCGCTGCGAACCGGTGCGCGAGCGCAGCAGAATGGTTTCGGTTTCGACGAATCCCGGCCCTCGGCGAATCCCTCGCAGAATCGAGCCGTCCGTGACGCCGGTTGCAGCTAGAATGACGTCCGCCCGGATCATGTCCTTTCGTGTATAGACTCGATCAAAGTCCGAAATCCCGGCGCTCATCGCCCGTCCGCGCTCGTCGTCGTTGCGAAACAGGAGGCGTCCCTGCATTTGGCCGCCCATGCATGTCAAGGCCGCCGCTGCCAGCACTCCTTCGGGAGCGCCGCCAATTCCCATGTATGCATCGATGCCCGTGTGTTCAGGATCCGTGCAATGCATGACCCCGGCAACATCGCCATCGGTAATCAGTCGAATTGCCGCTCCAGTGTTTCGTATTCTGGAGATCAGTTCCTTGTGGCGCGTCCGCTCGAGAACGCAAACCGTCAGATCGGCCGTTGAACATCCCTTGGCCGCCGCAAGAAGCCGAAGGCGTTCCTCCGGTGGCATGTCCAGTGAAACAAGATCCTCCGGGTAACCCGGCCCAATCGCAAGCTTGTCCATGTAGACGTCAGGAGCATGGAGAATCGAACCCTTCGGACCCATCGCGATGATCGTCAAGGCGTTGGGCATGTCCTTGGCCGTCAACGCCGTTCCCTCCAGCGGGTCCAGCGCAATGTCGACAGCCGGCCCCTGCCATGTGCCGACCCTTTCGCCGATGAACAACATTGGGGCTTTGTCGCGTTCGCCCTCTCCGATCACCACCGTTCCGCGGATGTTCAGCATGTTGAGTTGCCGGCGCATTGCATCGACGGCAGCCTGATCAGCCGCCTCCTGATTCCCTCTGCCCACATGGCGGGCGGACGCCAGCGCCGCCGCCTCGGAGACTCTGGCGAGACCGAGCGAGAGCATTCGGTCGGCAAACTGCTGCTTGGGCTTCACTCGTCGCTCCCGTTTTTCAATACATGACGTTCGCCAAGAGCTGCCCCCGAACCGGAGTGCGCCGAGCGAAACGCAGCGATTCTCTCACCTAGATTTCCTCGATCCTGATTGACACGGGCTCACGGAGGCTGACTTCCGAGCGGCGAATTTCGTCAAGCGCCCTGTCGAGGCGGGCTCGTGTCGTTGCATGGGTGACGATGATGACTGGCGCGGCTTCCGTTGCGTGGGCGTATTGGCGAATTCTGTCGATCGACACGTTTGCCCATGCCAGAGCCAGCGCAATTTCAGCGAACGCCCCTGGCTCGTCCCTTAGCGACAGCCGCAGGTAGTAGGGCACCGGCACGGCTGACCTCGCCGGAGGTGCGGAAACGAGCGTGGCGGCCGGCTGCCCGAAGGTCGTCCCAGCGCTGCCGCGTGCGATGCCGACGATGTCTCCAACCACGGCCGTTGCGGTTGGGCCTTCGCCCGCGCCCGGTCCCTGGAGCGAAATCTGCCCCGTCGCTTCGCCTTCCAGCAGCACGATGTTGGTGGCGCCGTCAATTCTGCCGACAGTGGAGTATCTCGGAACGAGGCACGGCTGCGTGCGCTGTTCAAGCCCTTCCTCCGACATGCGCGCCACGCAGAGCAGCTTTACGCGGTATCCCATGTCACGCGTCTGCTCGATGTCCCGCAGCGAGATTCGCTCAATTCCCTCGATGTCGACATTTCCGAAGTCAACACGGGTTCCGTAGGCAAGGCTTGCGAGCAGGGCCAGCTTGTGGGCGGCGTCGATGCCACCCACGTCAAGCGTCGGATCCGCTTCAAGATACCCCAGCGACTGTGCCTCCGAAAAGATCTCGGGATAGCTGGCTTCGTTCTTCTCCATGCGTGTGAGTATGTAGTTGCAGGTGCCGTTGAGCACGCCAACCACACGCGTGATCCGATCGCCCGCCAGACTTTCGCCAAGCGCCTTGATCACCGGGATGCCGCCGGCGACGGCTGCTTCGAAGCGCAGCGCGACGCTCTGCTGCTCCGCAGCCTCGGCCAGCGCATGCCCATGCACCGCAAGAAGCGCCTTGTTTGCGGTTACGACATGCTTTCCGTTGCCAATGGCCGCTTCAACGGACCGTTTGGCATCGCCGTCCTCGCCACCCATCAATTCGACGAATGCGTCAATGTCCGGACGCGCAGCCAAGCGTGCCGGGTCCGCTTCCCATTCATAGGCGTCCAGCGCAATCCCGCGTTCCTTGGACCGGGAACGCGCGCACACAGCCACGACGGCCAATTCCCGGCCAACCCGTTTGCGAAGAAGCTCCCGGTTTTTCTGAAGCGTGCGAACGACCCCGCGTCCGACTGTTCCAAGGCCAGCGATGCCCACTCTGAACGAATTGTCCAAGTTCACCTTCTCCAGCCTCAAAGGTCGGCATCGGGGGAAGTGCCGCGCAGCACCACCCGGTTGTTGCCCGGTTCCGCCGCGCGCTTGCGATGCGCTTCAACGATTTCCGCCTGTCGCTCCAATTCAGGCGTCACCCCGAACCCGTAGTTTTCCGAAACGCTTCCACCTTCATCCTCGACATTGTCCAACTGCTTGATCTCGTCCGGCACAAAGTAGCAGCCGGCAAGAATCAAGGCTGCGCAACACCAGGCAACTGCCGCCAGGCGGCGACCCCAGCCCCCGTCACCTGTCACTGGACCGATGTCCGGGCTTGAATGTAGTTGTCCAGTCCAACTGCCTCCCTCCAGCTCTTGCAGTCATTGCGAAGACCCAGTTGCACACTGCGAAACGAGTGGCGGCCAACAACGCCGCCAATTGCCTGTGCAAGTCCGTCGCGTCAACATTTGGTATGTAGCTTTGTTGGACTGACGATATGTTGTGTGCGCGGAATCATCAACCGACTTTGCGGTTCACGCGGGATGTCGAGACATCGACAATGCGGCCAATGCAGGTCATTCGCCGCCGGCGCAGACGGGAAACCGTTGGCACAGCTTCGCCACCTGCCGCTTCACGGAATCCTCGGCGCCTGCATCGCCGTCCGGTCCACGCCGTCGCACGCCATCCAAAACCTTGAGTATGCATTCACCGATCTCCCTGAACTCGGCCGGTCCCATTCCTCGGGTTGTGCATGCCGGGCTCCCAAGCCGAATTCCCGACGTGACTGTGGGCTTCTCGGTGTCGAACGGGATGCCGTTCTTGTTGCAGGTGATGTTGGTTCTGCCCAGCGCCGTTTCGGCATGGCTGCCCTTGATGCCGAGTGGCCGAAGGTCGGCCAGCAACAGGTGGGTGTCGGTGCCGCCGGAGACCAGATCTACCCCGCCCTGCGTCAGCGCGTCGGCCAGCGCCCTTGCGTTGTCGACGACGCGTCGGGCGTATTCCCTGAATGCCGGCTGAAGCGCCTCGTGAAAGGCCACCGCCTTGGCGGCTATCACGTGCATCAGTGGTCCGCCCTGAATCCCCGGAAATATCGCCGAGTTGACCTTCCGGGCAATTGCCGGGTCGTTTGTCAGAATGATGCCGCCGCGCGGGCCACGCATCGTCTTGTGTGTCGTTGACGTCACCACGTCGGCGTAGGGAAGGGGTGACGGATGCACGCCTCCGGCCACGAGCCCGGCGAAATGCGCCATGTCAACCAGCAGAGCCGCTCCAGCTTCGCTGGCGATGTCGCGAAAGGCTGCAAAGTCGATTTGCCGCGGAATGGCCGAGCCGCCTGCTATGATCAGCTTGGGCCTTTCCTTCAACGCCACTTCACGAACCTGGTCGTAGTCGATCGTCAGGTCGGACCGCCGAACTCCGTAGTGCACGGCCCTGAACCACTTCCCCGACTGGTTCGGCGGCGCGCCATGGGTCAGGTGTCCGCCAGACGCCAGGTTCATGCCAAGAATGGTGTCGCCTGGCTTCAGCAGAGCCGTGAACACTCCCTGGTTGGCCTGGCTGCCGGAATGCGGCTGCACGTTTGCAAAGGAGCAGTTGAACAGCTTGCAAAGCCTTTCAATCGCCAGGCTTTCCGCCACATCGACATGTTCGCATCCACCATAGTATCGCCGGCTTGGATAGCCTTCGGCATACTTGTTGGTCAGAACCGAACCCTGTGCCTGCAACACCGCCCGCGAGACGATGTTCTCGGAGGCAATGAGTTCGATTTCGTCATGCTGGCGGCGCCTCTCCGCCTCAACCGCCTCCCAAACGTCCGGATCGACGCTCCGGAGACCGGCTTCATGGAATTCTCTGGACGACCGCTTGTCTGTCATTGCCTTCGTTCCCTCTTTCAACCGGCTCGCTTGACTCCCGTGCGCCGCCGCTCGACCGGCTGGCGCACGCTGCGTGTGCGGCCTGAACCGCACTTGACCGGTGTCGCTGCATTATCGCATTTCGCTGGATTGTGAAAAGTTTCGCTGTCCCGGCACCATGCGCCACGGCGCGCATTGCGGAATGTCTCCTGTTGCCACAGCCACCCGGGATTGCCGCGCCGCCTACAATCATGGTTGTTTCTTGACTGTCATTGGTTGTAGGCAAGCCCGCCAACTGAATTTGCACAATGTCGTCTACGATTTCAAGTGATACAATTGACTGATGGGTGGACAAGTCCCGCGCGGGCGTGAACGGATCTGCTTCCTTGCCGCCGCCTCGGAAGAGGCAAGGATCGCCGTTGACCGTCTGGCAAGCCGATATGGCAACATTCCGGCGGAGGAGTGCCATGTCATTGTGGCGCTCGGAGGCGATGGCTTCATGCTTCAGACGCTCCACGACACGCGCGAACTCGGCTGTCCGGTCTATGGCATGAATCGCGGGTCGATCGGGTTTCTGATGAATTCCTACGACACGGACAACCTGCGCTCGCGCCTTGAGGCTGCCGAGGAGGAAATCGTCAATCCGCTGTCGATGGATGCGGTCGATCTGTCCGGGCGCCACCACAAGGCCTTGGCCATAAACGAGGTGTCTCTGTTTCGGGCCTGTCCGCAGGTCATAAAGCTGCGCATTTTCGTCGATGGCCGTTCCCGCCTCGACGAACTTGTCTGCGACGGCGCGCTGGTGTGCACGCCGGCAGGGTCTACGGCCTACAACTATTCCGCGCATGGTCCCATTCTGCCGCTGGGTTCCGACGTGTTGGCGCTTACCGCCATGGCGGCATTCCGACCTCGGAGGTGGAGAGGGGCCTTGCTGCCCAAGTCTGCATCCGTGAAGTTTGAGGTGCTGGAACCGGAGAAGCGGCCCTGCATGGCGGACGCCGACGGCCGTTCGGCAACCAGAGTTCGTGAAGTCAGCGTTGCAATTGAGCCGTCGATAAAGCACAGGATACTGTTTGACCCTGGACTTGGTCTTCAGGAAAGATTGTTGCGCGAGCAGTTCGAGTAGCGCGATGTCGACAATCCGCGGCAGGTTGCGCCAAACTGGCCAGACGATGCGTAGTGTCCACGCCACCGAACCAGATGCGACATTGCATTTAACTATGGGGATGTATTGATGTCATTGCCGCATCGGACTCAGGCCATTTTGTGGGGAGCGACCTTGGCTGCGCTGTTGCTCCTCCTGTGGTTCCTGAAGGGCGCCCTCTTTCCCTTTCTTCTCGCCGCCGCAATCGCCTACTTCCTGGATCCGGTTGCCGACATGCTGGAACGTTGGGGTTGCCACCGGCTCCTGGCGGTGACCATAATCCTTTTGGTCTTCCTGCTGCTGGCTCTGCCGGTAGGGGTGTTCCTCGTCCTGTCCCTCACCAGTCAGGTAACTGCGTTCCTGAGTTTCGTGCCGAACGCGGCAGCGGCGATTCAGGCTTGCCTGGCCAACGACATGACAACCATAGCGTTGCTGCAGCAGTGCCTCCGTGAAGATGCCACCGTGCAAGCCAGCGCCGGCGCAACCGGATCGCCGCTGGAGCTGCTGATGAACTTCGACATCGGGGTGCTGTGGAACATGATCAGTCAGATAGTGACCAAGGGCGGTCCGTTTCTGACCAGGGTCGTGAGCGCTACCGTGTCGGCGCTTTCGTCGTCGGTCTCGATGCTGATCGTCGTTCCCGTGGTCATGGCCTACCTTCTTGCCGACTGGGACTTGATAATTGCCAAGATCAGGAGTTGGCTGCCGCACGACCATGCCGACGAGATCAGTGGAATCATTTCGGACATCGACGATGCCCTTTCCGGATTCGTGCGCAGGCAGCTCGTCGTCTGCGCACTCATGGCAATGTTCTATGCCGGTTCCTTGATGTTTGCCGGACTTCAATACGGACTCGTGATCGGCTGCGTGGCCGGGCTGGTTTCGTTCATTCCAATATTCGGCGCCGTGCTTGGCCTGGCAATGGGAATGGGGGTTGCCGTGTTCCAGTTTTGGCAGGATCCAATATGGATCGGCGCAGTTGCCGCAATCTTCTTGGTTGGCCAGGTTCTGGAAGGCTATGTGCTTACGCCGAGACTGGTCGGCTCAAGAATCAAGCTGCATCCAGTTTGGCTGCTGTTCGCATTGTCCGCCTTCTATGGCGTCTTTGGAATTGTCGGTGCGCTGGTTGCCGTTCCGGCGGCGGCGGCGATAGGCGTGCTGTTTCGCTACGGAGTTGGCCGCTACCTGAACAGCCGACTGTATCTGGGGGCCACGGCATTGCGGAGCGATGAAGCCAACGACTGATCGGACGGGCTTCGAGCTGCGAATGAAGCCTTCCCATTCGGCGGCGGACTTCATTGTGCGCGATTGCAACCGGCGGGCGTGGGAAAGCATCCAGAGGGACGGCTGCTGGCCGCAGAATCGGCTTTTGCTGATCGGGCCGGCAGGATCCGGAAAGTCACATCTAACCGGAATTTGGGCTCGCCGAAATCGGGCGACGATCGCCGAATACGGCGCGCTTTCCAAGCTGTCCGCCGTGCAGCTGATCGCCCAGGGGCAGGTTGCGGTTGAGAACGTCTTTGGCGGGAGCGATCCCCATTGCGAACGAACGCTCTTCAGCCTGATCGAACTGTCGGCATCGATGAACCGGCAATTGATGATGAGCAGCAGCCTGGAACCTCGCCGCTGCAAGATTGCGCTGCCCGACCTGCGGAGCCGCATCGACGGCACCCATTTTGTTCGGCTTGACAGCCCGGACTCCGAGTTTCTTGCGGCGCTGCTCGTAAAACTGTTTGCAGACCGGCAGCTGTCTGTTGCAAGAGGCACCATCCATTACATCGTTGCGCGCATGGAACGCTCGCACTTCGCTGCGGGTGACTTGGTGGACAGGCTGGACCGCATGTCTTTGGCGCGGGGGAAGCCAGTTTCAAAGTCCATGGCCAGGGATGGGCTGACCATGCAAGGACGCGAGATGAAAGAGGAGGTTTCTTGAAGATGACTACCGGCAATGCATTCAATCCCGACTTCTTGAACAGTTCACGCTTCATAGCCAAGACACTTCCCGAGGAGGAGTATGAAGGTCCGAAGCGGTTCTTCAACCGAGAGCTGTCATGGCTGGCGTTCAACTGGCGCGTGTTGGAGGAAGCCCAGAGTCCACGCGTGCCGCTTCTGGAGCGGCTGAGGTTTCTGTCGATTTCCGCAACCAACTTTGACGAGTTCTATTCCGTTCGAGTGGCCGGTCTTCTCGAGTTGGAGCGAACGGGCGACTATCCACCGGCAGCCGACGGCCTGCTTCCTTCGGAGCAGTTGACGGCCATTGACAAGAACGCGCGGAATCTGTTGAAGGCGCAGTTGGAAGTCCTTTCCGAGCTGCGCCGGGAAATGGAGAGAGAAGGCATTCTGATCCTTGACCGCGGCAGCCTGACCGAGGATGACCAGGCCTACCTGGACCGAAACTTCATAGAGAACATATTTCCGGTCCTGACGCCGCTTGCCATCGACCCGGCGCACCCGTTTCCATTCATTCCAAATGCCGGATTCTCCATTGCCATGCGCATGGAACGCAAGAGCGATCGCCGGTCCCTGAGGGCGCTTCTGCCGATTCCCGAGCAGATCGACCGGTTTGTGAGGTTGCCGGACGGCGCCAAGGGAGAGGCGCGCTTCATTCCATTGGAGGAATTGCTGATCGAAAAGATTGCCTTCATCTTTCATGGCTACAAGGTGATTGAGAGCTGCGTGTTCCGCGTGCTGCGGGACAGCGACCTGGAACTGGAGGAGGAAGCGGAAGATCTGGTGCGGGAGTTTGAAACGGCATTGAAGCGCCGGCGCCGTGGAGACGTCATCTTTGTTTCCATGTCGGGCGCAACGCACGGCGAACTCGGCGAGCTGGTGCTGAACGAATTGGGATGCGGGCACGAACGCGTGTTCGAACTGCCGGGTCTGATCGGCATCGCCGACCTGCAGGAACTCGTGCTGCCTGAGAGGCATCACCTGCTGTGGCCCAAGTTTGCGCCCCGGGTTCCGGAGCGCGTCGAGGAGCACAACGACGACATCTTTGCCGCTGTCAAGAGCAAGGACATGCTCCTGCACCATCCCTACGAGGCGTTCGACATGGTGGTCAGGTTTCTGCGGCAGGCAGCGAACGATCCCAGTGTCGTTGCGATCAAGCAGACGCTTTACCGCACCTCGCATGAGAGTCCCATTGTCAACGCCCTGTGCGAAGCCGCCGAAAACGGAAAGTCGGTCACCGCGCTCGTCGAACTAAGGGCAAGATTCGACGAGGCCGCAAACATACGCCAGTCGAGGCAGCTTGAGCGCGCCGGTGCGCACGTCGTCTACGGATTCATCAATCTGAAGACGCATGCAAAGGTTTCGTCGGTCATTCGCAGGGAGGGCAGGCAGCTGGTCACCTACACCCATTTCGGCACGGGCAACTACCATCCAATCACTGCGAAGATCTACACGGACCTCAGCCTGTTCACGTGCAACCCGGCGCTCGGCCGCGACGGCACCAAGTTGATCAACTACGTGTCGGGATATGCGACGCCCCAGTCTCTCGAGAGCCTTTCCGTGGCGCCAATAAACATACGGTCGACGCTGCTCGACTGCATCAGGAACGAAACGAAAAACGCCAGGGCAGGCAAGCCGGCCGAGATATGGGCGAAGCTCAATGCCCTGATTGATCCAAGGATCATCGACGCACTCTACGAGGCCAGTCAGGCCGGGGTCAAGATCAGTCTGGTCATTCGCGGAATCTGCGGACTGCGACCAGGCATAAGGGGACTGTCCGACGGCATTCGCGTCAAGTCCATAATTGGCAGGTTCCTGGAGCATTCGCGCATCGTGTGTTTCGGCAATCGCAAGAAGCTGCCGTCGAAGCGGGCCCGTGTGTTCATGTCGTCCGCCGACTGGATGGAGCGGAACCTCGATAGGCGGGTGGAATCGATGGTCGAAATCCACAATGTCACTGTGCGCGATCAGATAATGAGCCAGATCATGGCAGCAAATCTGTTCGACCAGGAACAGAGCTGGGTGCTTTCGCCGGAAGGAGAGTACATCCGGGAACCGCACGCCAAGGAGGATTCTCCGTTCAACTGCCACCGGTTTTTCATGGAAAACCCGTCGCTGTCAGGGCGAGGCTCCGCTGGCGCCAAGGGTGAAATCAGACTGGCGCACTCACACATCTGATGAATCCGCCCCTTGAGGCGGCAGGCGGAATTGGTCGATGAACACAGCAAGCATTGAGCCCCGGCAGTTCGGCGAACTGCCGATCTACGACGATCTGGACGTCAGCGAGGTCAGGCGGGCCGCGGTCGTCGACGTTGGCTCCAATTCGGTTCGATTGGTAGTCTTTGACGGCGCCGCCCGTTCGCCGGCCTACTTCTACAACGAGAAGGTCATGTGCGGGCTCGGTTCGGCGCTCGCCACGACCGGACGCCTGGACGTGAAGGGGAAGCAGCGAGCGCTGGAAACCATACGGCGATTCATGCATGTCGCCGGCGAGATGGAGGTTACGGCAATCGTGGGAGTCGGCACGGCTGCCATGCGGGAGGCCAGCGACGGTCCGGAGTTTCTTCAGCACCTCAGGGAGGTGGTTGGTCTCAATCTGATAGTGGCATCGGGGGAGCAGGAAGCAATACTTGCGGGACAGGGGGTGGTGCTGGGCTTTCCCGACGCCGATGGCCTTGTTTCGGACCTGGGCGGCGCCTCGATGGAACTTGCACGCATTGCGGACCGACGAATCAGCAACTGTCTGACGTCGCAGCTTGGGACGCTGGTCATTCGCCGACATGCTCGTTCGCCAGACGAGTTGAAGCGTCGGATAGACGGCGAAATGCGCAGTCTGCACGCCAAGCTGCCGATAACCGGCAAGGACATCCATTTGGTTGGAGGTTCATGGCGCGCCATAGCGCAGCTGGACATGGAGCGCCGAGCGTATCCGTTGCGTGTTCTCAACGCCTATGAGCTGACCTGCGAGTCGGCGCTGCGGACAATCGAGTGGGTGGGCACCGCAGAATGCAATGCAGCCGCCCTGCAAATCGGGCTCTCGCAGGAGAGGTTTCGGCTGGTTCCAATGGCATCCGTGGTAATGAGGTCGCTGATTGAGGTGTTTTCGCCCAGGCGACTTGTGGTTTCTGCACATGGCATTCGCGAAGGGATGCTCTACGAGCAAATGCCGCGGCAATTGCAGCTGCGCGATCCGCTCATCGAGGCAAGCAAGCACGCAGAGCGCATGGCGGCCCGTCTGCCTGGATACGGCGGCCACCTCTACAATTTCATTCTTCCGCTGTTCAAGAGGCAGTCCGCGGATCAACTGCGCCTGATTCGCGCAGCCTGCCTGCTGCACGACGTCAGCTGGCGGGCCCATCCGGACTACCGGGCGGTTGTCTGCTTCGACTACGCCACGCGTGCAAACCTGTGCGGCCTCGACCATGCCGGGCGAGCGTTTCTGGCTGTGGCGCTCTATCACCGCTATCAGAATTCAGGAGACGATCATCGAGTTCGGGGGCTTCAGTGCATACTTGGCGGCGACAGGATCAAGCTTGCCCGCCAGGTCGGAAAGGCGATGAGATTCGGCGCAATGCTGACGGTCGGATCCCCGGAGGGATTGGGCCGGATGAAGTTCAAGCCACGCAAGCATGTGCTGTCTCTGCATCTTCCGCGCGCCTTCGAGGCAATCTGGGGAGGCACTGCGGAGGAGCGTTTCGAGGCGGTTGCCCGCGAGATGGGATGCAGGGGCAAGGTGCAGCTGATCTGAGTTGTCAAGCATGGCCCTCCACACCGCCGAAGGTTTGTCTGCGAACCTCGAATGCCACATGTTCGGGCGTCTGACAGGCTTGCAGCGGCGCCAGTACGCATTGCAACTGGCAGCTGGCTCGGCGATTCCAAGGGGACTGCCTTCAGCGGCAAAATCCGGCAGCTGGCCATGGCTCGATGATGGCGGGTTGCGCGGGGAAGCAATGCAGGACGGCAGAGAAACGACCCACCTGGTCGTGCCGCATGGATGCGCGTGAGGAGTTGGGCAATGCTGACCGCGTCGCAGTGTTGAAGGGTCACATGATTGTGGGTGAGCGTTGCGCGGCCAAAGGGTCCACCGGTGAGCAGCTGGCGTCTGTCAGGGAAGCGATTCGGAGCGCTTTCCAAGTCGTTGTGGCAGTTTGACGAGAGTCGCTGTCGCGCAAGGGCGTCCGGCTTTCAGTTGAACTGTATTCCCACCGTGCTATGTGCGAAGAAACGCGCCTCGCCGCCAGCCGGCGGCTGGTTCGAATTCAGTGAATGTCGTTGGCCGGCTTCTTTCATGGACGGGCATTTTGTAACAGATGCAGTGTTTCGTCGGTATGCCTGGGTCCGGGTTGCATCGCATTGCTTCGGGATGCAGGCCAGTCGAGGAATCGGCAGTTCAATGGTCCAGCGGAGTCAGGCGCCTGCCCGACCACTATTTGGAGATCTTTTTCTATGAGGATGTCGAGGTACTTCATTCCAACCCTTAAGGAGATTCCTTCGGACGCCCAGATCGCGAGTCATCAGCTGATGCTGCGGGCCGGCATGATCAAGCAGGCAGCGTCCGGAATCTACTCCTGGATGCCGCTGGGATTGCGCGTCCTGCAGAAGATCGAACGCATTGTGCATGAAGAGCAAATCAGAGCCGGCCACCTTCCGCTCCTGATGCCGACGCTCCAACCAGCTGGACTCTGGCGGGAGTCCGGCCGCTACGATGACTACGGCGAGGAAATGCTGCGCATTACCGACCGCCACAACCGCGACCTGGTCTACGGTCCAACCAACGAGGAGTTGATAACGGACATTTTTCGCGGGCATGTGCACTCGTATCGCGACTTGCCACTGACGCTGTATCACATTCAGTGGAAGTTCCGCGACGAGATCCGGCCTCGCTACGGCGTGATGCGCGGCCGCGAGTTCCTGATGAAGGACGGCTACAACTTCGATGTGGACAAGCCTTCGGCCATACACTCCTACAACCGCCACATGGTCAGCTATTTGCGCACCTACCAGCGCATGGGCTTGCAGGCGATTCCCATGCGTGCGGACACTGGCCCGATCGGCGGCAGCTACAGCCATGAGTTCCTTGTGCTTGCCGATACTGGAGAGTCCGAAGTCTACTTTGACAGCGCCATCCTTGATCTCAGCTTTGAGGGTCGAGGGGTTGACTATGACAGCCGCGAGGAATGCGCTCGTCATGTCGATGAATGGACAAGCCATTATGCCCGCACGGACGAAACACATGACCCTGAAACGTTCGAGCATGAGGTCCCGGCATCGCAGCGCCGTCACTCAAGAGGCATAGAAGTTGGACAGATCTTCTACTTCGCGACCAAGTACTCCGCACCCATGGGCGCGGCGGTTGCCAATGCCAAGGGCGAAAGGGTTGATGTCCACATGGGTTCCCACGGAATCGGAGTTTCGCGTCTGGTCGGAGCCATCATTGAGGCCAGTCATGACGACCGCGGCATTGTATGGCCACCTTCGGTGGCGCCGTTTCAGGCTGGCATTGTCAACACTGCTTCAGGCAACCCGATGACGGAGGCTGCTTGTGACCGGTTGTATCGCGAGCTCGCCACATCGGGAGTTGAGGTGCTGTATGACGACCGTTCCGAAAGAGCGGGAGCCAAGTTCGCCACCATGGAGCTGATTGGTCTGCCTTGGCGAATCACGGTGGGTCCGCGGGGACTGAAGTCCGGCCAGATTGAGCTCGTGGATCGAAAAAGCGGCTTGACCGAGAGCTTCGCGCCTGATCGGATAGCAGGAGAGTTGCGGGATCGGCTGTCGGCGTCCGGCCTTGCCAATGCTTCGTGAGTCCGAATTCCCGAGAGATCCGCACTTGACGCAAGCTTGATCATCAACCATGCCGTTTTCCCGTTTCGAATTCTGGTTGGCCTGGCGCTACATGAAGTCGCGTCGCTCCGAGGGCGGCGTCAGCGTCATGACGATCATTTCCCTGCTCGGCGTCGCCATAGCCGTGTTTGCGCTGGTTGCGACTCTTGCCGTGCGAACAGGCTTCAGAATCGAGTTTGTAAGCACATTGCTGGGGGCCAACGCGCACACGACAATTCATTCACAGGTCGTTCGTGAAGACAGTGGACGAATCAGCCGAAGAATCACGGACTACGATGGCCTGACACAAAGATTGAGCGAAGTAGAAGGAGTTGTTCACGCCGCGCCTCAAATGCGGGCCCGGATCCTGGCTTCCTCGGAGCTTGGAACCACCGGCGTGGAACTGTTCGGCATGGGGCTGTCCGACATTCGGTCGCTTCCGCTCATCGGAAATCCAGAGACCAGCCAAGGCAACCTTGACGATCTTGGCAGTGGCCTGGCCATCGGGAATGGCGTGGCGCGGACACTTGGCGTGACCGTCGGCGACGAAGTGCGATTGATTGCGCCGGAAGGCGCCAAGACGCCCTTTGGCGTCATGCCACGGGTCAACACCTACGTGATCGCCTATGTGTTTGAGGTCGGCAGGTACGACATCGACAGCGTGAGAGCCTACCTGCCATTCAACGAGGCACAGGTGTTTCTCGACCGCGAGGGCGCTGCGGACGAAGTGATAGTCTTTGTCGAAGACCCAGAACTGATCGAGGTCGTCGAACCTGCGCTGATTGCAGCTGCGGGTGACCAATACTTTTCCTGGACATGGAAGAATTCTTCCTCGGCGCTGCTCAACGCGTTGCGGATGGAAGACAACCTCATGATCATCGTGATGTCCATCCTGGTCTTGATCGCCACCTCGAACATCGTTTCGGGACTTGTCATGCTGGTGAAGAACAAGGGCAGCAGCATTGGAATTCTCCGCTCGGTTGGATTGAGCAGAGGTTCGATAATGCGGGTGTTCTTTCTTTACGGCGCATCCATTGGAGTCACCGGCACGGCGATTGGCATCGCGTTGGGATGTCTTTTTGCAATCTACATCGACCCGCTGTTTGCTGTCGTCAACGCCATCGCCGGCGGAAATGTCTGGGACCCGCAGATAAGGTTCCTGGCCACCATACCTGCAGTCATCAAGATTGAGGACATTGTGCTGGCTGCAGGGCTGGCATTGTTGCTTTCCTTTCTCGTAACGCTGATTCCGGCTCGCCGCGCTGCGTCAATGTCGCCCGCCGAAGCAATCCGCTATGAATGACACCGTTCTGCAGCTCACGGACGTCCACAAGTCCTACCGTCTCGGGCGACCTAACGAAGTCAAGGTCCTGCGCGGCGTTCGGCTGGAGATCAGGGCAGGCGAAATAGTGGGACTGCTGGCGCCGTCCGGAGCGGGCAAGACCACTTTGCTGTTTGTGGCCGGTCTGATCGAACTGGCCGACAGCGGCGAAATTGCGGTGGCGGGGGAGATCTTGACGAATGCGTCCGATCATCGGCGAACGCGGGCGCGCCGGCGCGACATTGGCATCGTTTACCAGCATCACCACTTGCTTCCCGAATTCAGCGCCCTCGAGAACGTAATGATTCCACAGATTGCCGCAGGCATCTCGAGAACGGATGCTGCACGCCGCGCGGCACAGCTCTTGGAGAGCGTGGGCCTCAGGCGCCGACAAGGGCACCGGCCAGCTGAATTGTCGGGAGGTGAGCAGCAGCGCGTGGCAATCTGCCGAGCGTTTGCAAACGATCCTGGCATCATTCTGGCAGACGAACCAACTGGAAACCTGGATGTTGAAACTGCTGAACAGGTTTTCCTGCTGATGCTGACTAGGGTGCGTGACGCCGGCAAGGCAGCCCTGGTTGCCACTCACAACCTTGATTTGGCGGACAAGATGGACAGGGTGATCTACCTGCATCACGGACGTGTGGAGGAAAGAGTTGTGGAGGAGCGCAATGCGCTGACCACCCGCCTTGATGCCGAGGCAAAGGCATCGATCAAGTCAAGTTTGGGCTATCCCGACCTGCCGACGGGCTAGTCGAACCGCGAAATGCATGGTTGCCCTCCGATCGCGGGAATCTTTCTCGGCTCAATGTCCTGCGACGTTTCAGGTCATCGGCTCGCAGGAAATGCGCATTTGTTGGTTGCGCATCGTCAGCGCAGAATTCAACGTTCGGTCACGCTCCAAGAGTCATGATGATTGTCAGTCCATCCCGAGCGCGGCGCTCTGTGCTTGCGTGCCATGCCGAAACCGGCAAGCCAAGCTAGCCTGCAGCGTCACGAGGCGGTTGGCGGCCGCAGTTAGGTGGCAGGCAACGGGGGCAATTCCAAGCTCTCAAGCCAGATCTCCGACAGCCTTCCAGGCTGGTCGAAAGATGGCCTTTCCGGGACATCGAAAGACCATAGGCAACACACTTCAACTTTGCATGCCGTTGGATGCCGACATCCATGCCGCTGAGCAATAGTCGAAATGCCATGGAGCGTTGTCAGGAATGCTCCGGAGAGTGACGAAGCGAGCACAAAGGAACTTGCGCAATCGATTTGGAAATCCTGTGAATCGCCGCATTGTCAGCATTGACCCGCTTGGCGCCTTGTCCCTGTGCCATTCGAGCCGTCGAACGGCCTTGCTGGCGAACGGTGACAGCTTCAGCCTTCAACTTCGCCTCCCGGCGGACACATTTGCAGGATTGTTCTGTCCGTTCTGCATTGCTTCATCGGCGACTGCATCTGACTCAGGTCCATGCGCTTTTGTGCTTCCGAAATGCATTGTCGTCACCGCCGTTCGAGCATTTCCTTGATTTCATCCATCTGATTCTGGAGGGACTCCATTTTCAGCATCAGGACAGACACTTCTGCCTTGCTGACAGCGTGGATCTCGTCCCGGATTGAAGTTGAGGCAGCCTGACGCTGCTCGGTCATGGCGTTGACGATGACTGCGATGAACAGATTGATCACGGCAAAGCTGGTTACCAGAATGAAGGGAACGAACACCAACCAAGCAAAGGGAAACTCCTCCATGACTGGGCGCACGATACCCATGGACCAGCTTTCCAGCGTCATTATTTGGAACAGCGAGTACATGCTTCTGCCGACCGTGCCGAACCAGTCGGGAAATGCCGATCCGTACAGCTTTGTCACCAACACGGCAAAGACGTAGTAGACAAGCGCCAGCAACGCAATCACGCTTGATATCCCGGGGATTGCCGCAATCAGGGCCGCCACCACCTTGCGCATCGAAGGGACAAAGGTGATCAGTCGCAGACCGCGCAGGATACGCAGCGAACGCAAAACTGCAAGATTGCCGCTTGATGGAGCAAGCGCAATTCCGACTATGGCGAAATCGAAGATGTTCCAGCCATTGGTGAAAAAGCGCCAGCCGAATGCAAACATCTTGATCAACAGTTCCGCGACAAAAATTGCCAGCACGGCCCGGTCGAGGAAAACGAGGATAGGGCCGACCCGCTCCATTGCGATGGACGAGGTTTCCAATCCGAGCGTAATCGCGTTCAAGACGATTATCACCGTAATGGCACGCGTTACGGGCGGGCTTTCAATCAGGATTCCAATCCGGCGGCGGGTCCGGTTGAGTGAAGAAGTCGGTTCAGGCAGTTTGGTCATGGTTCCAATGCCTTCCGGGATGCTGTTCCAGGGTTCCCAGCCAACCACACGTCAATCTCCGTTGCAGACGATTCGATGGATGAGTGGACCCTCCGGTCCGGTGTGCCAGTTCCGGCCGGTGTGTTCTTCATGAGCTTCATGGTTTGACCGCGATGTTACCTTTCAGAGGTTGCCGGGGATCAGGGAATCCCGAAGCACAGTGCTTTGTCAACATCAGGAACCGATGGCTGGAAATTGCCTGATCCTGAAGACATGCTTCATCCAGCAGGAAGAATTGTGCCTTCCCGGAGGCAGTTGTGCCTGAATCAGCTGATTTCAACCTCTCCGTGAATTCGGGCGCATTTGGCTACAGTTCGTGACAGTTCCGCAAAGCACGGTCACATGTCACCCCTTTGGGGTGGCAACGGAAGCAACTCAACTCCGCCATCTTCTTTCGGTTCGGGCAAGAGTCCATCCAAGCAGCAGCGGCTCCCGATGCATGTTCTTCCGCCCACTCCAGTCGTTCAAGTCGAGGTTTTCGCCGACATTGCGGAGGTGGAGAATGCCTCTCGTCGGTTCGCCGACGTGAGGCTGTGCACTTTGTCTACAACATTCGCAAGCGAGGGACGTGTAGGCGCTTGAAGCAATAGAGCAAGCGTTTGGATGCTTTCCGAAATGCTGCCGCCGGATGCAGCGCCACAGTTTGCGTCAGAAAAGGCTGCCGGTCGGGTCGGGCATGGTGGAAGCGGCAAGTCGCGTTTTGGTCAATCATCGGATGAAGCTTTCGGGAATGCGTTGGAGCATGGGCGGCGGGCAGGCGGTCATGAATCTCCGGGCGCTCTTGATGTCAGGCCGGCTCGATGCCGCTTGCGAACCGTTGATGCAGCCGCTGCGTCGGTCTTGGGAGAACCATAATTGTCCCTGCGAGCCGCAGGCCGCATGAACCTGAGCTGAAGCAAGCATAGCAGGGGACAAATCACCTCCCCTCAGTGACCAACAGCTCTGCCGCCGCCCTACCGCGCGCCAAGACCGATCATGTACCTGCGAAAACTCGGAATCGGACAGTGCACGCTGCCGTCGGGCAGCTTCTGCAAAGCCCCTCGGTGCACCA
>JAPOOS010000204.1 GCA_026713305.1 Paracoccaceae bacterium
CCTCATGAAAGTGTCGGGCAAAACAGACGTAATGAAAGGCACCCTCGATCCGCTGCCCTGGGTCGAACTTCCGAATGCGGCTCTCGTTCGCGCGTTGCAGCTGAACTGCCTCACGACTTGGTACAGCGAACTCTGGAACCAAAACGTTCCCAGCCTTGCCGCCGCTCCGTGGGCTTCGGACGATCCCCGCCTGCCGCCTATTGAATGCGGCAGCTGGACATGCAGTTCCGGACTGCGGCTCGACTTCGCCAGGCGACAGGCTGCGCTGGAGATCGACGTCCTAGTCGCCATGGCCCTCGGCCTTGCACTTGATGAACTCATACAGCTCTATCGTTCGATGTTCCCTGTGCTCGAAGGCTACGACCGCGACACCTGGTACGACAGGAACGGACGCATCGTATGGACCCGCAAGAGCCTGAGAACGGTAGGCTTGGCCTCAAGGAAGGAATGGAACAAGGTGCGCGACATGAAGTACGGAACAGTTGAGCGTAGCTTCACGGACAATTCCCTGTCCACAGGGCCCGTGGAACGAACCACAACCTATGAAGCGCCGTTTATGCTGCCTGACCGGGTCGAGGACTACCGGCAGGCATAGGAGTTTCATGCCGCCAGCAACTAGCTGTTTGATCCAGGATCGTACTGTCCAATCCAGTTCCAATTCGGTCCTGAATGGCATTGGCTACCTGGCCTTCCAATGGCAAGGGGCCGCAATCGAATGACATGCCGATTCCCCGAGTGACCGAGGCTGATCTTTGCCCTGTCTCCGTTACATCTCCTAGCAGCCTGCGAAGTGGAAATTCCCTCGAACTGGCCGGCCCGCCAGTTCATCTCCACTTGGCCATTGGTGGCAGGCTCATCAGCACAGCATCTGCATCGTGACCTGATTCCAATCCAAACCGGGTTCCCCGGTCGTACAGGAGGTTGAATTCCACATACAGCCCCCGATGGAGGAGTTGGGCAACACGGTCGTCATCGGACCACGATTCCGTCCGTCGCCGACGGACAATAGGAAGGTAGGCATCAAAGAAAGATTCGCCAACATCTCGGACGAAGGAAAAGTCGCCATCCCAGTTGCCGCTGCACAGATCGTCAAAGAAAATCCCTCCGACGCCTCTGGCCCGCCCCCTGTGCGGAACGTGAAAATACCGATCCGCCCATTCACTGAATCGCCTGTAGTATGACTGGTCGTGCCTATCGCAGATTCGTTCCAGGTGGCCATGAAAGTGCCGCACATCGTTCGGAAACTCCAAACAGGGGTTTAGGTCCGTGCCGCCACCAAACCAGTGCCCAACCGGGGTCCAGAACATTCGTGTGTTGAGATGCACCGCTGGCACCCTGGGATTCCTGGGATGCGCCACCAGGGAGATTCCCGATGCCCAGAACTGTGCATTGTTGGCAAAGTCCGGCGACTTTCTTCTTGCTGAAATCGCCTTCGACATCTTTTGGCCAAGTTGTCCGTAAACTGTCGAAGCATTGACGCCTACCTTTTCAAAAACCTGTCCATCTCGAAGCACGGCCATTTGGCCGCCTCCGCCATCCTGCTTGGTTCGAGTCTGCCTGAGTGTTTTCTTGATCTCGAATTGCTGCGGCCGGCTGCCTGAGACACTTTCGGCAAGAGCGGCTTCTTCCAGATCGACGATGGTCGAGCACAGGCGATCGCGCAGTGCAAAGAACCACTGGCTGGCACGCAGCATGCGGTCCTTGAACTTGTCCGGTACGTCCGGCTCGATTTCCGGCAGACCAAGGGGAGGCGGGCTGCCCTCTGCTTGCCAACCGCGATCGGGTTCCGAATCCGCTTTCAAGTCAACTCTCGCCGTCCAATCAGCGAAGCTGCGATTGTTCCCGAGTCGAGATAGTCGAGCTCGCCGCCCATTGGAATTCCCCTGCCCAGGGAAGTTACGGTAGCGTTGCAATGCTGAATCTGTTCGGCAATGTAGTGAGCAGTCGCCTGCCCTTCGACGGTGGCGCCGAGTCCCAGTATGACTTCCGTCGCCTGCAGCTCCTGAACCCGTTCGATCAGCCGGGGAATGCCCAGCTCTTCCGGCCCGACACCGGTGGCCGCAGACAACACGCCTCCCAATACATGGTAGAGACCCTTGTACATTCTGGATCGTTCCAGAGCCCACAGGTCCGCGACAGACTCCACGATGCAAATGACATTGGCAACACGCTCTTCGGATGTGCAAATTGGGCACAGATCGCCGATGGCGACGTTGCCGCATTCCTTACAACTGACCACCGTTTCCTGAAACTCGGTCAGTACTGCAACCAGAGGATCAAGCTGCTGTTGACGGCGCTTCACGAGATGGAGGACTATCCTCCGAGACGATCTGGGACCCAGCCCCGGCAATCTCGCCAACTGCTTGATCAGAGCATCGACTGCGTTGTCACTGGCCATTTGGCTCTTTCTTGGCAATGCGCCCGCGAGCTCGCATTGGCTCGTTCATGCTCAGTTCAAGATGCTGCGCCGTCTGGTTGCGGCCCGGCCACACCTTGCGCGGACAGTTTGGTTTCCGCTGTATTCGCGGCGTGCGTTGACTAGCCCGCATCATCTCGCAACCTTGCGATCGCATCCGGAAACTCGCTCAACACAGCCACACCCAATTCGTGGGACTTGGCAATCTCCATGCTGTCCACTGGTTTTGGCGGAATGGCTTCTGTCTCCTCCTTTGGAGGCTCTCTCGGCGGCAGTTGAAATTCCGGCGTTTCCGAAACGGCTCTTTCGGCCACCGGAGCGACAGCGGCCTGCCCTTCAGCAACTGATTCACCCGATTGACTCGGATGGAACTTGCGGACCAGTTCCTCGGGAGTTGGCAGCGAAGAAACGTGCGTCAAACGGATGATTGCCATCTCGGCAGCCATCAAGGCGGAAGGCGCATATGCCACTTCTTCGATGGACTTGAGCAACAGCTGCCAAGACCGAGCAAGAACTTGAAGCCCAAGCGCCTTTGAGATCTTCGAGCATCGCAGGCGTTCGTCCGGAGTGAGTGTTGGGTCGGCAAGTGATTGTGGCGACACCTTCGCGATCGACAACAAGTGCACCACATTTGCGAGGTCCTGCAGCAGGGCGAGTGGGTCTGCCCCCTCTCTGTATTGGTCGTCGAGTTCCTCAAGGGCTCCCCTGACGTTTCCCGCCATGATCAGTTCAATCAGATCAATCAGTCGCCCCTTGTCCGCAAGCGCCAGCATCTCGCGAAGCTTGGATGCCTCAATGTTCCCGCCGCAGAATGCGATTGCCTGATCAAGCAAGCTCAATGCGTCGCGAACCGAACCCTCCGCAGCCCTGACCATCAATGCCAGGGCCTCGTCGGAAATCGCAGCGTCCTCCCGCCGGGCAATGTCACTGATGTGCTTTGTCATGATCTTCGGCTGGATGCGGCGCAAGTCGAACCGCTGACACCTGGACAGGATGGTTGCGGGCACCTGGTGCACCTCAGTTGTCGCAAAGACAAACTTGGCGTGCTGAGGAGGCTCCTCGAGCGTTTTCAGCAAGGCGTTGAAAGCGCTGTTCGAGAGCATGTGCACTTCATCGATGATGTAAACCTTGAAGCGAGCGTCGACCGCCTGATAGGCCACCGATTCAATGATGTCCCGGATGTCTGCCACACCTGTTCTCGAAGCTGCGTCCATCTCCAGCACGTCGACGTGCTGACCGGAAATGATCGAAGTGCAGTTTTCACATATGTCGCAGGGATCCGAAGTTTGCCCTCCCCTTCCGTCAACGCCGGTGCAATTCAGGCACTTGGCAAGAATTCTTGCCGCTGTGGTCTTTCCTACGCCGCGTACCCCCGTAAGGATGAATGCATGGGCAACGCGCTGCGCCTTGAAAGCGTTGCGCATCACCCTCACCAGCGCATCCTGACCGATCATTTGGGCAAAGGTCTGCGGGCGATACTTTCTAGCCAGTACCTGATACGTGCTTTGGTTCTTGTCTTCAGTCATTTGGTTCAGACGTGTCTACTCAACCTCGCCAAAATGTGCCATGGCCGTTCCAACAGCCCCAATCGCCTGCCTCGGATGCAGCCAGTTCTTCGCACGACGGCATTGCTGCCCGTCCGAAGGGAGGTCAAGAATGCATCCTCCTCGCTTGACCGCACATGCTAACAGAACTGCGGTTGCTTTTGTACAGAATTCCTGCAATCGGACATTCCCCGGGGGCGTCCGGCATTGGCGTCCATACATGGTGGCCGCCCTGCCTTCCGATCAACGTTGGCAGACGCTTCGGCCACCAGGAACCAAAGAGCGTTTCAAGGGCGACGGATGATCAAGCTGACAAGAAAACTCTCGGCATCCCACCGACTAATGGTTGCACTCTATCACGGCCAGCACTGGCTGGTTGATCAACTGCTGCAAGCTGAACCTGATCTGGCCAAGGACAATCTTGCCATCCAGCTTGCCATGTACGACAGGAGTGCAGTTCTGAAGAAGCTTTCGTCAACGCCTGGATTGGCAACACGGAAGATAGGTGCGCGCACTCCAATTCTCCACATGGCCTTTTCGCGCCACATTCACTCGGCCAGCGTTCGGACGTCCGACATGCTCGAATTGGCAAATGCACTGATGGATCTCGGCGCTGACCCAAACGATTCGTACAATCCGTATCCGGAAGAGAACTGCCAGTTGTCGGCCCTTTACGGCGCCATGTGCCATGCCGACAACGCAGCACTTGGCGAGCTGCTGCTTGAGCGGGGCGCAAATCCGAACGACAATGAATCGCTCTATCATGCCACCGAACTTGCTCACACGGACGGCTTGAAGCTGCTCCTGCAGGCGGATGCTGAACCCAAGGGCACCAATGCGATCCTGCGGGCGCTGGATTTCAACTGCCACGAAGCGGTGGCGTTGCTGCTTGCCCATGGAGCAATCCCAAACGCCGACATGGTTGAGCATCCTTCCGGCCAGCCCTCGTTGATGGTTCCGGCGCTGCACCACGCTGCCAGGAGGATGTGCGATTCAAGGATGCTGGAACTCTTGCTTGAGGCCGGAGCGGATCCACAAATGCGACACCACGGACATGGCGTGTACGCCTATGCATGCATGTACGGAAACTTCGACGCAGTCGATTTTTTGCAAACTCGCGGATTGGCAACAAAGCTGTCCGAACTGGAACAAGCCCTTTATGACGCCGCCAGGAGTGGAGATTGCAATGGCTTTGCCGTTTCCGAAGCCATGCACACCGAAGAGACCCGCAGCTTGCTGTTCAACATTCTGCACATGGAGGGCCGTCTGGCACACTGCAAGAGACTGGCAAAACTGGGCTATTCCCTGGGTCAGTCCGACGAAATGGGGCTGACGCCGCTCCACATCGCCGGTTGGCAGGGATTTCCGGAGACTGAGCAATGGCTATTGGGCCAATCGCCTGACCTGAATCACGTAAACGGCTATGGAGGCGACATTGCCGCGACCATTGTGCACGGCTCTGAGAACTGCCCTGAGCGCAAGCGCCGTGATCACATTACCTGCATCAGACTGGCGTTCGAAGCCGGCGCCAAAATCTCCGACAGGGAAATCGAGTACGCCGGAAGTGAACCCATGGTGGAGTTCCTGATCGATTGGGTGTCCAGTCATCCAGAAAGCCTGATCTGTGAACTGTCCCCTGAATCGGGCTGATGATTGGGATCCCGCCCCTTCAACTGGGATGTCGAATTACTGCGGGCTGAGATGATTCGTCAAGAACACCGATTGGCGGCAGGAACTCGGGCGTGTCGCTGCATCGACTGAACTGGTTGGCGGAAAGCGTTGGAATGGCGTTGCCGGCGCAATGCGGTTACCACGGACTGTAATTTCCCAAGTAGAAGTCACGCACATCCGGCGGGTCGCCCCGTCCGAGTGCGCCTTTGGCAGGGAAGATCCCAGTGTTTTTCCGTAGTGGATTTTGCAGTCTGAGACATGCTGCTTTAAGAATCGAGAGTCAGTTGGGATTGATGAAAGCCCAGATGCTTCCCGACTTTCCAGGGATGCGTTCGATGAAGCCGGATCGATCAGCTGGACGGTTGCTGGCTTTCCAGCAGGAGTGAATGAAAGTCGGGCGCTGGCGCTGTTTTCCGGCATGTCCGGCTTTCGGGGGATGACAGGGCGCGTCCCTCCGCTTCACAACGATGTCCAAAACAATGGAGGCGCTTGTGAG
>JAPOOS010000108.1 GCA_026713305.1 Paracoccaceae bacterium
GCGAAGGCGCTTGTCGTTCCCGACAACATGACGCTCCTCCACCTGCCGCCCTACAGTCCCGAGCTCAATCCGATGGAGCAGGTGTGGAACTACATCAAGTCGAACTTCCTTCGCAACCGTGTGCATCCGGATGTGGACGAAGCGCAGCGTGCGCTGGTGGAGGCGTGGCGGATCTTTGCCGACGACCCGGCTCGCATTGCTTCGATCATGGCCCCGCAATGGGCCAAGGCATGATCGCCGAACCAGGGACCGAACGGAAGGACATCAATGATTATTAAAGCGTATTGGTATAAGTTGCATGTCTGTATCTCTTGCTCCTTTCGCATTTGGTTTCATTTAGGACAGTTGAAATCAACGCTTCGTACTCAATGGCTGCCCTTTCGACGGAAAACCGTTCTGCAATGGCCCGCAATCTCTCACTGTCTCTAGGCTGTTTCAGCACCCGACGCATGACCTGCGCCAAGGCGTTGGGGTCGCCAACCGGAGCAAGCAAATCTGAGTCGCTCAGTATTTCTGGCGGTCCTGGACAATTAGTTGCAACAGCGGGGCAGCCACAAGCCATTGCTTCGATTAGCACCATAGGGCAGCCCTCCCAACGCGACGCGAGGACGAACAGCGCAGAGCGAGACATGTGTGCAAATGGATTCCCAACCCAGCCTGGAAGCGACACTTGGCCTTCAAGGCCCAATGACCGCACCTGGTCTTCAAGCATGATTCGAAGGGGGCCTTCTCCTAAGACAAGGAGGCGGAAAGACCCTTCAGCCTTCTGCAAAATGCTAAATGCATTTAAAAGCGTGCAAAACCCTTTCCCACGCACGAGGCGTCCGGCACTGAGGATGATCGGCGGACCGTTGTCGGTGAACCAAGAATGATTTGGTTCGACTTCCGCCTGTCGAGATATCTCTTTTAGGTCGACCGAGTTGTGGATAGTCGTGATCTTGTTTTCCGGAACGTGGCATGTGGAGGAAAGACTCTCAGCCACTGCGTGAGAGACAGCAACATGGTGTACGAATTCAGCAGACAAGCAACGCATATACCGGACGTAACTTGTCCCACTATTCAAGGCTGAGTGCTGTATGGGGACTACCGGTGGGCGGGACTTCTGCACAAATGCCATTCGAACGCCCAGCAACGCAACGAAATGATCATGGTTCCAGTTGCCGAAGACGATATCAGGTTTTTCGCGCTCCAAATAGTGGGCCAAACGGAAGGCAAATCGCAACACTCCCGGTTGCAGCAACTTGGCTAGGCATCCGGCGCCATTTTGCGCAACAAGCTTGGCGATAGGCCGCGCCAGACGGGTGACAGGCATGCGTTTGCCTCGCCAGAGTACGTTCCTGGGCAAAGAATCTGGCTTCAACCGTGCCCAAGTGCCCTTCCCACACAATACCTCCAGTCGAGCCTGTTTCGGCATATCTGTGTAAGCAACGGTTGGGTCAAAGATCACGATATCTACACGGTGCCCGCGCTCCATCAATCCAGCGGTGATCCAGAGCACCATTCGCTCTGCCCCTCCCCCACCGAGGTTATGTATTGCCATCACAATGTGGGCCATGGATCAAGTCCCTCCGATTGAATCTTTCCATCCTCTAGCACTTCTGAGCCTCTTGCAAGACATGCGTGCTTAGGCTTCGCCTGTCCGGGAAAATCGGAATTGTTTTCGGAAAGTGGCTGGCGTGGGAGCAACAGTCAGTGGATACAAGCGGAAAACAACACTGGATTTTGCCCCATGACGCCTGATGTCGTCATTAGCCGCCTTCCCGCAATGTTTCAACCAACTCTCATCCCCGAACTTGAAGACAGCTCCATTGGTTCAAGCCGCTGCAGGCTGTTCCTGACAGCCCTCGAAATGGTCGACTTGGAGAGCTTGAACATCAATCGCCGCGGTGACGCCGGACGACCTCCGAAGGACCTTGTTGCCATGGCCCGGACCTTTGTGGCCAAGGTGACATGGGGCATGAAGGCAGCCCGCGAGCTTCTCGACCGTATGGCATTCATGACCATAATGGCGAACTGCGGACCTTGACCGCGCCTTGAAGTTCCTAAAGGCAGCATCCACAGAATCACGTGCGCAGACTCCTAGCGTCAGAACGCCATCTGGTCAATCGGCAAAAATTGCAATCTGTGCCTCGAGGATCATGTCACTCGTGTAGCAAATCGCAATTGAAGTGACACAATCACGACACGCCAGCGGAGGCCATGCAAATGTAATCACTCGGCTAGTGTCGTTGCAGGGTAATTTTCGAGGTTTGAGACATGCTGCTTTCAGAGTCTACAGTTTGTTGTGATTGTTGAATGCCCGCATGCTCCCCTGGTTGTCAAGGGGAGGGTTCGATGAAACCGGCTTGATCGGGATTGAGAGCCATGTGGTCCACGCTCGGCGGGTGGCGGCGGTTGATTTGCGAATGGGCGTGAACAAAAGTCGGCCGCCAGCCCTGTTTTCCA
>JAPOOS010000266.1 GCA_026713305.1 Paracoccaceae bacterium
GGCAGAGCCGCACACCCTTCGCAAACTTCAGTCAGGGGAGAATGTCATTGCCGCACCGACTGCCCGCAGCTATCGCAGGGCCTCTACTTGGCGTAAAAAATTTTGGATTCTTGAGATTCCTAATTGAAATGTCCTCAGTGCAAGACTAGCTGCAAGTTTGCGTTCCGAGTTCAATGTGTCGTTCTTGTGACGGTAGTTCGTTTCGACCCCGAAGGCTGGTCAAGCAATCGGACGCCTCATGATCAAACCCAGTCGAGCCTGTGGCAGGTGAAGGACTAAATCAATGTGGGCCAACACCTACCGCAGGCTGCATGCCTTCGCTGTTCTCAGACGCTTGAGGGGACATTTCGTGGATCGACCGCAACGTTCGGTAACGCCAACGGCCGGAGAGGAAGCGAACTGATGGCCAAGGTAACCATAGTCTACTGGCGAGACATTCCAGCCCAGGTTATCGTGGGCAAGGGACGCAGGGCGGCGAAGATGCCGCTTAGCGAACGCTTCGAACAGTCGATTGACCGATGCGCTATGAAAGTCGGGGCCAAGGACGCAGATGCCTACCTGTCGGAGTGGCGGCGCGTATCCATTGGGGAGATGGAAGGTGAACCTTCCGCAGTGGCCTCGGCCGAGGTGGCCCGCTTGGAAGCTTCCTACGACAGGCAACGCATCAAATCCCTAATCGACAATGACGGCTGGTCCGACAACGGACAAGACCGAAGTCCAGGATGAGGACGTAGAGCAAATGTACAATACGGCAGCCTCACGGCCTCGAACAACCTCTGACTTCGCGTCTTCCAGTCTACTTGGCGACTATTCCATCGAAGTCATGCCGCGTACGGCATCCAAGATCGAGAGCTTCCAGGAGTTGTTGCCCCCCAATACCAGGATATACCTCGCAAACATTGAAGGCACGCCGTTCAACGACATGGTCAAGTCCGCCAGGAGGCTTCGACGCGAAGGATTTGTGGTCATGCCACACATCACGGCGCGCTCCGTTCGGAATGAAGCCGATCTGGACAGAATGCTGGCCAGATACCGCTATGAAGCGGATGTAACGCAAGCGCTTGTGCTTGCAGGTGGAATCAACCGACCCCATGGAGAGTTCACGCATTCGATGCAGTTGCTGGAATCCGGCCTCTTCGAACGCCGCGGATTCTTGGAGCTTCATGTTGCCGGTCATCCCGAAGGCAATCGGGACATCGATCCGGATGGCTCAACCCGTCAGGTCGATGCCGCCCTGTTGGCCAAAGTGGCATACGCTCGCCGAAGTGAAACTCGCATGAAGATTGTCACCCAGTTCGCGTTTGACCCGAGACAGGTCGCACTGTGGACCGAGCGAATTGCAGAACTCGGTGTCGATCTGCCAGTGCGCATTGGCGTTGCCGGTCCGGCTCGCTTGCAAACTTTGATCAAGTTTGCGCTCTCCTGCGGCGTCGGAGCATCCCTACAAGTCCTGCAAAAGCGGGGACGGGACCTTTCCCAGCTGTTGAGGCCATTTGAACCTGTAGACATGATTGCGGGTCTTGAATCCTATCTTCATCGGCACCCTCGCTCAATCATTGAGGGCATTCACTTCTTTCCGCTAGGTGGCATCAAGCCATGCGTCGAATGGGCGCGCCGGAATTCCGAGAAACAACTCACTCGAAGCGGCGCGAGGGCTCAAACATGACGCGAACCATTGTGGAATCCAAGACGAGAACGGCAATTATCGGGTTCGATCAACCATTCTGCGTGATTGGAGAAAGAATCAACCCAACCGGCCGCAAGTTACTGGCAGCCGAACTTGAGGCCGGAAATTTCTCGACAGTCGAGAAGGACGCCGTCGAACAGGTCACCTGCGGCGCCTCCATGCTCGACGTGAACGCGGGCGTGGTCTACAATTCGAACCCCGACCCCAACCAGACAGAACCGCCTCTCATGAGGAAAATGATTGAGCTTGTGCAAGGCTGCGTCGATGTTCCCCTCTGCATCGACAGTTCGGTGCCGGGTGCCTTGGCGGCAGGTCTGGAGGTCTGCGAAGGCAGGCCACTGGTCAATTCAGTGACTGGCGAGGAAGATCGCCTCGTAAGCATTCTGCCTCTGGTGAGCAGGTACAACGTTCCCGTCGTCGCGATATCCAATGACGACACGGGCATTTCCGAAGACCCCGACGTGCGCTTCAATGTCGCCAAGAAGATTGTCGAGCGTGCCCAGGACTACGGGATTTCCCCGAGCGACGTAGTTGTCGACCCGCTGGTGATGCCGATCGGCGCCATGGCAACTGCAGGGCTTCAGGTGTTCGCGCTGGTTAGGCGCCTGCGCGAGGAACTGAAGGTCAACACCACATGCGGCGCATCGAACGTTTCCTTCGGTTTGCCCAACCGCCACGCCATCAACTCGTCCTTTCTGCCGATGGCAATCGCCGCTGGAATGACTTCAGCCATCATGAATCCGGTCAGGCCGCAGGAAATGAATGCAATCAGGGCCGCCGACCTGCTGCTGAACCATGATCGCAACGGCGCCAACTGGATCAGGCACAACAACACGAGAGCCAGGACTGCTCAGGGCGGAAACGGCCAGCGCCGCCGTCGCAGACGACGTCAGTAGCGCTGACTTCCAGAGGCATGAAGTGAACCTGACAAACGTGCGCATGCCGTCAGCAGAACTTGCGTGGCACGTGGACGCTTGTCTCTGGCTTGCGTTCGACGAAACTCCCATTGGGCCTCAGATTCTTCGAAATGGCCGTTTGTGGCCGCTCACCTTTCAGTCCAAAATTTCATGAACAAACAGCATCCTCTCATTGTGTTTTCCCCTTCGGGAATGCGCGGCCGCGTTGCCAAGGGAACGACTGTTCTGGAAGCTGCACGCCAACTTGGCGTGGACCTTGACAGCGTTTGCGGCGGACGCGGCATCTGTTCCCGTTGCCAGATATTGCCGTCGTTCGGGTCGTTTCCCAAGCTCGGCATCAAGGTGTCGGCGGATTCAATTTCCGAATGGAACAAGGTCGAGGAACGCTACGACCGCGTCAGAGGTCTGAAGCCGGGTAGACGGCTTGGCTGCCAAGCCAGGATTTGCGGTGACTTGGCGGTGGATGTGCCGCCGGAATCTCAGGTTCACAGGCAGGTCGTGCGCAAGTCTGCCGACAGACGTCCGGTTACGATGGATCCAGCTGTTCATCTCTATTTCGTCGAGGTCTCGCAGCCTGACATGGATTTGCCGGGCGGAGACTACCAGCGCCTGCAAACTGCGCTTGAAGAGCAGTGGGGCATCAAGAACGTCCAGCTTAGCCTGCAGGTTTTGTCGCGGCTCCAGGGAACTCTGAAACAAGGCGACTGGAAGATCACGTTGGCTATCCATCAGGACCACACAGGATTTGCGCCAAGGGTGGTCGAGATTTGGCCAGGCTTCTTTGGTGGTCCGTTGTATGGTCTGGCAATCGATGTAGGTTCGACAACCGTCGCCGCTCAACTGTGCAACCTTGCCGACGGAGCCATTGCGGCCTCGTCCGGAATCATGAATCCGCAGATCAGGTTTGGCGAGGACCTGATGAGCCGGGTTTCCTACTCCATGCTGAATCAGTCCGGCGCAGCTGACATGACATCCGCCGTGAGAATCGCGGTTTGTGGTCTCATTCAGTCGCTTGCGGCAACCATCGCGGCCGACGAAAGGCAAATCGTTGAAGTCGTTTTCGTGTGCAATCCGATCATGCATCACCTCCTCCTCGGCATCGATCCAGTGGAGCTTGGCCAGGCGCCCTTTGCGCTGGCCACGGATGCGTCGGTTCAGACAACCGCCCGCGACCTGGAGCTGGTGGTTCTCGGCAATGACGTGCCAGTTCACCTGCTGCCTTGCATCGCAGGTCACGTGGGCGCCGATGCGGCTTCGGTCATTCTCTCGGAACAGCCTCACAAGTCTGAAGATCTCGTGCTGCTTGTCGATGTAGGAACCAATGCCGAAATCGTGCTCGGTGACAAGACACGCGTTTTGGCCTGCTCCTCGCCCACTGGACCCGCTTTCGAGGGTGCACAGATTTCCGCGGGACAACGCGCATCGCCTGGTGCGATCGAGCGCGTTGAAGTTTGCAAGGAATCGTTGGAGCCCAAGTTCAAGGTTGTTGGCTGCGACCTGTGGTCAAATGAGGATGGGTTTGCCGACGCGACGGCTCAAACCGGAATCACTGGAATTTGTGGTTCCGGCATCATCGAGGCGATTGCAGAGCTCCGAATGGCAGGAGTGATTGACAAGTCGGGGTTGATAGGCGCTGCAACGGCCGGAAACGAAAGTCGATTGATCCGCGACGGTCGAACCAATGCCTACGTCCTCCATAGATCCGA
>JAPOOS010000203.1 GCA_026713305.1 Paracoccaceae bacterium
AGTAGGGCGGCACGCCGCGGTCCTTGGCACGAATGAACTGTTTGAGATTCTTTATTTGCTGAACCGAAAGCGTCTTGTCGTTTCTCCCGTCCGGATCTCCCTCTGCCATGGGATGCGATGCTTGACGATGGTTGCCGCCACGGTGGGCAGCGCCTCCGCCGGTAGACAAGAATACAGTTTGCCGCTCCTGCATTCAATATGCCGGGGCAACAGACAGCAGTTGGCGCTGCGGAATTGCAGATCGAACCACGCAATTGGCGTTCGGCGCGTCAAGGTGCGAAGGCAGAAAGGATGGAACAGCGCCGGAACAGAAATTCACTTGCCGGGACCGTGCCGATGGATGCGCAATGCCGCCTCCGGCTTGCCCTGCGCAATTCAGTCTCAAAGCGAAATCAGCGTCGAACAGGACTGCCTTGAAGGCAGCAACCGGTTGCACGGTGCAGATTGTGCAAGCGCTGCAATGCACCCGAGATCTACCTCCATGCAAATGCAACCTCGAATGCCGTCGTTGCATTGTGTTGCTCGACTGTGCCAGTTGGCATTGCTCAAAGGCGCTCCTCGTTTCCGACAGTCCGATGAAGCGGGTGTGAGGCTTGCTCAAGTCCATTATCCTGCGCGGCCGTTTGCGCACAATGGCCCACGCTGACGTACAGCCAGCATCCACTGAATCCTGAAGTGCAAACTCCTAGGCAGAATTCAGAAATGCTCTGGCTTCCCGGACGACAAAGTCCCTAAACGCCTTGAGTCTGCAAGAATCCCGAAGTTCCACCGGATAGGCGAAGTACATCGGAATGTTCTTGGAGACCATTTCCGGCAACACCTCGACCACGTCGCAAAGATGACGCGCCACATAGTCAGGCATTATTCCAATCCCCAGATCGTTTCGAACTGCTTGAAGTATTCCATAGTAGTTGTTCACCAACATGTGAGGTTGCATGTCAAAGGGCGCCAGGTCGGCCAGATACATTTCGCGGACTGTGGAACCGATGACGGAAGAATTGTGGCTGATCAGGCGCAGTCTTCTGAGGTCCTTCAGACTCTGCGGCTTGCCATGCATTCGCAGAAACTCCCGGCTGGCATACAGCCGCATCTCGGTGGTCATGATCTTGCGTCGAATCAGATCAGCCTGGGACGGTTCCTTCATGCGAATGGCGCAGTCCGCCTCGCGCATTGCAAGATCGAGTATTCTTTCCTCAAGCATGAGATTGATGTTGATCTGTGGATGTTCGTCGAAGAAGCGCGGAAGTCTTGGCGCCAGCCAGAGCGACCCAAACCCAACAGTCGTCGTCACGCGCAGTTCGCCTTCGTTCAACATTCTTGAATCTCGAATGCGGGCCGCTGCGGATTCCAGTTGCTTGCTCATCGAACTAGCGGCCTCGAAGAGAATGTTGCCCTGTTCAGTAAGCAAGAGTCCCCTGGCATGTCGATGAAACAGCGGCACGCCGATCTCGGACTCGAGGGCGGCAACCTGCCGCGACAAGGCGGACTGACTCATTGAGAGCTTGCTGGCGGCCAGCGATAGTCGGCCTGTCTCTGCAACTGCAACGAAAAGTCTGAGCTTGTCCCAATTCATGCAAATGGTCTCCTGACATATGAATGCGGCAATGCCTCGTTCATTCCGTTCGATCGATCAACTAAAGGAATGGAGACAGACAACGCCTTCGCAGCAATCAACCCATAGTAGGTTGGTCCTCAAACCCATCGCTGCAACTGATGATTAAGGGAACCTCCAACAGGAAATGTCGCTGTCCATTGCTGGCAATCTACCCGTCCAAGCGCTTGGAAGCGCCAATTGCAATCATCCAGGACGGGTGATCTTGCTTGAAGCATGAATTGCCTGCACTTGAGGGTTGTAGTCGATTATAGTGCGGCATGGCAAATTCTGAATGCAGATGACGGCTGCTACGCCGGCAGGCAAACTCGCGACAGATAAGGCCGACCGGAAAGATATTGCCCATTCCCATGGAGTTTGAGCTGTCATGAACGACGGGACATTCGAGGAACGCATCAACCGCGTGCCAAAGCCGTACGGCGAGGCGGAAATTGAAGAATGGCTTTGCGAACTGAAGCCCGCGTATCCAAGGTTTTGCGAACTCGTTGCCAATGCTTCGAGTTCCAGTCCCTACTTGAACTCACTGATTTCAAACTGCCGGGACTGGCTGGGCGAACTGCCGGACTGCGATCCCCTCCAGGCATTGGACGACATTTGCTCCGATGTGGATGAATTCAACACGAACTCCGCGATCTTTGCACTGCGTACAAGGAAGCGTCGCCTGGCGCTGCTTGTTGCACTCGCTGACTTGGGAGGCGTCTGGGATCTTGGACAAGTTACAGACGCATTGACCCGATTCGCCGACCTCGCCGTGAATTCGGTGCTGAAGAGCCTGGTCCACTCCTCCATGCGGCGCGGCAGAATTGAATGCAGGGAAGACTGCGATCAGGACTTTGGCGGCATTTTTGTCCTGGCGATGGGCAAGATGGGGGCACGCGAGCTCAACTATTCGTCGGACATCGACCTGATAGTGCTCTTCGACGAGCATTGCCACGACCTTGCGAAGTTTCAGTTCGTTCGTGCTGAATACATCAGGATTACGCGTCGACTGGCCAAGCTGCTCAGCGAGATCACTGCGCACGGGTACGTGTTCAGGACTGACTTGAGGCTTCGCCCCGATCCCTTGGTCAATCCTGTCTGCATGTCGGTTGGCGGTGCAGAGCGGTACTACGAGAGCTTTGGACGCAACTGGGAAAGGGCGGCCTTCATAAAGGCGCGGGTCTGTGCCGGAAACCTGAAAGCCGGTGAACGCTTCCTGGAATCAATTCGACCGTTCGTCTGGCGGCGCAATCTCGACTTTGCGGCTGTTCAAGATGCCAACGACATGCGACTGCGGATTCAGAAGGCGAAGGGAGCCGGCAACCTGCTGGACCTCGGAGGGTACAGCCTGAAGCTGGGCCGCGGCGGAATTCGGGAAATCGAACTGTTCGTGCAGACCTACCAAATGATATCTGGCGGCAGACACCGCTCGCTGCGGGTGCCCCAGACGCTTGGCATCCTTCCCATACTGGCGGAGGAGGGCTGGATTGGCGGCGACACAAGCGAGTTGCTGCAACACTGCTACCGCCGCCTGCGCGAGCTTGAGCATCGAAGCCAAATGATTCGCGACGCGCAGACCCACGAAGTACCCCGGAACACCAGCGAGCAGGAACGAATGGCGGCTTTGAGCGGCCACAACGAACTCGACGCGTTTTTGACCGAGGTGCGAGACCTCCTGCAAGGCGTGCATGGAGCCATTGAGAAATGTCTGCCCTCCAGGACCAGTGACGAGGTGGCTTCGGAGGAAGTTTCGTTTCTGACGGACACGCACAGGGAGATGATCGCCCGATGGCGAGACCTGCCGGCCTTCAGAACGCAGAGGGCAACCGAAATCTTCTCCCGCCTGCAGCCGGTCATTCTGTCTCGCATGGAGCAGGCGGCCAATCCTGGCGAGGCGCTTTTCCAGTTTGACGGGTTTCTCAAGGGACTCCCGGCAGGCGTGCAGCTGTTTTCGCTCTTCGAGTCGAATCCCCTTCTCATGCGGCTGCTTGCCGATACCTGTGCGACAGCGCCAAGGCTTGCGAGATACCTGTCACAACACGCGTCCGTGTTCGATGCCGTGCTTGACGGGCACTTTTTCGATCCGTTGGCGCCAAAGGCGCAGCTCATGCAGGAACTGCGGGAGATCCTGCGATTGGACCCAGACTTCGAAATGGTTCTGCGCAACTCCAGGAAATGGATGCATGAACATCAGTTCCGAATTGGAGTTCATCATCTAAGGGACCTTGTCGACCCCTCGCAGATCGCGTCGATCTACTCCGATCTTGCAGAAGCGGTGCTTGGCGGAATCTGGCCACGGGTCGTTGGCGACTTCAGCAAGCGGCACGGACCTCCACCTGGGCGTGGCGCAGCAATTGTCGCAATGGGATCTCTGGGGGCTGAATCCTTGACCTGCCAGTCCGATCTTGATCTTCTGCTGATCTACGATGCACAGAATCAGGAGCGGTCCGAGGGCAAGAGATCATTGCCGAGCAAGCTCTATTTTGCGCGTTTGACCCAAGCGCTGGTAAGCGCCCTTTCGGCACCCATGGCAGAAGGCGCCCTCTACTCGATTGACATGCGGTTGCGGCCATCGGGTCGGCAGGGACCCGTCGCGACTTCATTCGAGTCGTTTCGGCATTATCAGTTCAACGATGCCTGGACCTGGGAACATCTCGCATTGACACGTGCGAGAGTGGTGGCAGGCAATCCGGAGCTGGCTTCCGACCTTGAGGTCCTGCGGCGCCAGATCATAGACAGTGTGGACAACCAGGAAAAGGTGCTGCATGATCTAGTGGACATGCGGCGCAGGCTGGCCGAAAACCTGCCAACCGAGAGAGCAAGTGACGCCTGGGAACTGCGACTGGGGAAAGGACGTCTGCTGGACATAGACCTTGTTGCACAGACGGGAGCGCTGTTGATTTCTTCCCGCGGGCGATCAGTGACGGACCAGTTGGCCGATGCAAGTGAAGGCGGCTGGATGTCGGTGGACGATGCAGAGGTTCTTCATCGCACTCACGACACGTTGAGCAGGATACGGCAGGCAACAAGACTGACAAGCGAGGGCAGATTCTCGCCGGATACCTCGGGAACGGGAGCGTTGCAGTTCCTGCTTCACCAGACTGGCGACGAGAGCATCGAGGAACTGGCGGCACGGCTCCACGACGAAAGGGCAGGAGCCCTGTCCACGATTTCCGGACTGCTTGAACGGCACGGCGCCGCTTGAGACTTCAAGCCAGGCGAGGGGTTCGCACCAGGCGGACAACAAGCATCGCCTTCGGGGTTTGGTATGGCTTCCAATTCGGCGCCTTGCTGGCTACAGAATCAACCAGCGCCGGACTGTGCATCAAGTCGCAGGCATTTGCGATGACGGCAAGGTTGGGCATCACGAACAATCGACGGGGACAGACAAAGTGCGAAAAGGGTTGAACGGTGAATTGGCAAGCGCAGACCCAAAGGGTCTAATCGCCGAAGCCTACTCAATCGAGGGAATCTCGGAAGCGGAATGCCGGACGATATTTCTCGAGTGGGCCATGACGCTGCGAAGCGGCATCGATCCGATTCAGGCGCTGAAGGTCCTGCTGGAACACTACCAACCCGATTGTGCCAATCACCACATGACGGCCCTGCTGGCCGAAGGCGCAGCGTCAGGAAAGAACGCCAGATCAACGAGAAGGGGGCGGGAACGCACTCGGTCAGGAAGGACTCGCCCTTGCAGGCGATAGCCTTCCATGCATTGGACCGTGCGCTCGGCGAGGCGATTCAGCGCTCTTCGATTGGGATGTAGTTGAGATTGACGGGCCCTGTATATCGTTGGCGCGGACGCCCAATTTTCTGAATCGGGTCCGCAATCATTTCCTTCCACTGCGAAATCCATCCCACGGTTCTGGACAGCGCGAAAATCGGCGTGAACATGTCGGTGGGAAAGCCAACGGCGTCAAGAATGATCCCCGAGTAGAAATCCACGTTGGGGTACAGCTTGCGTGTCTGAAAGTATTCGTCCTCCAGGGCGATTCTTTCCAACTCCTTGGCAACCTGCAGCGTGGGCTTGTTCTGGCTTCCAACAAGATCAAGAACTTCGTCAGCGGTCTTCTTCATTATGTGGGCACGGGGATCGAAATTCTTGTACACGCGGTGGCCAAAACCCATCAGCCGAAACGGGTCGGACCTGTCCTTGGCGCGGCCAATGTATTCGGGGATGCGGTCGACGGATCCGATTTCGCGCAGCATGCGAAGACAGGCTTCGTTGGCGCCGCCGTGTGCGGGTCCCCAGAGGCAAGCAATCCCGGCCGCGATGCAAGCGAATGGATTTGCGCCGGACGATCCGGCCAGACGCACGGTGGAGGTGGAGGCGTTTTGTTCGTGGTCGGCGTGCAACAGGAAAATCAGGTCAAGCGCGCGGTTGACTTCCTCATAGCTGCGGTACTTCCCGGCGGGCACCGAAAAGCACATGTAGTGAAAATTCTCGGCGTACCTGTAGTCGTTGCGCGGATAGACGTATGGCTGGCCAATGGAGTACTTGTAGGCCATTGCGGCAATGGTCGGCAACTTTGCGATCATCCGAATGCAGGCGATTTCGCGCTGCTCGGGGTCCGAGATGTCCGTTGAATCGTGGTAAAATGCCGACAGAGCGCCTACGACACCGGTTATGATAGCCATCGGGTGTGCATCACGTCGGAAGCCGCGGTAGAAGTTTATCAGTTGTTCGTGCACCATGGTGTGCATGGTGACGCTGGTCCTGAAGTCGTCGAATTCCTGCTGGTTGGGAAGCTTGTTGTACAGGAGCAGGTAGCACACCTCCAAAAAGCGGGATCTCTCGGCCAGCTGCTCGATCGGATATCCTCGGTACTGAAGTTGTCCCCTCTCGCCGTCAATGAACGTGATGGCGGATTCGCATGCGGCGGTCGACGTGAATCCCGGGTCGAAAGTAAACACGTTCGCCTTTGAGTAGAGTGAACGGATGTCGATGACTTTTGGGCCAGCGGATGCCGAATAGACTGGAAGATCGAATTCCCGCCCTTCCACTGTAAGCTTTGCGCTACCCGATGGCTGCGTCATTACCTGCTCCTGTTTCCAACTGTTCGGCATACTGACTTTTGGCATGGCGACATTCCAAGCCGATTCGCACCGGTCGCGCTTTGCATGTCCGCAAACACACCGGTCTTCTGCCTCTAGCCCGTGCGCGGTCGAAGTTCCGAGTGAATTTTGAAACCGGCTGCCATTGCCGAGCAACTCTGCACGATTCGCAGAGTCCTAACGCCTGTTCCCAAAGATCGGCACCGTATCACAGCGCCGAACGACGGTCAAATGCGTTCGGCATTCGAATTCGTTGCTTTCGCTTGATGTTCCGCAGCAAAGTCCTTCGCGGGGTGCAGTCAGGCGAGGAATTCCAAGGTTGTGCGCACTTTCGACTCGATCCAGCGCGACACTGTGTCGGCGGTGTTGGGCAAGCGGGAAGCAGAAGGCTTGCGGATTCACGCTTTGGGAACATGCTTGCGAGCGTCCGTCAACCGGGCGAGTGTCGCACTCCTTCCAACAAGAAGCATGACGTCATATACGCTTGGAGAGCTCATTTTGCCGACCAATGCGGCGCGCAAGAGCTTGGCAACCGTGGCAAAACTCGCTTCGTGCCTGCTCGCAGTGCCTGTCAGGGAAGCTTCGAGTTTTTCCCTGTTCCATTCGATGCCCGTCAGCGACTGCTCAATTGCCGCTAGCAGTCTGAAAGGAGACTGCGACAATGTCGCCAACGCCCTAGAATCGTAGGATATCGGATCGGTTGTGTTCAGAAAGCCCAAACTGTCGATGATGTCCGCAAGGGTTTTGCATCGTGTCTTGAGCACGGGAAGCGCCGCCAGCAGACGGTCGGCGGGAATGCCATCAGGAATCCTGTTTCCACTGAATTCCGCATAGTCCTCAAGCAGTTCCAGCAGCTCTGCGTCGCCACACACCGACATGTGGCGACCGCTCAGATTGGCAAGTTTCTTCTTGTTCAGGCGGGCAGGCGCCTTGCGTATCCCGTCAATCGAAAACACTTCCAGAAGTCGGGCCGTGCTCAAAATCTCCTCGTCGCCGTGGCTCCATCCCAAGCGTGCCAGGAAGTTGCGAATTGCTTCCGGAAGAAAACCAGCCTTGCGATAGTGTCCAACTCCGGGTGCGCCGTGCCGCTTTGAAAGCTTGCGACCATCGGGACCGTGAATCAGTGGCACATGGGCAAAGGTTGGCAGCTGCCAATCCATGGCTTCGTACACAACCTTTTGCTTTGCGGTGTTGGCAAGGTGGTCGTCACCCCTGACCACATGCGAGATTCCCATGTCATGGTCGTCAACAACAACAGCGAAATTGTAGGTTGGCGTCCCGTCCGATCGCAGAATCACAATGTCGCCAATTGAACTGTATCTCCACTTGACGGAACCGTAGACGGCATCGGAAACCGTGGCAGCGCCATTGCGGGGAACGCGGAGACGAACAGCGAACGGTTCATCAGGATGCTTTGTGTCATCAGCATCTCGCCAGGGGCTGCGGAATACCCAGCCCTTGCCACGGCGACCCTCCCTTTGCCTGGCTGAGTCTATCTCGTCAGCGGATGCGAAACAGCGATAAGCGGCCCCAGACGCAAGCAGGCGCTCTGCCACCTCAACATGGCGCGCGCTGCGCTCAAACTGACTCACTGGTTCTCCATCCCAATCAAGTCCAAGCCATTGCAGATCATCCACAATTGCGCGCGCTGCCTTGTCGTTGGATCGAACCCTGTCGGTATCCTCGATCCTAAGCAGGAATCTTCCGCCTTCTGATCGCGCAAGAAGCCAGTTGAACAGGGCGGTTCTTGCTCCACCGATATGAAGGAACCCTGTGGGCGAGGGGGCAAACCTGGTTACAATATTGGTCATGGCGCTCTTGAATGCATTTGTTGGCTCTTCGGGGAATGCAGTTTGCACTGCCACCCATAGCACACACTGGGACTGCTGCACAGAATGCGTGCGATCAAGGTACATTTCCTTGCACAATCTCGCAGTTCCGGCAGGTTGGAGGGTGGAATTCACAACTGCCAAGGGAAGGCTTGGATGATATCCATTGGGACAGGATCTGCAAAACACATCTTGGCTTGCCAAAGTCATCGAGAATCGAGTATGTGTCGCACGTTGTTCAACAAACTCAATGCGCCTTGACCTCAGAAACCCAAGTCAGCCTCCAAAGCCCGAACAAGCTACCGATGCATAGCCGCGGAAGTTCAACCGGGTATCGCCTTGCCGCAAAGGGCGCTTTCGCAGGAATTGTAGCAAGCCGACGAGAGGAGGAGCTCGAGGAGGTGGGGACCAGTTTCGACGCAAAGTGGGATTGGATCAAAATGACACAGCAGATGCCGGACGAATTCCAGCCCTCTGTTCGTCTTGTGAAATTGATGCGGACATTGGCCCATGCCGATTGACTTCACGGGCATAGTCAACGGCAACGATTTCTATTCCGACCACTATCTCGGCGCCGGCTTCGCCAACGAGGTTAGGACGTGCATTCGCGACTGGTCGGCGGCGGCCGAGGAAGGCGACCTGCTTCCGAGCCAGCGCCTGCGCCTGCTTGCCGCCGACCATCCGCGTCTTCTGTCGGACTACCGCGAATGCGCCGACGCCGCCGAGCGTGTGCGGATGTACCGCACATTCGCCGCCGGCCTGCTGGATGCGCTTGGCTACGA
>JAPOOS010000173.1 GCA_026713305.1 Paracoccaceae bacterium
CGCCGTCGTGTCCTGAACGGCAAGAACCACGCGCTCGAGACGGCAGCGGGCCACCGTCGCCCCGTAATGACTCTCCATGACGTGCTCCATCTTCACTCTCGGGTTCGACAGCAGCCGATAGGCAGCCTGGCGGCTCGCACTATCGGGAAAAAGGTTCGGTATCGAAGTGTTTGGCTGCTCGTCCCAAGCGCTTCCCATCGCCTTGATGCGGACCCCGACGCGGGGGTCGGGATGACTGCACCTTCCATACTCGAAAGCGGTCCAGTCCGCACGTTCCGCAAGACAGGGCGCCGGCAACGAGGCGAGCCGCCGCTTCCAGTCGCCGTCCAGCGGCGCATCCACACGGCACAGGGCGGCTTGCCGTTCCTGCCCGAAGTCAGCCGCTCGCAGCGCTGCCATCCGGCGCCGGCGTAGCAGGCGCCGGACCACTTCGCCCCGACATAGGTGTAGGCGAGAAGCGGTCTCTGGCCGTAGGCCTCGTTCCAGTCGTCGGCCACCCGGCGGCAGGCGATTCCCAGAATGTGCGAGGCGAGGTTGGGCACGCGCAGCCCCGGCAGGATCAGAAAGCGATGGTTGTTGAGAACCAGGCCAAGGTTGGCGGCACGCCCATCGGGCGACCAGCCTGTCCATTCGTCACGCGCCGCTTGATGCCAGCTGGCGGCGGTGAAGCCGATGCCGCCAACGACGCCAAGCCGCGGGACGGTGACCAGATAGCGCATCTGGCCGCCCGGCGGACGCGACCATCCCTCGGGATGAAAGGCGTTCATCAGCGCCTGATACTGCAGCTTGGCCTTGGCGGTGGAGGCAATGGTCAGCGAGACTTCGCCGAGGTCGGCCAGCGACGCGGAGAGTTCGAGGTCGGCAACCGGCGGCAGGTCGCACTTGGAGCCAGCTCCGAAGCTGGCGCGGGGTTCCGGGAGCTTGACGCCCAGCCTGTCGGCGAGCCTGGGCAGGCACTTGCGTGCCGAACCGAGGCAGGGCTTTCCAAGAGCGTTGTGCCATTGCTCAAGCTCGCACAGCCTGCTGGCCAAGGCGCTGCGTGTCATGTCCTGCCGCTTGACGGCGTCGACAAACCATTCGAGGGTGTCGGCAGAAAAATGTCGAAGTCCAACTTGCATGCCGAATCGTTTGACACAAAACGATGCCCAGAGTCAAGCACTTAAAAGTGATAGGCCATTGGCAGCAACCAGCTGATCGACCCTTGGATTGCTTGCAGCTCACTGTCCACAGTCGGGTGAGCAAGCGCTGTTCCCGCAATCTGCAATTTCTTGATTCTTCGACGAAAAGCTTCAACCCTGCCTCTTGAGAAGAACACACGGAATCTTCCGCATGGTCCGCACACAGCTTCCTCTTGAGCGCTAGCCACTCTGAATGTCGTTGCATTGGAGAAGCACATGAAGCTGAAGACTAGGTGTTCCTCGACCATCGACTCGCAGATGCACGGCATCCGCGGGAAACGGCAGCGTTGCAGGCAAGCTCCCGATCAATGAACCGGGTCGTGCCCATACAGAAAGCGGCGGCGGAAGCAGCGCCGCGTTTGGCGCTTGCGGTCCCCCAACGGGAAAGTGCATTGGCAAAGGGCAGCCAATTCATACAAGGAAGATGTCACGATTCTCTGTCCAGGGCAAATTCACTTGGACAATAGGGATTGCCGCGATCTGATTCCCCATCCAATGTCAGCGGAAAGGTCATTCATGCCAAATGCTCTTGTTTCGGCACCAGCTGGCTCCGTCATTCCCCCTAGGCAAAAGCTGGAAGGTGGAATACGGTTTGAGTTGCACAGCGACTTCAAGCCAGCCGGAGATCAGCCACGGGCCATAGCGGACCTGACCGAAAACCTTGCCCATGGGGTAAGGGACCAGGTTCTCCTGGGTGCAACCGGCACCGGCAAGACCTTCACGATGGTCAAGGTCATCGAGGAACTCCAGCGTCCCGCGCTGATCATGACACACAACAAGACTTTGGCAGCGCAGCTCTATTCCGAGTTTTCTTCGTTCTTTCCAAACAACGCCGTCGAGTACTTCGTAAGCTACTACGACTATTATCAGCCGGAGGCCTACGTCCCCCGATCAGACACCTTCATCGAGAAGGAAGCCCAAATAAACGAGCACATCGACCGCATGCGGCACGCCGCAACACGGGCGCTGCTTGAACGAGACGATGTCATCATAGTTGCCTCTGTCTCCTGCATCTTCGGAATCGGTTCGGTCGAATCATATGGCGACATGGTGCAGGACATTCGCATCAA